>DJWN01000079.1 GCA_002440975.1 Bacteroidales bacterium UBA6229
TTTATATATTTATAATTAGTTACAATAAGAGCTTTCTGGAAAATTCTCTTAAATAAGTTAAAGGTGATGTTCAGTAATTTTAAGGTTCAGACTGGCACAAATTAAGCACAGCAATGAGACATTTTAGAATTGTTATTAATCTCACCTATGTAATTCTAACAGCTGCGATAACAGCATGGATTGCTTTAGTGGCCTATGATTATTATTTGACACCGCTGGAGTCGAGATTTTTTCATGATTTGCATGAGGATTTTAAACCCAGTGGTGCGCTGGGTCATGGTTTGGGCATTATTGGATCATTATTGATGATCATCGGCGTTGGGTCGTATATGTTGCGAAAAAGGCTTAAAAGGATGCGTCGAATAGGATTGCTAAAGTACTGGCTTGAATTTCATATTTTTATGTGTACGCTGGGGCCCATATTGGTGCTTTTTCATACGGCGTTCAAGTTCGGAGGTCTTGTAGCAATTAGTTTCTGGAGTATGGTAGCTGTTTTTTTAAGCGGAATTTTGGGCCGTTATATCTATTTGCAGATTCCCCACACGATAGAAGGCAGAATGATGTCACGAACGGATATTCAAGACTTACTCAAGGAGTCGGAGCAAACCCTGCAGCATTTAATTACCGATGATGAGTTGCGTGAATCGATCACAGCAGAACTGCAGGCTTTATCTGTTCCGAATCAGGATACCAAGAAGGATGTGAAGCCGGTTAAGCTTAATACGGTTGCCAGACACTTGAAAGATGCTGGTGTTCCAGCTAAAAACAGATCAGAAATTGTTGCGATATTAAAGCGAAATTTAGCTTTTGGCAGAAGGATTAAGCGACTTGAAATGATGCAAAATCTTTTTCGCTATTGGCATGTAGCCCATTTGCCCTTTGCTCTTTTAATGTTGATTATCATGATAATACACATCATTGTTGCCCTATTATTCGGATACACATGGATGTTTTAATGAATATAGTTTTTGCAGAACAAGTCCTGATTTATGGTGCTGTTTTTTTGCTTTTTGGCCTTATCATTCTGATCTATGTTCTAAAGATCAGAAGGCAATCGCGGCTGGTAGGCCAAAAAATTGAGCAAGCACGCGAATCGGGCTTATACGAACCTGTTTCGCTTCATCCTGTGATTAACCCAAACAAGTGTATTCAAAGCGGTGCCTGCATTTCGGCCTGCCCCGAAAAAGACATCATCGGCATTATGAATGGCAGGGCCACTACCATTAATGCTTCACGCTGCATCGGACACGGTGCTTGCTTCCATGCATGTCCAACAGAGGCCATCACGCTGCATATTGGTACAGCTACAAGAGGTGTGGATCTGCCACATGTTAATCAATATTTTGAGAGCAATGTGCCGGGAATTTATATTGCGGGAGAATTAGGGGGCATGGGACTTATCAAAAATGCTGTGGAGCAGGGCAAACAAGCTGTGGAAAATCTTGCGCAACAGCTCTACAAAAACCATGGTGCTACTTATGACCTTATTATAATAGGAGCCGGACCTGCTGGTATTTCCGCATGCCTAACAGCCAAAAAACTGGGAATAAATGCTTTAACTGTTGATCAGGACACACTAGGTGGGACTGTGTATACTTTTCCGCGATCAAAAATAGTGATGACTTCGGCGATGAATTTGCCACTTTATGGTAAAGTCAAGCTGTTCGAAACCAACAAGCAGGAGCTGCTAAATATTTGGAATGAGGCACTTAATAAAAATGGATTGGCTATAAAAGAACAAACCAAAATTGAAAAAATCGAAAAGAAGGAGAACTATTTTGAAGTGGTAACGGCTCAGGGCGAAACCTTAACCTCTGCCAAAGTACTGATTGCTATCGGCAGAAGAGGGATACCCCGAAAGCTCGGTATCCCCGGCGAAAACAGTCAGAATGTGGCCTATCGCCTACTCGAACCGGAAGACATTAGCAATAAAAGGATTTGTGTGGTTGGAGGAGGAGATTCGGCAGTGGAATCGGCTTTGCTGTTGTGCAATCAAAATGAAGTGATGCTATCCTATCGTAGAGAAGGTTTTCAGCGGATTAAACCTAAAAATCAGGAACGGGTTGAAGCGGCAATAGCACAAGGAAAACTGAAGGTGTTGTTCAATTCTAACTTGCTGGCTATTGAAGATACCACTATAACAATAGAAGTTGATGGTGATCAATATCAACAAGCTAATGATCTGGTTTACATCTTTGCCGGTGGAGAACTGCCTTCAAAATTTCTTGAAAATGCCGGTATTACAATTACCAAAAAATTCGGAGAAGCCTTGTTAAAACATTAAAATGAACAGTTATCCAAAAAGCATATTCGTTTTTCTGCTGATTGTAATCGGTACACAGCTTAGTTTGCGGGCTCAACTGTCGCCGGGCGATCTTGCCGAACCTCATGCCCACCTGGAGGGGCTGAACAATTGCACGCTTTGTCATGAATTGGGAAAAAAAGTATCCGACCAGCTTTGCCTGGACTGCCATGAGTTGCTTAATGAAAGAATAACTCAAAATAAGGGATATCATGCTTCTGAAGAAGTAAGAAAGGAGGCGTGTATTGCCTGCCATAGCGATCATCACGGCAGGAAGTTTAAGATTATAAATTGGGATACCACCACTTTTAATCATGATCTTACCGGATACGAATTGCAGGGGCAACATGCCGAAACAAGCTGTAAATCATGTCATACTAAAGACTTTATTACCGATCAGAATATTAGGGAAAAACAGTTTTCCTACCTGGGTTTGTCAACAGATTGCCTGAATTGTCATGCTGACTATCACCAGCAAAGTTTGCCGAAAGATTGCTTACAATGTCATGATTATAAAGGTTTTAAGCCTACTCCTGCTTTCGATCACCAGAAAACGCAATTTCCTCTATTGGGGAAGCATAGCGAAGTTGATTGTGTTGAATGTCATCCCATAACAATTCAAAATAACAGCGACTATCAATTATTTAAACCGGTTGATCACCAGAGCTGTGTTGCCTGCCACGAGGATGTCCACAACGGAAAATTCGGAAACGATTGTAAGAAGTGCCATAGCGAAAACTCCTTTAAACAGATCAAAGGATTAAGTAGCTTTGATCACAATGCAACGCAGTATCCGCTCACAGGGCTCCATCAAGGCCTGAGTTGCGAGTCGTGTCATAAAAATAGTTATACTGATCCATTGCCTCACAACCGCTGCATGGACTGCCATACCGATTATCATCAGGCTGAATTTACAGCAACTAATTTTGATTCGGATTGTATTGACTGCCATACAACGGCAGGTTTTACGCCCAGTAATTTCGGGATTGAGCAACATCAGCAGGCCGTATTTGCCTTGCGTGGGGCTCATCTTGCCACCCCTTGTTTCGAATGTCACCTGAGCAATGATCAATGGCATTTCCGGAATATTGGCGAGTTTTGTGTTGATTGCCATCAAGATCCCCACAAACCTGCGATCAGTCCGAAGTATTATCCCGAAAATGATTGCAAATCCTGCCATAGTGAACAAAGCTGGCAGCGCATATCATTCGATCATGAGCTCACAGGATATCAGCTGGAAGGCAAACATGCCAGCCTCGAATGTCGAG
Source organism: Bacteroidales bacterium UBA6229 (assembly GCA_002440975.1). GTDB lineage: Bacteria > Bacteroidota > Bacteroidia > Bacteroidales > F082 > UBA5536. The sequence continues at coordinate 3,571 of DJWN01000079.1, forward strand.
ATTGTCATATCAAACCCAACCCGATTACCAATCAAAAAGAGCATATTTTCAACCAGACCAAGCAAGACTGTAAAACCTGTCATACTGATCCGCACGCCGGACAATTTGATCAAGAGGCAACCAATGCGAATTCATGCACAACTTGCCATAGTGCACAAAGTTGGTATCCATTGCTTTTTGACCACAGCAAAACCCGTTTTGTGCTTGATGGTGCCCATCAAAACCTGGCCTGTGATGATTGCCACAAAAAAACACTGCTCAATAACCAAACTGTTACTCACTATAAAATTGATTACCGATGCGAAGCTTGTCATTGATTTTTTTATTTCTGGTATTCATTGTACCACAAATATTTGCGCAGAACCCTCATGGGGAGGAGCTTAAAATAGCTTGCAGTGATTGTCACAACAGTGAGGGGTGGAAATTGATTTTGGGAACCTACCCTTTTGACCATGTTTCAACAGGATTTTTGCTGGACGGACAACATGCTCAAACGGATTGTCAGAGTTGCCATCCAACCCTGGTATTTAACGATGCAGAGCCCTCATGCATCAGTTGTCATACCGATATTCATCAGCAAACAACCAGTCAGGAATGTGGTGATTGCCACCAAACCAATTCCTGGATCGTAAATAATATCACGAGTATTCACCAGATGAGTCGGTTTCCTTTGCTGGGGGCTCACTTTACGGCAGATTGTATCGACTGTCATACCTCGGCTTCCAGGCTGAACTTTGAACCTCTGGGAGTAAATTGCGTCGATTGCCACGAGCAAGATTACCTTCAGGCAAAAGAGCCGGATCATGTTGCCGGGAATTATTCTCTTGATTGCATTGAATGTCATCAGTTTAATGCATTCAGCTGGTCGGGCACTAATATCAATCACGACTTTTTTCCCCTTTCAAAAGGACATGATATCCCCGATTGTAGTCAATGTCATACTACGGGCACCTATAGTGGCCTGTCACCTGATTGTGTTTCTTGTCATATATCAGATTATCAAACATCAAACAACCCCAATCACAGCAGCCTTAACTTTTCTGAAAACTGCAAAGAATGTCATACAACAGATCCTGATTGGAGGCCGGCAGATTACAGGCAACATGATATTTTTTCTTTTCCAATATATTCCGGCGAGCACAATGGTGAGTGGAATACCTGCACAGATTGTCATCAAACCGCTTCAGATTACGCACAATTTACCTGCATAAGTTGCCATGAACACAATAGAACGGAGATGGACGATGAGCATCGGGGAGTAGGTGGCTATATTTATGAAAGCGGGGCATGTCTTGAGTGTCATCCGATGGGAAATGCTGATGATGACAGCTTCAATCATAACCTCTCAGATTTTCCGTTGCTTGGCTTACATGCCAACACCGACTGCGAGGAATGTCATGCCGGAGGCTATGCCGACACGCCCACAAATTGTGATGCCTGTCACATGGATGCCTACCTGGAAAGTATTAATCCCAATCACGCAGCATTAGAATTGGAGACGACATGTGCTGATTGTCACAACGAACAGCCCGGCTGGCAGCCTGCCAGCTTTCCTTTGCATAACGACTATTATGCCTTGGCTGGTGCGCATAATGTAATTGCAAATGATTGTGTTTTTTGTCATGACGGAGACTACAACAACACGCCCAATACCTGTTATGCCTGCCATACGGAGGAATACGTGCAATCGCAAAACCCACCGCATCAATCCTTACAGTTTTCGACGGAATGTTTTGAATGCCATGATGAAAATGTCTGGACACCATCAACTTTTGATCATGATGGCCAATTCTTCCCAATTTATACAGGAGAGCACCAGGGAGAGTGGGAAAGCTGTACTTCATGCCATACGCAGCCTTCCAATTATGCCTTGTTCAGCTGCATCGACTGTCACGATCACAATCAACCCGATATGGATGAAGAACATCAGGGAGTACCGGGATACGCCTACGAAAGTGAAGCCTGTTTTGCCTGTCATCCAACAGGAAACGGCGATGGAGGCTTTAATCACAACCTGACCGAATTTCCCCTCACCGGTGCACACAATACGCTACTTTGTGCCGAATGCCATGCCGATGGCTATTTTGATACACCAATGGAATGCTTTGCCTGCCACGAAACTGCCTATAACCAATCTGTAAACCCAAGCCATGAAGCCTTGGCCTTGTCAACAGATTGTGCATCTTGCCATACCGCCGAACCCGACTGGCAACCAGCTACATTTGCAGTTCATAACGACTATTATGAGCTCTCAGGAGCCCATGCTGCAGTTGCAGATGGCTGTGCATTGTGTCATCAGGGAGATTACATGAGCACACCAAATTCTTGTTTGGAATGTCATCAGGCTGATTATAATCAAACAATCAATCCTAATCACGAGCAGTTGAATATCGGCACAGCCTGTGATGATTGCCATACAACCGAACCCGAATGGCAACCGGCAACTTTTCCCATCCACAATGATTTTTATGTGTTGAATGGTGCTCATGCCGCTATTGCCAACGATTGTATGCTCTGTCATAACGGCGATTATATAGCGACTGAAAACACCTGTTATGCCTGCCATACAGATGATTACAATCAAACAACAGACCCGCCGCATCAGAGTGCGCAATTCCCCACAGATTGTCAGAGCTGCCATACCGAAATCAGCTGGGAACCTTCCACCTTTAATCATGATGCGCTTTATTTTCCTATTTATTCCGGAGAGCATCAGGGGGAGTGGAACACTTGTACCGATTGCCATACGAATCCAACTAATTATGCCATATTTAGTTGTACCGATTGTCACGAACACAACCAAATTGATATGGACGACGAGCATCAGGGAATTAATGGCTATGTATATGAAAGCAATGCCTGTCTGGAATGTCATCCGAATGGTGATAGTGATAAACTAATGCTTTGGCAAAACACCAATAAAAGTATCCGATGAAAAAACTTGTTTTCCTGATTATCGCTTTTAGCTTTTGGTGGCTGGCCCTTTCTGCACAGGATACTGGTGTCGAAATGCAGGGCGAAGTTTCCTATGTAACAAGTGCCAATATTTATGTAAGGTTTGCAGAAACCGAAGGACTTAAAGCCGGAGACACTTTATTTTTTAATAGTAGCGGACAAGCTGTTCCGGTTTTGGTATTAACCAATCTTTCCAGTCTGTCGGCAGTTGGTAGGCCCTTGCCAGGTGCGGTTAATCTCAAAGTTGGGGACAAACTATTCACCTTTGTGTCTGCTATAATTGCATCAGACGAGAAAAATGACGGTTTAGTAGAAAATGAAGAGGATCCGGTTTCAGCATTTATTAATGAGGAAGAATTACCTGATTCTCCGGAAAGTGTTGGCCAGAAGGAAATTGCAGATACAGGACCGAAATTGAAAGCCGATATAAGCGGTCGCTTCCGGGTGGCATCCTATTCGGGATTTTCGAATACCGAAGGAGGCAACAGCCAGAAAATGCGCTATAACTATGCCATGAAAGCACGCAACTTGCTGGATGGTAAACTCAGCCTGGAAACTTATCTTGTTTTTAGTCACCGTAATGGTCAATGGGATGAAATTAAGTCGAACCTTTACAATGGACTGAAAATTTATGACCTTTCGTTAGGGTATAAGTTTAATGACCATTTTGCGCTCAGTTTTGGCCGAAAAATCAACCCAAAGTTAAGCAGTGTGGGCGCGATCGACGGTTTGCAGGCCGAATACAGACAAGGCACCTTTACGATTGGTGCTGTGGGTGGTGCGCGACCTGATTACAGGGATTACAGCTTTAATTTTAACCTGGCGCAATTTGGGGGCTATATCAGTCATCAGGTCAATTCAAAAAATGGCTTAGTACAAACTACTCTTTCGGTGATGGAGCAGCAAAACAATGGCATTACCGACAGAAGATTTCTTTATATGCAGCACTCCAATACGATCTTTTCGGGATTGTATTTTTTTGGTTCTGCTGAATTTGAGTTGTATAAAAAGAACCTGGACGTAGCATCTGACCGTAGCGCACTCACCAATCTTTATCTGATTTTAAGGTATAAATTTAGCAGAAAAATCTCTGCAAGCATCTCTTTCAACAACAGAAATAACATCATCTACTACGAAACTTACAAGGACATTGTAGAACGTTTATTAGAGAAAGAAATGCTCCAAGGCTACAATCTCAGGCTTACCTACAAGCCAATAAAACTACTGACAGTTGGTGTGAGTGCTGGCTACCGCAAAAGGAAATCAGACCCCATATCATCAAAGAATCTTTATTCCTTTGTTTCAATAGCCAGGATACCCGGCACACAACTTTCGGCAAGTCTGACCCATACCTACCTTGAAAACGCTTATCTCAAGGGTAATATTTTCAGTGGGATGTTTTATCAGTATTTGAATGAAGGCAGAATTTCGCTGGGTTTTGGCTACCGCTATGTCAACCAATCCTACTTTGATATGCTTAGCAAGCTGAAACAGCATATGGGAGAGATTAACATGAATGTTCAGCTAACGCGAAAACTTTCCGGCGGCATCTATTATGAAGGTACGTTTGAGCCATCTTCAAATTATCACCGACTATACGTAACGTTATCGCAGCGTTTTTAGGCAAATGACCTGATAAAACTCATCAAATTCAAACATTACAGTGGCTTATTGTAACGAATAGAAATTTGCGCTCCTTTGTTTGGTTTGCTTGCAATCAACAATTGAAATCCTAACAACTGACAGGTCTTTTGAACGATGGATAAACCCAATCCATCGCCCTGCTCTCTGGTGTTTATAGCCTTTTGCGACCGGTAAAAAGGATTAAAAATCTTTTGTTGTTCCTCGGGATCAATACCAATGCCTTCGTCTTTTATGCTGAAAATAAAGTCTTTTCCATCTTCTGGGAGCTCTATTTCAATGGTTCCGCCTATGGGAGAATATTTTACGGCATTAGAAATTAAATTTTCAAAAATGATACTGATCAGAAAAGGGTCTGTTTGCAATTCGAGGTTTTGCTCGGGCACAAAATTTATAACAAGGTTTTTCTCCTTTATCTGATGCGAGAAGCGCTGTATTATATCATCCGTAAGAGATACAAGCGACACAACAGCCCGTTGCTGCATGTATTTGGAGCTGTCGAAACGCGCCAAAAGCAGGAGCTGATCTACAATAGTACCCATGCGGTTTATTTCGAGAACTGTTTCGTGGATGGTTTGTTTATATTCTTCCACAGTTCGGTTTTTTCTGACAAGCACCTCCAAAGTGCCTTTTAACACGGCTAAAGGTGTTTTTAATTGATGGGCAGCATCCGCCGTAAATTGTTTTTCGCGTTGCATGCTGTTCTCAATACGATCGAGCAAGGCATTAATAGCCATCACTAGTTCGTACAATTCATCCTTGCGAACAGGAATTGGAATGCGCTGATTGAGGCTATCCCGCTGGATGGTACGCGCTTTGCGGGTAATAACATTCACGGGTTGTATGCTCTTGCCTGCCAGATAGCGGGCAATAAAATAAAGCACAATTAATAGAAAAGGAAAGCTTGTTAATAAAATAGTACGCAGTATGTTGAGCGTTTGCAGCTGTCCGGCTATAGGCAAGGCCGCAACGATATACCCCTCAACAGTGTTGTTGCGGATGATGGGTAGTACTTTAGCCCTGATTTGCTGGTTGTTTAAGCTGGTGTTATAGGCTTTTTGCCCGGTTTTTTCATAATTGAAACTCAGGCTCTCGCTTTTCAGGTTGGGCGATTTGTCGTTGAGCTTTCCATTTTTGTTACGTACTTCAATAAAAAGTGGTGTGACACCAGCCTCCAGGTGTTCACGTTCTTCCCATTCCATCTTGTTTATAAAACGAATATTCCCGTTTTCAAGCGTAACCTCCTGGGTATGCTTAATACAGGCGGTATGGAGCTGCCTGTCGATGTTGTGATAAATGGATGCTTCAATGATGAAATAAATCAAGGCAAAAACCAACAAAATAAGGCTGGCAGTAGCACCAATGTAGTTTGATGCAATTCTGTTCTTATAGGATATAGGACTCATGTTTCGCGCATAATGTAACCGATTCCTCTTATTGTTTGAATGTAGGCTTCATGATCGTCTGCCCCAATTTTTTTTCGGAGTGAATTAATAAAAACATCAATCACAGAAGTGTTGTAATCGAAATGAATGTCCCACACTTTTTCTAAAATCAAAGTTCTGCGGCAAACCTGATTTTTATTTCTCAGTAAATATGCCAAAAGCGAAAACTCTTTTTGGGTGAGTAAAATTTCATGATCATCTTTAAAAACCTGATGTGTAGCTGTGTTTAAAGCGATGTCTTTGAACCTGAAAATGGCATGTTCACCTGTTTTAGGTCTTAACTGCACCCTTATTCTTTCGAGCAGCTCTTCAAAATGAAAAGGTTTTTTTATAAAATCGTTGGCTCCGGCTTTCAGTCCTTCCAAGGTGTCCTGCAAGGTATCTTTGGCAGTAAGAAAAATAATTGGCGTATCTGTGTTTTGCTTTCTGTAAAGCCTGCATACCTCAATGCCATTCAATCCCGGAAGCAGCCAATCAAGCAATATCAGATCATAAACCCTTGATAATGCAATGTCCAAACCCAATTTCCCATCGCTTGCAACATCAACACTGAATGACTCTTCCTCTAATCCCTTTTTCAAAAAGTTAGCTATCCCAACAGCATCTTCAATAATAAGTAGTTTCATGATATCAGGTTTTTAAGACAAAATGTATGAGCGAACTTAAAATAATCTCTTCAGCTCATACAATAAACCGGCTCATATAAAAGTGAAGGGCTAAAGTAAGCAATATTGATGAACACGATTTAAGTGCTTTGCCCAAAATTCCATTTTTCAACATCTGAGACCCTTCTATTAATCATCATTATCCTCATAGTGTTCGCTGCTTTGTTTCGTTGTTTTGTTGTCATTTATTGGCAAATTATAAGCCAGGAAGAAAAGATAAATGGGAACGATGACCCACAACAAGACAAAGTATTTATGGAAAGCATTCAATTTAACATTCCTGGCCTCGATGTTTTTATATCCGGTGAAAATGGATTGAAGCGTGCCTGTTTTTCTATGAAACAAAGTATCTGCCAGTACTCCAAGTAAATGAGCTCCCACTAAAACCAAAAAGATATTGGCAAGCACTTCGTGTACTTCTTCCAGCAAATCCTCCTGAATAGCAAACCCCAGAATGTTATTTTCTGTGGCGTATAACAAATATCCTGAAATGCTGCAAATCAGGCCAATTAGTAATATCAAAAGCATAACAACAGCTGCCGCTGGATTATGGCCGACATGGTTTTTTGCCCGTGAAAAATAGCTCCTTATAAATCCTTTTTGATGTTCAGGAGCTATTGGAAAGTCTTTAAAATTCGAATATCTTGGGCCAAAGATGCCGAATACAATTCTGAAAAGAATCAAAGTACCCACAAATGCACCAAAAGCAAAATGCAGGTTTTCAAACTTGTCAAAATCACCCAAAATGTAAGCAGTTGTAAACCCTATTGCCAACGACCAATGAAAAACCCTGGTTGGTAATGTCCAGATATAAGATTTCATATTTTGATAGTTTAAAGGTGAAAGTATTTTCCTTTTTATCTTTTTACAGAAGTTTTTAGTAGATAAAACCGCTGCAAATCAATAAAATATAGGTGTTTATAAAAAATGCATGCAAATTATCGTATGCTAAACAGCTATGATTTTTACTAATTCTCTTGGCAAAGCTAATGAAGCTTCTTCGCAGATTGTCTTAGGTTTAGATTAGGATTTCATTAAAAAGCTCTGGCAGCAAAAGCGATAAATAATTTATTTTCAGAAAATTAATTCATACCTTTGCCGCTCATTTCCAATACATTTTATGCCTACATTTAACGATCTCGGGTTGAAGCCTGAACTTTTAAAAGCCGTCGAAACACTTGGCTTTAATGAACCCATGCCGATTCAGGCTGCCGTAATCCCCGAATTGATTCAAAACCCTACTGATTTGGTAGGTCTTGCTCAGACCGGAACTGGGAAAACCGCGGCTTTTGGGCTGCCATTGCTGCATCATATTGATAGCGATAGGGCAGAAACACAAGCGTTGATTTTATGTCCAACCCGCGAGCTCTGTGTGCAGATTACCCGCGATCTGGACAGTTTTGCACAATTTCTTCCTTCCATAAGAATCACAGCAATTTATGGTGGTGCCAGTATCGATGGTCAGATAAAATCCTTACAAAAAAAGCCACAGATCGTGGTGGCCACTCCTGGTCGTTTGCAAGACATGATGCGTCGTCGTAAGATTGATATGACGAAAATCAGTTGGGTAGTACTCGACGAAGCCGATGAGATGCTCGATATGGGCTTTCAGGAAGAGGTGGATGCAATTTTGTCGTCAGTGCCCAACGAACGCAATATTTTACTTTTTTCGGCTACCATGCCGGCTGTTGTCGAAAGTATCCTGGCACGCTATATGAAAAGTCCTGTTGTGAAATCGATGGGCAAGCGTAACTCAGGAACGGCTAATGTGCGTCACAGCTATTACCTGGTACATGCCAAAGACCGCTACAAAGCCCTCAAACGTATCGTCGATTTTCATCCTGCGGTTTATGGGATTGTGTTTTGCCGCACACGTGCCGAAACTCAGGAAATTGCTGATCAATTGATCAACGATGGCTATAATGCCGGTGCTTTGCATGGCGATCTTTCTCAGGTTCAGCGCGATCATGTGATGAATCACTTCCGCGAAGGAAACCTGCAGATTCTCGTGGCCACTGATGTTGCTGCACGGGGGCTCGACGTGAATAACCTTACCCATGTGATCAACTACAGCCTGCCCGATGACCCCGAAAGTTATGTGCACCGAAGTGGTCGCACAGGCCGTGCCGACAAAACAGGGGTGTGTATCAGTCTGGTCCATATGCGCGAAAAAGGACGTATCCGACAGATCGAAAAACAACTCTCGCAACCCATTGCTCCGGCTAAGATACCTACCGGAATGCAAGTATGCGAGAAACAGCTGTTCAACTATATCGACAGGCTCGAAAATGTTGAAGTTAATCACGAAGAAATAGATGCCTATCTGCCTGTGGTTTTCCGCAAGCTGGAATGGATGTCGCGCGAGGAGCTGATCAAACGCTTCGTTTCACTGGCCTTCAACAGGTTTTTGGATTATTATCGTGATGCTCAGGATTTGAATGTGGACGAAAGTCGTAGCCGTTATGAAGATGAAAGACCCGGAAGAGGAAAGAAAAAATCTTTCCGCGAACGCAGTGGCGGACAAGAATCTGGCTTTACAAAATTATTTTTCAGCCTTGGCAAAAAAGATAACATCAAACCTAATAACCTTATTGGATTAATCAATCAGGTGACGCGCTCACGCGATGTGCGCATTGGTCATATCAAATTGATGGATAATTTCTCGTTTGTAGATATTGACGACCAATCTGTTGAGCTTGTAATGAGTGCCTTTGCCAACAAAAAACTCAATCCCGAAAAGGTACGTGTTGAACGCGCCAGTGAACGGGATATGTCTTCGGGATATTCAGGGAAGTCTTCAGGTTCACCTTCAGGAAGACCTTCGTTTAAAAAAGAGAGAAGGAAGAAGCGTTAAAGTTTGAAAGAGCTTTGGTTGGATATTTCAGACCTTCAAGGTTTTAAAAACCTAGGTCTGAATATTTTATTGGACAGTAGAATTATTTTTGTGAAAACTTTTTATATTTATCCAATTTTTTCTTATTTCCAGCCTAAAACAACAGAAAATGACTTCCAGAGAAATACCACTGGAATACGGTAAGTTCTATCACCTCTATAATCGAGGAATCAACGGATGCACATTGTTTCGCGAAGGAGACAACTATGAGTACTTTTTGCATTTGTATAGTAAATATATTTCGCCGATAGCCGACACTTTTGCCTGGGTTTTGATGAATAATCATTTTCATTTTTTGGTTAGAATTAAAACTGTTGAGCAGTTAAACCTTCAATGTTTCCAAAACCTTGAAGGTTTAAAGGGAACAAACAGAAATTTCGCAAATCAGCAATTTGCCAATCTATTCAACGCCTACACCAAAGCCATTAATAAAAGGTTTCAGCGCACCGGTAGTTTATTTGAACATCCTTTCAGGCGGATACAGATTACCTCAAAAGATCAGTTACTTTATCTGATTTATTATATCCACCACAACCCGATTCATCATGGTTTTTGTAACCATTTTCTGGAATATCCCTGGAGTTCTTACCTGACCATTATATCGCCGGAAAAAACAAATTTAAAACGAGACGAAGTACTCAGGTGGTTTCATGATAAAGCGTATTTTAAAGCATACCATAGCAAGGAACAACTTGAAAAATATGGTGAATTGCAGATCAATTCTATTTTTGATTTATAGACATTTTTAAAGATTTCCAAAACTTTGAAGACCCGAAAATATTTGACCAAGATAACAAATGAGAATTTAGAATTTCCTTATTTTTGTCAATCTAAGAAAAAAGCATACAAATGTCCACCGTAACAATACGCATAAATACACGCTCCAAGGCAGGGCGTAATCTGATCGAACTTGCTCGAAATCTAGCAGCAAAATACAAAGGGATTGAGTTTTTGCTGGAAGAGGAGGATGAAGTTTTTGCTGCGATGATCGACGAAGGTATGAAAAGCGATACGATGTCTGATGCAGAATCAGAAGTTTTTATCGCTGAGTTGAGAAAATTGGCCGAAAAATGAAATGCATCTTCAAAGCAAGTTTTCGTAAAGACTTTTCAAAGCATAAAGATCCTAAACTTGCTAAGTATTTGTAACGAAATAAATT
>DJWN01000124.1:0-64066 GCA_002440975.1 Bacteroidales bacterium UBA6229
AAGGGTTAAAGGGTTAAAGGGTTAAGGAGTTAAAGGGTTTATGGGTTTAATTGAGTGTTTTTAAGTATTTTATCAATTTTATAAGTTTTGATCTTATCACTGCTAAAGATTCAATTGGTTGCTTTGATTGCAAATAATTTAATCTTTCAGCGATTATGAGTTGAGTTTCCAATTCTGAAAGCGAACCTAAGGCTATATTGAGAAACTGAAGGAATTGTTGTTTGCTGTTTCTTGCAGATCCTTCTGCAATATTGGAAGAAATTGAAACAGCCGAACGACGCATCTGACTAGTTAATCCGTATTTTTCTTCATCAGGAAAGCTTTTTGTGATATTATATATATCAACAACAAAATCGATAGACATTTGCCATATTTCGAGCTCTTTATGCGTGGCCATAGCGTTTAGACATTAAATGTTAAAAGACATTATGCATGTTTTAGTATCTTCGAACTAAGATTAACAATTGCCTGGCCAACTTTGTGTTCAAATCCTGATTCATTCATTGCCAGCGTTTATGCTATTTTTTTTTAAAAAACATGAAAGCCAGATTTACAAACCCTTCAACTCATCACAAATGAATCACTTCGCCGTAGGCAGCCGCAGCAGCTTCCATGATTGCTTCTGACATGGTGGGATGCGGGTGCACAGTTTTAATGATTTCGTGGCCTGTAGTTTCCAGTTTGCGTGCTGCAACGGCTTCGGCAATTATCTCTGTTACGTTGTCGCCAATCATATGACAACCAAGCCATTCGCCGTATTTGGCATCAAAAATCACTTTTACAAAACCATCCTTATTACCGGCGGCATTGGCTTTGCCTGAAACAGAATAAGGGAATTTGCCCACTTTGATTTCGTATCCGGCTTCTTTGGCTTGTTTTTCGGTTAAACCTACCGAAGCAACTTCTGGATTGGTGTAGGTACAGGAAGGGATATTGCCATAATCAACTGGTTCGGGATTAAGACCGGCAATGGCTTCTACACAGGTGATACCTTCGTGAGAGGCGGTATGAGCCAAAGCAGGGCCATGAACAATATCACCAATGGCATAAACGCCTTCAATATTGGTGCGATAGTATTCATCAACTACCACTTTGCCCTTTTCGGATTTTACACCAACATCCTCAAGTCCGATACCCTCAAGGTTTGTTGCAATGCCAACTGCAGAAAGTACAATCTCTGCGTCAACAACTTCCTCGCCTTTTTTGGTTTTGATGGTAACCTTGCATATTTTTCCGGAGGTGTCAACTTTTTCAACAGATGAATTGGTCATCACCTTCATCTTTGCCTTCTTGAAAGAACGCTCCAGTTGCTTTGAAACTTCTTCATCTTCAATAGGTAAGATATTGGGCATAAACTCAACAAGAGTAACCTCAACACCCATGCTGTTGTAGAAGAAGGCAAACTCTGATCCAATTGCTCCGGAGCCAACAACTACCATCGATTTCGGTAATTTCGGCAAGACCATTGCCTGGCGGTAACCAATGATTTTTTTGCCATCAATGGGTAGATTTGGTAATTCGCGCGAACGGGCACCTGTAGCTATTATGATATGATCGGCTTCGTAAACGGATTCTTTGCTGTCGCTATCAGTAACACTCACTTTTTTGCCTTTGACCAATTTACCAAATCCTTTGATCAGTTCAATCTTATTTTTTTTGAACAGAAACTGCACACCTTTGCTCATGCCATCGGCTACGCCCCGGCTACGTTTTACAATGCTTTCGAAGTCGGGCTTTGGCTCGCTTTCGAGCAAAATGCCATAATCAGCAGCATGTTTCATATAATTGAAAACCTGAGCACTTTTTAGCAGGGCTTTTGTAGGGATACAGCCCCAGTTGAGACAGATACCGCCAATTTCTTCTTTTTCGACTACGGCTACTTTTTTCCCTAACTGAGAAGCTCTGATGGCAGCAACGTAACCTCCCGGGCCACTGCCTATAACGATCACATCATATTTCATTTGATACGAATTTTTGTTATTTAGAATGTTTCTGTCTGCAAAATTACAAAAATACCATTGCATTCCTTTGTTTATTACGGGTATTGAATGTCTGCTGATAAGTATTGTTAAGTGGCTGTGCATGAAATAAAAAAAATAAATAAAAGGAAAAAACTCCATTTTATCAACATTTTTACGACCTTTGTGAATTCTAAAACAATTACAACCTATGAAAAAGACACTCATCGTTATCACTGTTATCGTTGTCGTGGTGCTTGTATTTTACAGCTTTTTTAAGAGTACCTATAACACTATGGTGATGAATAGCGAACAAGTTGAGGCACAATGGGCGCAGGTAGAGAATGTTTATCAGCGCCGTGCCGATCTGATTCCGAATCTCGTGAATACCGTAAAAGGGTTTGCTGCTCAGGAACAGGAAGTTTTAACTGGAGTTGTGGAAGCCCGTGCCAAAGCCACCTCGGTAAATGTGAATGCAGACAATCTGACTGAAGCCAATTTACAGGCTTTCCAAAAAGCACAGGAAGGATTATCCGGAGCACTATCACGTTTGATGGTTGTAGTGGAAAAGTATCCTGAGCTCAAGTCAAATCAGAATTTTCTGGAGTTGCAGTCACAGCTCGAAGGAACAGAAAACCGTATTACGGTTGAACGAATGAAGTTTAACGAAACTACAAGGACTTACAACACTTACATAATTACATAAAATCTTTTCCTCAGACCTTGCTGGCAGGGATGTTTGGTTTTGAAGAAAAACCTTATTTCGAGGCAGCACAAGGAGCCGATACAGTACCCCAAGTAGAGTTCTAAAAAATTTCTTATTATGCCTAATGCACAAAATTTTTTTACACAGGAAGACAAAGCTCGAATACGGACAGCTATCTTAAAAGCTGAATTGGACTCTTCGGGTGAGATAAGGGTGCATATCGAAAATCACTGTAAAGGTGAAGTGCTCGACAGGGCGGCCTATTTATTTGAGTACCTTAAGATAAACCAGACTGAACAACGTAATGGAGTGCTTTTTTACCTGGCGATAAAAGATCATAAATTTGCCATAATAGGTGATGTTGGTATAAACAAAGAGGTTGAGGAGAATTTTTGGGAAGATATCAAAGCACTGATGGCGGAGCATTTCAAGCTGGGTGATTTTGTTGCCGGACTTGAAAATGGCATCGCACGTGCCGGTCAGAAACTCAAAAAGCATTTCCCTTATCAACGTGATGATATCAATGAATTAAGTGATGAAATTTCGTTTGGATAGATGAAGAAAAACCTGTTATTAACCTTTTTTGTACTGTTTTCGCAGTTTATTTTATTCAATGCTGAAGGCATTGCTCAAATACCAGCCAAGCCTGAACCACCCAGGCTGGTGAATGATTTCACAGGCACCCTATCCGAAGAGGAAATATATGCCCTGGAACAAAAGCTGGTCAATTACAACGATACAACTTCCACTCAAATTCTCGTGGTTTTGGTGAACGACCTGGGAGGCTATGATCCGGCTGATTTTGCTTTCAGGCTGGGTCAGCAATGGGGCGTTGGGCAGCGACAGCATAATAATGGAGCAGTAATATTGATAAAGCCAAAAACCCAAAACAGTCGCGGGCAGGCATTTATTGCCACTGGATATGGCCTGGAAGCAATGATTCCTGATGCGCTGGCCAGGCGGATTGTGAATAATGAGATGATACCTGAGTTTAAGAATGACCGGTATTTTGATGGTATCTGGCGTGCTACTGATGTGATGTTTGGCCTGGCTTCTGGCGAATTTGCTGCTGATGAATATGATCAATCGCCTGCTGCTGCATGGTTTGTTCCCATTTTAGTTTTCCTGATCATTTTTTATGTGTTAAAAGCCAGCCGATCATCCAACCATATCGGTAGCAAAAGTAATTTGCCTTTTTGGGCAGCCTTGTTCCTGGCCAGTCAGGCAGGACGGTCGCATGGTGGTAGCTGGCAGAGTTTCTCTGGTGGTAGTAGAGGTTCGTCAGGCAGTAGTTTTGGCGGCTTTGGCGGAGGAAGTTTTGGTGGAGGAGGAGCTGGCGGCAGCTGGTAAATGCTTGTTTACCTGCTTTTTTGGCTTTTTGAATGCAGATAGCTGCGATATTCTGAGGGGAGTTTTCCGGAGAATTTTTTAAAAGATGCAACAAATGTTGACCTGCTGTTGAAGCCGCATGTGGAAGCAATGCCTTCAATGCTATAATCTTCGTAATCAGGATTGTGGAATAGTTTGATCACCTTGGCACAGCGGTAATCATTTAAAAAAGCATGGAAGTTTTTACCGAATTTTTCATTAATCAGCTGCGACAAATATTTTGTGTTGGTATTAAGCATTTCTGCCACGTCATCAATTTTGAGTTTGGCGTCGGTAAAAGGTTCTTTTTCCTTCATCAGCATCAGCAGGGCGGCCAGTAATTCTTCTTTCAGTGTTTCGCACAGGCACGAGGCTCTATATTTTTCGTTATGAAGCCCTTGCTCCTGATGGTTTGTTTGTTCTTCGGGTTTTTGATCCTCATTCACATTTTCAGTTCGTTTTGGCTGATTTTCAGTATTTTGAAACTGCTGGAAATTGTGTAGGAAATTATCTTCGAACCTGACACCAAAATAGGCAAGGCCGATATTCAGTATGAGCAAAGCAGAAACAAATAAGGTACTACTGAGATTTTGACCTGATTCGTGAATAAAATTATGACTCAACAACAAAACCATTAAGATTAAAAAACTTAATGCAAATATCTGGATGCCATTCAGGTATATTTTCGTGTCGGCACATACGTTTTGTGGAATCTGTTTGTAAAAGCTCTTGTATTGTTTCAATGTATAAATCAGATAGACAAACAATTGCATGCCAACCAATGATTTGATGAGAATCTCGATCAGCCAGGTTTGCCTTCCAGGGAAGTTTTTCAATAAAAACAAACCATAAACGGAATCCAGATATTCCACATGATTTGTAGTGATCAAAACCCAAAATGGTGTGAGCAGAATAAACATTACGATTGCAGGCACAAAATGCTTGAAATCAATGCTTTGAAGCTTAAAATCTTGAATAAGAAGCGATTTGTGGTGAAGGTAAAAAAACGGGATAAGTGTTAAGCCAATCACAAAAGCCAGTGGAAATAAAATGAATAAGGTAGAAGAATGCTCATAAAGGTGTATATGGATTAGAAATCCTGTCAATCCGAGTGCAAGCATAAACAGCCCGAAAAGCAACTTTGTTACATTTTTCTCCTGATAATAAAGGAAAAGCATATAAAAAAAGAAGCCAACAGATTGATAGCTCAACATAAGCCAGAGCGAATGATTTACTACTTCCATACTTCAGTCAGGCTTTTAAAATTACTTTCAGAAGTGGAACAAAGAAGTTTCCCAACACCTTTTTAATTTTGGTTTGTTTCACTTTGCTGAATCGCTAACAAATATATGCAATAATTCTTGTTTTAAAACAACGGTCAGGTAAATATTCATGTTAAAAGATTAAAAATCAATAAATAAAAATTAGAAAATAGGTAATGAAATTCCTGTTTTCCTGAATAAGACAGATGCATTTTCTGTTTAAAAACGTGGAAATGTGTTTTAATTCCGGTTTCAAAACATCTAATATTTTTTATCCAGTTAGCGGCAAGTTACTTTTGTTTAAGAAATAACAAAACAAATTGGAAGATTTGCGAATTAATTTCGAACCAAATGTGTAAAAAATCACTTTTTTTAATCAAAAACCAAAATCATGAAGCAATTTTTTAAAGCTTTAACAGTAGCACTTGTTAGCCTGTTACTGACGTGTGTGGTGATGTCTGATGCTTTAGCACAGCAAACACTGGCAGACGTTAAAAAGGAACGTAGGCTTAACGACGAGGATGTTTTGGCCGCTACCAAAACATTTATGCCTCGCGGAGGGCGCGATGAGTACTTTGCTTTCGTTGGATCGGGTAATTCCGGAACCATGATCGTTTATGGTTTGCCTTCGATGCGTATTTACAAGTATGTGGGTGTGTTTTCACCAGAACCATGGCAGGGCTATGGATTCGATGATGAAAGTACGCTTGTGATCAAAAAGGGATCGCTCGACAACACCTTGTTAAAGTATGGTGATATGCGGTTTCCGGCACTTAGCGAAACAGATGGAAAGTACAACGGAAAGTATCTGTTCTATTCAGACGGTGCCAACTCGCGTATTGCGGTGTTGGGTCTCGACGACTTTGAAACCAAACAGGTTTTGATGCACCCGCTCTTTATTAATGCATTCCCTGGCGTTTCGGTTTCGCAGAACAACGAGTTTGTATTTCAAACCAGCGAATATCCCACCCCTTGGGATCATCGCGAAGCTGATGTGACCACTGAATTTGAAACCAAATTTAAATCAGGGATCACCTCATGGAAATTTGAAGATACAGATGATGAAGCCGGTTCAGGCCATCATATCGGTCGATTAATCAAAGAAGCTTCCTTCACACTCGAATTGCCGCCACTTACACTAGGATTTTTTGATGCCGGCAGGCTCGAAAGTCATGGTTTGCTGGTAGGTTTGGCAAGTTATCAGAATCAAAACTTTGTTTATGTGTATGATTATCTTAAAGCGAATGGCCTGCAAACAATTAATGTCAACGACTTTGATGTTATTCCTTTTGAAACAGGGAAAAAAGCAGGTGCTTTCGCTTTAATCCCAATTGAAGAAGCCCCAATGAGCGTAAAAGTTGACCCAACAGGAAAATACTTTATCACAGCCTCAAATAAAGCCTTGGTTTTCGATTTCGGAAAAGTAAAAACTGCACTCAATCAGCAGGCTTTTTCGGGCGAAATATTGGGAATTCCACAGCTTAATGCAAGCGAATTACTGCATGGTCAGTTGGATTTGGGTAACAAAGTTGTAGATATTGCATTCGACTACCGCCCCGAAATGGTTTATGCTTCCGTTTATAACGACAAAAAAATCGTTCGTTGGAACTATGTTACCAGTCAGGTTGATGAAACCTTAGCTTTATCCTTTAAACCAGGCCATTTGATGACCCCACAAGGTAATTCTGTTGAGCCTCATTCCAACTACCTTACTGTTGTAAATAAGGAAGGTTTGTATGAAAATATGATTAATACAGGTCCAACACGTCCGAGTTATAATCATTTGATTGATATTTCTTCTGATAAGATGCGGGATATCTATACCATGACAATTCCGCAGGCCAATATGTATGGCTCGGTAAGTGTTTTGCGCACAACCATTAAGCCGATTATTCGGTATCCGCTTGGCACGAATACACGTACCGGAGAAATTTCAAGGTTTAAAACTGTTGCCGGTCAGGAAAAGATCGAACGCGAAGGAAATCGTGTTCACGTTTTCGGAACCCTTATTCGGTCGCATATCACACCAGAGATTGTTGAAATAGAAGAAGGAGATGTAGTAACATTCCACCTTACAAATTTGGAACGCGCTGAAGACGAAACACACGGGTTCACGGTTTCAACTTATGGCGTGCATGGTAGCTTTGAGCCCGGAAAAACAGCTTCACTCACCTTTACTGCTGACAGAGCGGGTGTATTTCCTTATTACTGTACAGAGTTCTGTTCGGCACTTCACCTCGAGATGGAAGGTATTCTTTTGGTAAGACCCAAAGGTTATGTGACTTCTGGCGATGATAGTGGTGAGATTGAGCTAAGTCAGGAACAATTGGCTGAATATAAGAAGAATTATGAGGATAAACTTGTCGTAATCAACGAAACGCAGGATGTTATCAATAGTGTGGTAACTTATCTGAAAGAAAATGATTATCAAAAGTATCCTTATGTTGAAGCACTTGTTGTGGATGCGCTCGACCAACTTGAATTGGCCAAAGTATCAAAAGCCAATTACGAAAGATATGCAGCCGAAGGCAAGTGGAGAGACGCTTTCTTGTGGGCCGAGCAATATTGGCAATATCAGATTAAAACTGCTGATGTTGGATTAAGAGCCAAAAAGTTGTTGTCTGAACAAATCAGCATGTAATTTAATAATCACCAAGAAATTTTGTGTTATGAAAAAATATAATCCATACACCACTCCTGGTCTTCTGATGACAGTTATGGTCGTTGCTGCAATGGCGTTTTTTACGGCTTGCGACACTCAAGGAGACAAAGCAAAGTCTGGCGTTACAGGAGCGCCTTACGGAGACGAGTCATTAAACGACATCGTGAAGCGCCGTGGTTTGAATGCAGACGATGTTCTGGCTGCTGCTAAAACCTATACCCCTGATAAGCTAAAAGATGAATATATCGCATTAAACTCTGGCGGACAAGCAGGTAATATGATCATGTATGCTGTACCTTCAATGAGAATTGTGAAATATGTGCCAACTTCATCCAGACAGCCAGTAAACGGATTTGGCTATAGCAAAGAAAGCTCCGAAATTCTGCGTTCGGGCTATATCGATGGACAGGTAATCGATTGGGGTGATACACACCATCCAGGCTTTTCCGAAACAAACGGAAACTATGATGGTAAATGGGCAGTGATAAATGATAAAGCCAACCCACGTGTTTTTGTGATCTCACTCAAAGACTGGGAGCTTAAACAAACCGTTATGAATCCTATCTTCAGAAGTAATCACGGTGGCTGTTTCTTTACGCCAAACTCTGAATATATTGGCGAAGCCTGTCAGTATCCTGCACCATTGGACAGAAAATACTATCCACTCACAGAGAAAAATTTCAAAAAATACTGGCGTGGAGGTTTGACATATTGGAAATTTAATAATGACATTGGCCGAATTGAAGAAGATAAATCTTTCACAATCGAGTTTCCGCCTTATACCCAGGACTTAACAGATATGGGTAAAAATGTTAGTGATGGCTGGTCGTTTACAAATTCATTCTGTACGGAGATGTATTTTGGCGGGATAGAAAGCGGCCGTCCGCCTTTCGAGGCTGGTTGCTCTTCGCGTGATGTTGACTATTTGCATGTCGTAAACTGGAAAAAAGCCGAACAAATGCTGAAACAGGGTAAATATACGGTCATCAATGGTCATAAAGTTATTCCGATTGACGTGGCTGTTGAGAACAATATTTTCTTTCTGATTCCAGAGCCTAAATCACCTCACGGCGTGGATGTTAGTCCTGATGGAAAGTACATTGTTGTTGCCGGAAAGCTCGATTCACATGCCTGGGTTTACTCCTGGGATAAGATCACAAAGGCTATCAACGAGAAAAACTTTGAAGGCACCGACGAATTTGGTATTCCAATCATTTCACTCGAAACAGCACTTCATGGTAGTGTAGAAGTTGGTTTGGGACCTTTGCACAATCAATATGATGATGAACCCGGAGTGATTTATACCTCAATCTATGTGGATTCACGAATCACAAAATGGGATTACATCAACCTGAAAGTGCTTGATTATGTATCTTCACATTACAATGTTGGTCACCTTGTTTCGGCTCATGGCGATGCTGTTAATCCTCATGGTAAGTACCTGATCTCACTCAATAAACTGTCCATCGACCGTTTCAATCCGGTAGGGCCTTTGCATCCGCAAAATCACCAACTGATAGATATCAATGCAGATAAGATGACAATCCTTTACGACTTGCCCATCCCAATGGGAGAGCCTCACTATACTGCACTCATTCGGGATGATAATTTTGAGTCGTTTGAAACCTATGAAACAGGTACTAATATTTATACAATGGAGAAATCGCCTTATTTTACTGATTTAGGTTCAGAACGAGTTGAAACAAAAGGGAATAAGGTACATGTTTACGCTACTATTAATGATGGAAAGGTAAAACCTGGAAACATTACCGTAGAACAAGGTAAAGATGTTGAGATACATATTACCAATCACGGACAAACCAAACTTGATCATTATGTGTATGAAATTGCTGCATACGATCAAATGTATCGCTGGAGACCAGGCGAAACAGCCACTTTGGAATTCAAGGCCGAAAGAGCTGGGATGTATCCACTTTTGCTGGATCATTACCATAGTGCAGATGGCAGGATATTGCAAGGCTATCTAACTGTAAAACATAATGAAGCAGCTGAAAGTGAACGCTTATTGGCCTACTCAAAACGTGTTCAGGCAGATATGCAGATGCAGGCCTTCCAGCCATCAGCAATCGAGATGAAAAACCTGCTCGAAGGAGAAATGGAATTCCTGAATTATGGCTGTAATGCTTGTCACAAATTTGGAGAAGACTTCAACGGTCCTGATTTGCTCATGGTTGACAAACGTCGTACTGAAGACTGGCTCAAATCCTGGATCATGAATCCTGAAGAACATTTTGATGAAGCCGATATCGAAGCCATGCGTCAGCGTTATAAACTGGCCATGCCTAATCAAAATGTATCTGAACAGGATGTTGCAAAAATTATTACTTACCTTAAACTCCGTACTAATCAATACTTAACTGAGCAACAATAGGTCATTTTTACCGGGAGGTTTTACTACTACCTCCCGGTAAATACCTTAACTTTGGCAGCGTTTAATTTAACTAACATTAACTTCTAACTTTTTTAAAAATGAAAAGAAAATTCATTGCTCTATTCGGAGGATTACTCTTTACTGTAATACTCAGCAGCTGTGGCGGTGGTGGTGGAAAAACTGCCGACTTAGCCAATGGTGAAACAATCTATAACAAAGCATGTATAGCTTGTCACTTAAAAGGCGTAGCTGGAGCTGCTGCTCTTGATGATACTCCCCGATGGGAAGAACTTGCTGCCAAAGGTTTAACTACATTAGTACAACATGCCAATTCCGGATATACCGGAAAATATGGTGTAATGCCAGAAAAAGGAACCTGTATGGATTGCTCCGAACAGGATCTTTACGATGCCATCAGTTTTATGTTTAGTAAAGCCGGTGTTGAACCAAAGCAATAGATAAAGGTAACAAGTATCATGAAGTCAAAGTCCTACATCATTTTTGCAATCATTGGCGTCATTTTTGTTGGCATCACCTATTTCACACCGATTTGGGGAGTAGCACTGCAAAGTATTCAATATCCAAAATCCATGTATCCGAAGGGAATCCGTATCAACTTTAAGTTTAATGGGGTTTACAACGGCTGCGAAGGAGTGAAGGAAAGAGAAGAATTGGCAACAAACGAAGGTGCAGATTGCCTCATGGAAATGAATGCCATCAATCACTACATCGGTATGTATCCGATTGTTCAAGGCAGGAATAATCCTCCGTCATTGGATCATCCCAGTTTTTATGTGTTTGATACACAACGTGATGCAGAAGGCCATGATGTATATGATCCGGCAACAGGACAAAAAATTAAGATTGATGTAACACCTGTATCACTTAAGGTTTTAAATACGATAATGACCTATTCGCCTTATATTTTTGTGTTGTTTATTCTGTTGGGTTTGTATTTTATTGCAACACCCCAAAAACTCAATCTGGTCGCTGGGTTAATTCCCGCTTTAGTGCCTTTCTATTTCCTGTTTGTGTATATATATTACCTCTATTGGTATGGTCATAATCTGGGATTACACGGCGGTGGCGCATTTGCTGGCATCAAGCCTTTTATGCCAACCGTATTTGGCGAAGGAAAAGTAGCTCAGTTTACTACCGAATCATACCCGTACTATGGTTTTTACATTGCACTGGGAGCCTTTGTTTTTATGATACTCGCGATTCTTTTAAAACGTAAATCTTTACGAACAAAACTATAGATGAAGGATCGGGGGTGAAATATCCCCCGAAACTTTTTTTTAAAAAAAATGAAACAGTTTATACTATTAACAGGATTATTTTTCATTTCACTTTTGATGCCATTGCTGGCTCAGGAGGGAATGCAGTTTGGCCCTGCCATCAAAATCGAAGGCTATCAGGATAGGAGCAATCCAATTCCGCTTCAGGAAATCATTGATCGCACACCTCCCGGAAAGTATGTTGTTCTTGAGCCTGGATTTTATACCGGCCCTGTAAAAATTACACGAAACGCCATTACGCTTGATGGCGAAGGGAAAGTAACGATTTCTGGTTTGGGTAAGTCATCGGTAATTTTTATGGAGACAAACAATGTAGTACTTAAAAACCTCCATATCATTGAGTCAGGAGGATCGCATGATAAGATTGACTGCGGAGTAAAAATTATTGGAAATCATAATGTTATAAGCAATTGCCTGATTGAGGAATGTCTTTTTGGGGTGGATATTTTTCAATCGAAGCATAATCTGATCGAGTACAACGAAATCACTTCACTTTCCAAACGCAGTATGGCACTCAAAGGTGATGCCATTCGTTTGTGGTATTCAAAAAATAACCTCATCAAAGGAAATTATTGGCATAATGTGCGCGATATGGTGGTTTGGTATTCTTCCGAAAACACTTTTGAAGCCAACAAAGGTGTCGGAAACCGCTACAGCATACACTTTATGTATGCTCACAATAACAGGATCAACGACAATTATTTTTACGAGAATTCGGTTGGTGTTTTCCTCATGTACAGCGAAATGACTGTAATGACAGGCAATACCATCATGCACTCGAATGGCGTGAGCGGGATGTGCCTGGGAATGAAGGAAACTTCTTCTAATCAGATTTTGCATAATCGTTTTATTTACTCATCCGAAGGTATTCACGTTGATGTTTCTCCGTTTGTCCCCGAAAAGACAAACACCGTGATGTATAACGAAATTGCCTTTTGTGGTGTGGGCATTAAGTTTCATACCAACCAGGAAGGGAATCTTTACAAACAAAATTATTTCCACAACAATTTGGTGCAGGTAGAAGCTGAAGGAAAAACAGCAAACCTGAATCGGTGGCAGGAGAACTATTTTGATGATTATCAGGGTTTTGACAAGGATGGAGACAATATTGGAGATACTCCTTATACCCTTTTTGCCTACGTGGAACACCTCTGGACTTTCGATCGGGATTTGAAGTTTTTTTATGGCTCCCCACTCTTGTTGGTGTTGGATTTTCTTGAGCGATTGGCACCATTTTCGCAACCAAAGCTGGTGTTGCGTGATAAGACTCCCATCTTTAAGTGGGATGAAGAATTAGATGCAAAAATGAAAGATCAATTATGAAATACCGTGTTTTTGCTACTTTTTTGCTTTCAATTCATCTGGCTTTTGTTCTATTGCCAGAGGTACAGATATGGCGGTATCTGTATCTGATAGCAGGAATGGAGCATTCAACACAGGAACTGAATTATTCTAATGATGACAAGATGCCGCAAACCGGCGATATTACGTATTTATCAGCTTTGATCAAACGTGCCGGAGACGATCAGGATAAAGAAGAGAAAAGCAAAGCAGAAATACCAGAAACAACAATAAGTCATACTGGTATGATTTATTTGCCGGTTGAGACGAATTGTAATCCAATTATTTCAACAGACATAGAAGGCAAGTATTTCCATTATGCTACTAATTTGATCTTTTATCCCAAAAAAGTAAATACACCCCCTCCAAAAGTAACTTTTTCTTAAAACAGTATTGTATCTGTTTTTAAATACAATGCTACCTCAACTTAGGTTCCAATTGTTTCACGAAAAAAAGTTACAACCATGTATAAAACTATAACGAAAATAATTCTGTCAGCTGCAATATTAGCACTGGCAACAGTATCTTATGCTCAATCAGATACCTTGGTTCTTGAAGAAATTCTTGTCATCGCAAAGAACCCTCTCAATTTAACAAAATCAAATATTGCCGGTCGTGTTATTCAGGTCGAAAATCCGCACGATGGCGGAGCTATGTTTATCAATCAGGCTGGTTTTGGCGTTGAAAAACGTGGCAATTATGGCATGGAACCTGTTTTGCGCGGTTTCAAATATAGCCAACTGAATGTGCTGATTGATGGGGGAGTCCACAGCACTAATGCCTGCCCAAATCGCATGGATCCTACCATTGCTCAGATAGCACCCGAAGAAATAGAGAAAATTGAAGTCATCAAAGGCCCTTACAGCGTTAGGTTCGGACCTTCGCTGGGTGGCATAATCAATATTGTAAATCGTAAACCAGATCGTTCGATGGATCAAAAAGTTGCCGGAAGCCTGGAAGCCGGATATCAGTCGAATGGTGGCAATCTATACAGTAATTTGTTTGTGCAAAGCGTCTTGAAGAAATTTGATTTCTCACTCAATGCCGGTTACAAAGATTATGGAAATTATGAAAGCGGCTCGGGGCAGGAGATTGCTTCTTCTTTTTCGCGTTTTGGCTATGCCATGAAAATGGGATATCAGTTTACGCAAAGCCAACGACTTCAGCTAACATGGAGACAGAGTATGGCCAAAGATGTGCTTTATGCCGGTCTCCCAATGGATGCGGATAAAGACAACAGCAGTATTCTTTCGATGGATTATGCTTATACCAATATCAGTCCTTTGCTCAAATCCTTCAAGATTAAGGCCTACGGAAGTTATGTGGATCATGAAATGAGCAATACACTCAGGCCTGCCTACAAAGCAGTACATGCCGTATCGCCAGTAACAGCAACTGTTATCGGAGGCCGTACAGAATTTGGCCTGCAATCGGCTTCCAATAATTTATTGTATGCCGGTTTGGATTACAAACATATCGGAAAAGATGGAGGAAGAGACCGCCTGGTTTTTAAGAACACCTGCACCGGTATGGAGTTTGATCCTCCAAAGTATTTCTTTGATAAAACCTGGCAGGATTCTAATCATGATGACTTGGGATTATTTCTCGAAAATAAAAGGGATATCAACGAAAATCTTGTCTGGACACTGGGTGTAAGGTCCGATTATATAAGTTATGGTATCAAGGATCCGGATGCGGGATTTTTGGAACAATACAATAACGACATTCAACCTGAAGATCGTTTTGATATTTCAGCTACCACATCAATTACCTGGTTTTTGCCGAAAGGCTATAATTTATTCGTTGCAGCAGCCCGATCAAGCCGTTCGCCCGAACTTACAGAATTGTTTATCAATCACCTGAGTGTTGGGATGGATGCGTATGAGTATATCGGTAATCCCGAGCTGAAATCGGAAGTGAATTATCAGATTGATGCACGTATCGAAAAGAATATCAAAGGATTAACAATTTTTACTGATGTCTTTTATTCCTATGTGCAGGATTATATCACCGCAGCGGTTGATACCACGATTCCGAGGATTTATAATGCCTGCATGGATCCAAAATTTACCAAGCAGTTCAGAAATGTGGATGAGGTATTTTTAGCAGGTTTTGAGGCTGGGTTCGACTGGAAATTTGCCGAAAACTGGCATTATAATCTTTCTGCATCCTACACTTATGGGCAGAATGTAAGCTGGGATGAGCCTCTGGCAGAAATCACACCACTGACTTTTCAAACCGCTTTGGCCTATCATGCCGAATTGTTTAACGCAGAGATTCACGGACGCATTGTAGATGATCAGGATCGCGTGGCTGCTTCCTTCGACGAATCACGTACACCTGGTTTTGCAGTATTTGATTTTTATGCTGATTACAAGGCTTTTGGAGCACTGAATATCATGTTCAGCGTACGAAATATCTTTGATAAAAACTATGTTGAACATCTTAGCAGGGCATATAAAGGGATGGATATTCAGAGCTTGTACTTTGAATCTGGACGGAGTTTTAATATTGGTTTAAAATATTCATTTTGAGAGTGATATAAAAAGATAGAAGTCGCATTTCTGCCTGAATTTTGTGAAATGTAAAAACTAAAACCATGGACAACGAAAAAAAGAACCTGAATCGTCGGGAGTTTTTCAAAGGTGGTATTGCCGCTGCGGGTACTCTGGCAGTGGTAGGAACTGCCACTTTTATTCTCGATAAAAGTGCTGCAAAGTCAATGCCGCGCGAAGATTTTCTAAGGCCGCCCGGAGCCATTTCCGAAGAGGACTTTTTGTATGGCTGCATCAAGTGCGGGCTCTGTGTTCAAATATGTCCGGTTCATGCCATCGAACTGGCGGGTGCAGGGGAAGGACTTGGTTTTGGTACACCTTACATTGCACCACGGATTCAGGCTTGCGACTTTTCGTGTGATGCCCTGCAGTGCGTAGAAACCTGCCCAACTGCTGTGCTCGATTTCAGACCTTTTAAAGAAGAAGGTGTGCGTGCGGTTGAAAAGGCAGCCGCCGAACCCGGAGCTGATCTTTCTACTGTAAATCCTTTTGAGGTACAGAAGGTTGCTATGAAAGAGGCTGTTCGGATGGGCAAAGCTCATGTGAACAGAAATACTTGTCTGGCGCACAAAGGAGAAGGCTTCAAAGGCAATCCGCGGGGTGCTGACTTTAAAGGGGTGCATCGTTCTCCGGGGAAAAATGAAGTTTCTGCCAGCCCACTGAAAGACAGGGTTTTCAATCGTGAAGTGTGTGATCTGTGTATCACCGAATGTCCGATCGGGGAGAAAGCTATCATCCAGCGCAGGAGCCGAAGCGGCAGAAAGCTTATTCCGCACGTGCTTGATGGCTGCACCGGTTGTGGTGTTTGCCAAATGGTATGCCCTACGGCTGAACCCAGTATCGTTGTTGAACCATTTTAAAACTCAGAAGCCATGATATCAGATTATTTTTCCAACGCAAAGAAAAAAAGCCCGCTTGCTCCCAAACCGGTTGAGCAAATGCCGCATACCTTGGCAGGGCTGAGTTTTAAAGAATGGCGCGACTCAAGAAAAAAGAATCACAAAATGCGCAACATACGTTGGGCAGTGCTGCTGTTTATGAACCTGCTTTTTGTGTTCTCATTCTGGCTCGATCTGGCTATACTGGAAGGATCGTTGAGTGGGTCGCGGTTGATTGGTTTTTACCTGATGGATCCGTATAACTCGCTACAACTGTTGGCAATATCCTCCACAACGGGATATCTGGCCATGCTTACCATGAACTTCTGGATTGGCTTGTTCACCATTTTAATCTTCTGGTTGATTTTTGGTGGCCGGTCATATTGTTCCTGGATGTGCCCGTATCATTTTTTGGCCGAATGGGCCGAGAAATTGCATAATTATTTGGTAAAGAAGAAAAAAATAAAAGAGAGAAGTTATCATATTGGATTGCGTTTTGTATTTCTTGTTGGATTTCTGCTGCTGGCTTTGCTGACGAAAAATCTCGTTTTTGAAAACCTGAATGTTGTCGGCATCATCTCCAAAGCAATGATTTACGGGCCAAGCCTTTTGCTGCTGTGGGTACTTGCCATTATCCTTTTTGAGGTTTTTGTAAGTCGCCGGTTTTGGTGTCGCTATGTTTGTCCGATTGGGGCTACCTGGAGCCTCGTAGGCAAAGCCTCACCTCTGGCAATTAAATTTGAACACGATAAATGTGGCTATTGCATTGAATGTCAGAAAGTTTGTCTGGTACCGCACGAATTGTGGTTTGTTAAACGTGGTGCTGCAACACAGGATGTTCATTATGTGGGATCTGACTGCACACGCTGTGGCTTGTGTGTGGATGTATGCCCCGGCAATGCTTTAACGTATTCTGTGAGAGGAGCTTCTTCTCTCTTGTAAAAAAATACAAAGTATGACTCAACAACTAAATAATCCGATTGTAAGAATCGAACAACTTTCTAAAAGCTTCAAGCAACAGCAGGTAATTGACGCCTTGTCTGTGGATTTTCTATCGGATCAGCGTATTGCGCTTATCGGACAGAATGGTGCCGGAAAAACAACTTTAATCCGCTGTATATTAGGTCAATATAACTATGAAGGAAAGCTGGATGTCTTTGGGCTTAACCCCAGAAAAGATCGCAGAGAAATTTTGCAGCAGATTGGATTTGTACCGCAAACACCGCCTCCAATTAAGCTGACTGTGAATGAGTTAATCCATTTTTTTGAACGCATTACAAAAACAGATGCCGCTGCCTTCAAAAATATCAGCAGTAAGCTTGGACTTGAAATCGAGCAAAACTTACATAAGCCATTCTATAAGCTGTCGGGTGGTATGAAACAGAAACTGCTGATAAGTTTTGCGCTTGGCAGGCAGGTTAAAATTCTGTTGCTCGACGAGCCTTCGGCTAACCTGGATCCGCAAGCCCGTGAAATACTCTTTGCACAATTAAAAGATTACAGCAAAGATACCTTGATGATTTTGAGCAGTCACCGGATGGATGAGATCAAAGACATTGTAAATCGGGTGATTGAAATGGATCTGGGTAAAATAGTTTTAGATAAATTATTGACTAATACCTGATGTTATGAAACGAATTATGATATTATTTCTGGCTTCGCTTGCACTTACGTTTTGCACCAGAAAAGTGGACCAAAGTCCGCGCGAAATTAATTTTGACCGTGATATTTGCGTCGCCTGTCTGATGGGATTGGCTGACGCTAAATTTTCGGCACAATCCATCAATATGCGAAATGAGGTGGTTTGGTATGACGATTTGGGCTGTTTGATAGAATATATGGACAGCCCTGACTGGGAAAAATTTGGTGGCAATGAGGCGGTATCCTATATCGCTGATGCTTCTACAGGAGAATGGATCAGAGTGGAAGATGCCTGGTATGTATATGGCATCGACACCCCAATGGGCTATGGTTTTGCAGCTTACAAAGACTATTCGGAAGGAGCTTTTGATTTTGCAACTACTGCCCAGCGAATTCGCGACGGCCTTAGCATGCGCGAAGACTTCCTGAAGAAGAAAAAAATGCGCCATCACGAATAAATCAGTTTGGTAACTAACAAAAACTGGAAATTATGCAACGCACACTTTTTACTCATTCCAGCCTCATCCAGATTATGAATGCCGATATTAGGCAAAACCTGCGTTCTAAATGGTTTTGGACCTACAGCATTTTGTTTGGCGGCTTTGTGGCTGTGATGTTTTCTACAGGAATAACAGAATCTCAGATTATCGGATTTGTTGGTCTCAGCCGGCTCATGGTAACATTTATGCAGGTGAGCATGGTAATTTTACCCATCTATGTGCTGATTACTACGGTGAGATCCGTTGTGGGCGATCGCGAATCCAATGTGATGGAATACATGCTTTCGCTTCCGGTTTCTTTTTCAGGCTACTTCTGGGGCAAGTTCAGTGCTAAATTTTTGGTGACTTTTATTCCGGTTTTTATCGCTTTGCTCGGTGCTGCGGTTTATGGTAATTTCACGAAGCTCGACGTGCCCTGGGATTTGTTTACACTCTATAGTGCTTTGCTGGCCTCTATGATTTTTTGTTTTTTAGGAATCAGCATGTTCATTTCGGCTGTTTCGCATTCGCAAGACCTGGCCATCAGCACGGCTTTTATACTGTGGTTGTTGCTGGTTGCTTTTCTGGATTTAATCCTGATGGGATTGTTATTGAAATTGCGTCTGGATGCCGGAACGGTAATTGGCCTTGGAATGATCAATCCACTCCAGGTTTTTCGAACAGCCGTGTTGGTACTCTTCGATCCTGAGCTAACAGTGATGGGTGCGGCATCTTATTTTATCCTGGACACGGTGAGCCGGGGATGGTTTATCACTTTTGCCATCGTTTATCCTGTACTTTTGGGGGCATTGTTTGGATGGTTTGGAAATTATTTTTTCAAAACAAGGGATATCATCTGATGAAATACATTGCTGTTTTTATGCTTTTCCTTTCACTTGCAATTGCGGGATGCAGTAGTCATTCTGCTGAAAGTGTGCATAAGGAGCTGTTTCCAAAACTTTCGGATACATCAAAATTGTTGCCCTTACCCACATCTACCGATCAGGCTTATCGGATAAAACTAATCAATGAGGAAGTCATTCTTCCGAATGGAAAAATACGCAGCAAAGGAATCGAAGCGGTTCCTCAGGATTATGACGATTTCAGGTTTACGAATCTCGATGGGGTGCAGTGGCAGGACAGATCAGTACAATTTGCAGATTTCAGAGGGGTAAGTTTTCGTACAGCCAATGCTAACCGGGCTGATTTTTCGAAGGCTGATTTTCGGCTGGCAGATCTTAGATGGTCGGCTTTTAACAACGCTGCCATGAAACGTTGCAATTTTGCTCAGGCCATCTTGTTTCGCACTTCCATGAATGAGTCGGTTCTGGACTCTTCCGATTTCAGAGGATCCAATATGTTTGGTGTAAAAGGACACAGATCTTCATTCAGATATGCTGATTTTTCGAATGCTTTGATGAAGGAATCAGAACTCACGGATGCTGATTTTTCGAACAGCAAAGCCCTAAAAGTTAAGTTTATCATCACTGTTTTTGCCGGTTCGCGATTTGATTCGGCCGATTACAGCTATTCTGATTTTACGGGTGCCGGACTGGAAGAATGCAGCTTTGTTCATGCACGGCTTCATGATGTAAATTTTAAGGGAGCTCATCTTCAGGAGGCCAGTTTCAGGGGAGCCGACCTGAAAGGTGCAGTGTTTTTTGCAGCCGAACTGGTGGATACCGATTTCACTGGAGCCATTAATATCCCGGATGATTTGATTCCTTTTATTGATGAAAATGGTAAAGCAACCGGAGTTGTTTTTAGCGTAAATGATTATTAATGAGGCAATTGAAACTTAAAATATCTTTTCTTCTGACGCTGATAGGGTTTCACTTTTCAATAGAAAGCTATGCCCAGGCAAACGCTGACACCATTATGTATAAGCTGGACGTTGGCAAAAGCATCCTTAATTGGCGGGCAGATAATCATTTCGGAACAACAAAATTCAAGTATGGTACTTTGGGAATTTTTAAGGAAGAACTGGTAAAGGCGAGTTTTGCGATAGAGATGGATAGCATAAAAAATACGGATATTGATTATGACTTGATGCGGGCAGTTTTGGAAAACACAATCAAATCGCGTGAGTTATTACATATAGCCAAATTTCCATTAAGCTATTTTAATTTATGTTGCGCTGAAAAAATTGCCGCGGATAGTTTGCTCCTGAGAGGCGACCTCACCTTACGAAACATTCCGGCATGTATTCAGTTTCAGACTTTTCTAAGAGCTGACGAAAACATGCTGGAAGCTAAAACCGATAGCATTGCCATTGATAGGACCGATTGGGGAATTTTTGCCATGTCGAAAAATCACAGCACAGGCGATCAATCTTATATCGTAAGCGATACCATTTATATACAGATTAACTTGATCGCAAATCAGATTGAAGAGAAGGAGGATAGATTTGATTTAGTTAACCGCATTGAATAAGAAGTGTTTAATACAAAAATGAAGCAAATGACATAAAAACTTAACTATTTTGGTAAGGAAATGCTAAAATTCTTTGCCCAATTCAATTTTTTAATATTTTTGTCCGGCAATACGGCGCAAGCATTTTGCGCGGCCAAAATTACAACATAAGTAACCGTTTTGATTCTTCAACCATCAGGAAATCTATTATGACGCACTCAATCATTACCTTGCAGGGTAACCTACAAAAAATGATGGTTCTGGGCTTATTGGGATTGCTTTTATTACCTTTCAACTTTGCACATGCGCAAACTCCCGAAGCTTTAAAGAACTTTCAACAATGTAAGGCCTGTCACAACCTCGACGGAGCTGAATTACTTGGGCCAAATCTGGCTGGCATCACCCAAAGAAGAGATACGGCCTGGCTGATTAGTTTTATTCGTAACAGTCAGGAAGTCATTGCTTCCGGTGACGAATATGCGGTGGCCTTGTTCGAGAAATACAACAAAATTCCCATGCCCCCACATAATTTGTCGGATGAGCAAATCATTGATATTCTGGCTTTGATTGAAAACGGAGGACAGGTAGCTGATGAATATCTGGCCCAGATGGAAGCCGAAGCTGACAAAGGTGCTGAAGCCGATGTGGCAAGAGCCGCCGAGCTAAGAGAAAAAGAACTCAAACTGGCTGAACTTGAGCGTGATGCCAACCGTAATTTTGGCACTACCTTTATCATTACACTGATAATTTTCCTGATTACCATCATCGACCTCTTTGTGACGAAAGCTATCAAAGCCACTTTTGTTCACAAAACCGTTGTATTGATCGCTTTGGTGATTATTGGCGAAGTGGTGTACAAAGAAGCTACTGCACTTGGCCGCCAGCAATACTATCAGCCTGAGCAGCCGATCTGGTTTTCGCATGAGATACATGCCACACAAAACAAGATCGACTGTTTGTATTGTCACTCATCAGCCGAAGACAGCAAAAGTGCCGGAATTCCATCCATTAATGTATGTATGAACTGTCACAATCAGGTGCGCGAAGGAAAAGTGACCGGAACAACCGAAATCGCTAAGATTCATGATGCCTGGAACTCGGGCCGTCCGGTTGAATGGGTACGCGTTCACAACCTGCCCGATCATGTGTATTTTAATCATTCCCAGCATGTTAATTCAGGCAAATTGGATTGTGCCGAATGTCATGGTGAAGTAGAAAAAATGGATGTGGTGATGCAGGTAGAGGATCTTAGCATGGGCTGGTGTTTGGATTGCCATCGTACTACCGAAGTGCAGTTTGCAAACAATGAATTCTTCAAGTCCTATGAATTAATGCATGAGCAGTTCAAGAATGGTGAAGTTAAAAAAGTTACTGCCGATATGCTTGGTGGTGGCGATTGTATGAAATGTCACTATTAATTCATTAATCTGAAAAGAAATCCCACATGGAACAAAAATATTTTAGAAGCCTCGAAGAACTCAAATTGGATGTACGCCCCGAAACTGACAACAAGCCACTTGGCGACAGGCAGTTTATCTTCGAGATGCAACAGGAACTCAAGAAATCAACCACTGCCTCGCGCCGTGATTTTTTGAAGGTTTTCGGTTTTACAGTGGCCTCAGCAGCCATAGCCAGCAGTTGCGAACAGCCTGTTCGTAAGGCTATTCCGCTTTTGATACAGCCTGATGAAATTGTGCCCGGCAAAGCCAGTTATTATGCCTCCACCTTTTTCGATGGCATCGACTACTGCCCGGTGGTTGTTAAGGTACGCGATGGCCGACCCATTAAAATTGAAGGTAACAAAGCCTCATCATTAACGCAGGGCGGCACCAATGCCCGCACTCAAGCTGCTGTACTGGGGCTCTATGACAACTCCCGCTACCGGCAACCGCAGGCTGCTGGCAAGGCTTCAAGCTGGGAAGAGGTTGATCAGGCGATCATCAGCCAGCTGAATGCTATAAAAGCTAAGGGTGGAAAAGTGGTAGTGCTCTCCGGAACAATTATCAGCCCTTCAACAAAAGCAGTGATCAACGATTTTCTGACGCAATATCCCGGCGAACATATCACTTACGATGTGTTATCGGCTTCAGCAATGCGTCATGCCAACAAACTCAGCTTTGGCAAAGCCTTTATACCTGCTTACCATTTTGATAAAGCAGATGTGATCGTAAGCTTCGATGCTGATTTCCTGGGAAGCTGGCTCACACCTGTTGAGTTCACCAAACAATACAGTAAGAATCGCAAGCTGACCAGCGGGGAGAAAAAAATGTCGCGTCATATTCATCTCGAAGGAGCGATGTCAGTCACCGGAACCAATGCCGATAAGCGCATTCAGCTGCATCCGGCGCAGGAAAAACAAACTGTGGCAGCCCTTTATTATGAGTTGCAAAATCTGGCCGGAGAGTCTGGCACTAAACAGATCGAGAGTCCTGTTGATGTGAAAGCCATTGCAAAAGAGCTTTACAGCAAAAAAGCCAAAGCCCTGGTAGTAGCTGGCACCAACGATGCCGAAACGCAGCTGATGATCAATGGTATCAACCAGTTGTTGCAAAGTTATGGCAATACGATCGACACCAGTATACAGCTGAATATCCGTCAGGCGGATGATGAAAAAGTTCAACAATTGGTGGCTGATATGAATGCCGGCAAGATTGATGCTGTTTTTCTGTATGATGTAAATCCGGCTTACGATTATCCCGAAAAAGATAAGTTTGTAAGTGGCCTGGCCAAAGTAGGTCTTAAAGTAGCCATGCCGGTTGTGGAAGAAGAAACAGCTCCATTGGCCGACTTTATCTGCCCTGATCATCATTTCCTGGAAAGCTGGAACGATGCACAAATCAAAACAGGATATTATTCGCTGGCTCAACCTGCTATTCGTCCCATTTTCAAGACACGTCAGGCGCAACAAAGCTTTCTGGTGTGGATAGGCAGCAATTTAGATTTCCGAAGTTATATCAAACAATACTGGGAGAGTAATCTTTTCGCCCAAAGCGATAATCTTACTTTCACAGGATTTTGGAACAGTAAATTGCATGATGGCGTATTTGAATCCGGACAAAAAGAAACTGAGGTTTTAACCTTTGATAGCAATGCAGCTCTGCAGGCACAGCAAAATGCCAAATCCGGAAATGCTGATCAGATGGCTTTGGTGGTTTATGCTAATGTAGCCGTTGGTACCGGTAAACATGCCAATAATCCCTGGCTGCAGGAACTACCTGATCCTGTGAGTAAAGCGTGCTGGGATAACTATGTATCAGTTTCGCCTAAGCTTGCCAGCGAATTAGGCTTAAAAGAATTTGATACAGTGAATGTTGGTAATATTGGTGAATTACCGATTTTGATTCAACCCGGACAAGAGTATAAAACCCTTTCTGTAGCTTTGGGTTATGGACGCGAAAAAGCAGGTGTTCCGGCGACTGGTGTTGGGAAAAATGCTTTTACACAGATCAGTTTTGCCAGCGGGCATATGCAATATGTGCGTTATGATGTTAGCCTCGAAAAATTAGGTGGAAATTATGAAGTGGCTCGCACACAAACCCATCATTCGATGGAAGGACGCGCTATCGTACGCAACACGACACTGGAAGACTACAAACAGAATCCAATCTCTGGTAACGAGATAAGGGAAGAAATCAAGAAACATCTTAAAACCCTCTATCCCAAACACCAGTACGATGGATTCCATTGGGGGATGGCAATCGATTTGAACAGCTGTACAGGATGCAATGCCTGTGTGGTGGCCTGCTCGGCCGAAAATAATGTGCCGGTAGTGGGTAAAGAGCAGGTGTTGATGGCCAGAGAAATGCACTGGATCAGAATCGATCGCTATTACAAAGGTGATGAGCACAACCCAGACGTAGTTCGCCAGCCTGTTACATGTCAGCATTGCGATAATGCTCCATGCGAAAATGTTTGTCCGGTAGCGGCAACAACACACAGCAACGAAGGGCTAAACCAAATGGCTTACAATCGCTGTATCGGAACCCGTTATTGCAATAATAACTGTCCCTACAAAGTACGTCGTTTCAATTTCTATGATTACAATGGAGCTGATGCAATGAAAGGCAATGAAATGGATCCGGCTGAGATGACGACAGATTTAAGGCGATTGGTATTAAATCCGGATGTAACAATCAGAGCAAAAGGGGTAATTGAGAAATGCTCTTTCTGCGTGCAGCGCATTCAGGAGAAGAAGCTGGAAGCCAAAACAGAAAACAGACAGCTACGCGATGGCGATGTTGTTCCTGCTTGTGCACAGGCTTGTCCTTCCGAAGCAATCGTATTTGGCAATTTGAACGACAAAGACAGTAAGATTGCCAGGTATTATAAAGACGAGCGTAATTATCACCTGCTCGAAGAGCTGCATACGTTGCCTTCAGTAGGTTATTTGACCAAAGTAAAGAACACAACCGTATAACTAAAATCTTACAGGAATGTACGTATCTCCGATCAGAGAACCACTCATCAGAGGTGAGAAGAACTACGGCCAGGTAACCAAGGATATCCTGGCTCCCATGGCAGGGAAGCCTTCCAAATATTGGTATTTGGGTATCACTTTGGCTGGCATTGCAGCTCTATTTGGTGCTTGGGCCACCTATCAAACCATTTACTATGGAATTGGCACCTGGGGCTTAAACAAAACCGTTGGATGGGGTTGGGGTATTACCAACTTTGTCTGGTGGGTTGGTATTGGTCATGCCGGTACTTTTATCTCTGCTATCTTGTTGCTCTTCCGTCAGAAATGGCGTACCAGCATCAACCGATCAGCCGAAGCCATGACGCTTATTGCTATTGCCTGTGCAGGCTTTTTCCCGTTGATTCACATGGGTCGTCTGCTGTTGGGATTCTTTATCTTTCCGTATCCTAATACCAGAGCTTTGTGGGTAAACTTTAACTCGCCTCTGTTGTGGGACGTGTTTGCCATTTCTACCTACTTTGCTGTTTCACTCATATTTTGGTATGTGGGTTTGATTCCTGACCTGGGAACCGTTCGCGACAAAGCAAAGACAAAAATCCGAAAAGCAATCTATAGTTTCTTAAGCTTTGGCTGGACAGGATCAGCAAGACACTGGTCGCGCCACGAAACAGTGAGTTTAATTTTGGCTGGTTTGGCAGCCCCGCTCGTGCTTTCGGTTCATACCATCGTTAGTTTCGACTTTGCCACCTCGGTTATTCCCGGATGGCACACCACGATTTTCCCGCCTTATTTTGTTTCTGGTGCGGTATTCTCTGGCTTTGCGATGGTGCTCACCTTATTAATTGTAGCCCGAAAGGCACTTAATCTGGAGGAGTATATTACCGTAACACACATCGAATCAATGAATAAGGTAATAATTCTTACGGGTTCAATTGTGGGGATTGCTTATATCACGGAGTTTTTTATGGCCTGGTATTCAGGGGTGGAATATGAACAGTATGCCTTTATGAACCGGGCATTTGGACCTTATGCCTGGGCCTACTGGATTATGATGACCTGTAATGTGGTTACTCCACAATTGTTCTGGTTCAAGAAAATCAGAACCAGCCTGGTGGCCACTTTCATTATTTCCATATTTGTAAATATTGGCATGTGGTTCGAACGTTTTGTAATTGTTGTAACATCTTTGCACCGCGACTTCCTGCCTTCCAGCTGGACAATGTATAGCCCTTCGCTGGTTGAGGTTGGCTTGTATGTGGGTACGATCGGATTATTCTTTACCTTGTTTTTGCTTTTCATCAGGGTGTTCCCTGTAATTGCAATTGCCGAGGTAAAAAGTGTGTTAAAATCATCAGGAGATCACAAAAAAACAGCCCATCATGAATAAAGATTATATCACCGCTTATTACAACGACGAGGACGAGCTTTTGAAAGCTGTTCGTCAGCTGAAGGAAAAAGGATTGGAAATCCTGGATGTGCTCACTCCTTTTCCGGTGCATGGATTAGATAAAGTGTTAGGAATGAGGCGCTCACGACTTACAAGGGTTGCTTTTTGGGGTGGAGCAGTGGGTGCTGCCGTTGGTTTTTTCTTTCAGGCCTGGGTGTTCACTGAGGGTTACCCTTTGAACTTTGGTGGTAAGCCTTTCTTTGCTGTA
This sequence comes from Bacteroidales bacterium UBA6229, assembly GCA_002440975.1. GTDB lineage: Bacteria > Bacteroidota > Bacteroidia > Bacteroidales > F082 > UBA5536. The sequence goes on from DJWN01000124.1 coordinate 27,025, forward strand.
CCCTCCTTTATGCCAGTAACTTTTGAGCTGGCGGTGCTTTTTGCTGCCTTTTCGATGGTGTTTGCTTTTTTGATTTACTTTAAACTTGGACCCGGGGCAAAAACAGTGATTCATGATGAACGTATTACGGACGACCGTTTTCTGGTAGTGGTAGGCATTCGCAAAGAAGGTAATCAACAGGAAATAGAACAGGCACTCAAAGAAACTGGTGCCGAAGGAATAAAACATAACGCATAGATTTTAAGCCATGGAAAATACAACCTTTAAGTTAACGAAAAACCTTAAAATGGCAGGTATCGCTATGGTGGCCATCGGCTTAGTTGCTCTGGTGTATGGATGGATTGCCGGACTGGAAGCTGATAGGATTTACGCCAACCTGCACCTGAATAGCTTTTATTTTGTAAGCCTGGGGCTGATAGGATTGTTCTTTGTTGCCGTTCATTCCATTGCCGAATCTGGCTGGCAGGTCAGTATGCAAAGGGTGGGAGAGGCCATGAGCTTGTTTATTCCTGTAGGCGGAATACTCATGCTGATTATTTTCCTTTCGGGAGGGATGAGTCATTTGTTTGAATGGACTCACGAAGATCACCTGGATCATATCTTGCTCAAGAAAGTGCCTTATCTCAATCAACCCTTCTTCTATGTAAGATTTTTTGTGTTTTTCGCTGGTTGGGTGCTCCTGGCCTGGTTGATCCGTAAAACTTCGCGTCAGCTCGATATGAATGGAGACATTCAATACTTCCACAGATTGAGAAAATACAGCGCATTTTATGTGGTGTTTTTAGCAATCACCAGCGTGGTTTCGTCCTGGGACTGGCTGATGTCGATTGATGCACATTGGTTCAGTACATTGTATGGCTGGTATGTGTTTAGCAGCATGCTCGTTACTGGTTTTTCAATGATTCTGATTTTCGTGTTTGTCCTGCAACGAATGGGCTATTTGAAGCAGGTGAACGACGAACATATTCACGATATGGGCAAATATATGTTTGGATTGAGCATTTTTTGGGCCTACCTCTGGTTTTCGCAATATATGCTGATCTGGTATGCCAATATCCCTGAGGAAACTATTTATTTCTACGAACGACTTAAATATTTTGATACAGTATTTTATCTTAATCTGATAGTGAATTTTGCCATTCCATTTCTGCTGTTGATGCCACGTAATGCCAAAAGGGTGTATTGGATTGTAATTCCTGTTGCCGCCATCATCTTTATCGGACACTGGCTTGATTTGTATCAGCTGATCATGCCGGGTGCAGTTGGACATGAAGCAGCGGGGATAGGTTTCCTTGAAATTGGTTTAACAATTGGTTTCCTGGGACTGTTTATGTTGGTAACGTTCTGGGGTTTAAGCAAAGCACCCCTGGTTCCTAAAAATCATCCTTTTTACGAAGAGAGTCTTCACTATCATACAAACTATTGATCGCTATGAAAAATTCAGTAACTTTTTTCATCCTGATATTGTTCGTTGCCGGACTTTCATCCTGCGATAAAGATCAAAATAATCCGGGATATACATATTATCCTGATATGCAGTATTCTCAGGCCTACGAAACTTATACGACCAATCCTGTTTTTGCTGATGGATACACCAATCTGGCTCCTGTCGAAGGAACTATTCCACGGGGCTATATGCCTTATCCGTATCAGTCGAAATCAACAGATGAGCAAATCAAAGCCGGACTGGAACTCACCAATCCGTTGGAGGCCACTGATGCTGTAATAGCCGAAGGCAAAAGGCAATACGGCATCTTTTGTATCAGTTGTCATGGTGATGCTGGTTTGGGTGATGGACATCTCTACACCAGCGGCCTTTTTCCTGCAAAACCTACTTCCTTGGTCGATGGTCGTGTGAAAGATTTGCCTGATGGCGAGATTTATCATGTGATAACCCTGGGTTCAGTTTCCGGTCTGATGGGTGCGCATGGCAGCCAGGTGCGTCCGGAAAACAGATGGAAAATTATCCATTATGTGCGCAGTATCACCAAATAAACTTAGTTAATCGAAAAATTATGTGAAAAGCCTTCTGCTGAAAATTCAGGAGGCTTTCCGTATCTAAAAACTATGAGAATCGAAAAAAATAAGGTGGCCAGTATTTATTACACCGTGAAAGAAAGCAAAACGGATAAAGTATTTCAAATGATTCCTGAAGATCAGCCACAGGAATTTCTTTTCGGGAATGATTTGCTAATCGACATTTTTGAGTCGGAATTGTTAGGTTTGAGCGAAGGTGATACCTTTAGCTTTGAGGCAAAGGCAGAACAGGCATACGGTCCGGTTGATCCGAGCGCAATTTTTGATCTGCCACTTAGTACTTTTGCCGAAGAAGATGGTCGGGTGGATGACGAGGTGGTTCAGGTGGGGCATGTGTTTCCGATGGCTGATAAAGACGGTAACAGACACTTTGGAAAGATTATCCGAAAGATGAAAGACAGGGTTACGATGGATTTTAATCATCCCATGGCCGGAAAAAATCTTATCTTTGAGGGGATGGTGTTAGCGGTGAGAGCAGCTCGTCCGGAAGAAATTCCACCACCCGAAAGCTGATCATTTCATCAATTAAATTATTTACAATGAAAGCACTGATTTTTACCCTGAAAGTTCTTGGTATTGCTGGCTTTGTCGTTTGGTTTGCAGGCTGTTACCCGACAGATCAATCCAAGGCAAATTCGGAAGGCAAAGCTGAAATACCTGCATTAAAACCGGTTTCAGATACTGCATGGGATAGTCTTCGATCCGAGGGCAAACTGATTGTGAAAGAAACCTTTATGGCCTTAAGTTCTGAGCTGAAAAAGGCGATTCAGGAAGGAGGTGTTCCCCATGCACTTGGTTTCTGTAATACAGCAGCACTGCCTGTTACTGACTCATTAGCAAAGGTTTATGATGTTGATATAAAGCGTGTTTCGTTGAAGAACAGAAATCCGTTAAACGAAGCAGATGCTTTTGAAGCCAGCCTGATTGAGACTGTTTCTATGTTGGGTGTTGCTGATCTGTCGATGGTGAATATGTTGGTGCGGGATGCTGATGACTTTCCTGTATATGCACAGCCGATTATTGTTGGCGAAAGTTGCTTGCCATGCCATGGCAGTATCGAAAAAGATATTGCTCCGGCCAATCTTAAATTAATTCGGGAGCTGTATCCTGACGGAAAAGCTGTGGGGTACAAGGTTGGTGATTTGAGAGGTATCTGGCGAATCCGTTTTAATACGAAAAGTTCGCTTTAATGGCCGGACAAGCTTGTGTGCATTGTGGTGCTGATTGCGGCAAGCATCCTGTAATTTGGGACGATAAGGCTTTTTGCTGTCATGGCTGCAAGACGGTTTATCAGATTTTGCACGAGAAGGATATGGGGGATTATTATAAAATTCAGCCCATGTCGGGGATTCGTGTCGAAACCGAAAGCCACAGCAATAAGTTTGCCTTTCTGGATAATGAAGAACTAAAAGGTCAGCTCCTTGATTTTACGGATGGAAGTATTTCCAAGGTGAAGTTTTTTGTGCCCTCCATTCATTGTGCATCCTGCATTTGGCTGCTCGAGCATCTGGACACATTAAATCCTGCGATCAGCTACTCCACCGTGAATTTTCCCAAAAAGGAAGTGTATATCACTTTTCGAAATGACCAGATCAGTTTGCGTCAATTGGCCGAGCTGCTGGCTGCCATACATTATGTTCCGGAAATTACACTCGATCAGCTCGAGAAGAAAGGAAGCCTTAGCAGTAGCAGAAGTCTTTTGGTGAAAATTGGCATTGCAGCTTTCAGTTTCATGAACATCATGATGTATAGCTTTCCGGAGTATTTGCCCGGAGGCGATCTGCTCGAACAGGATTTTAAAGATGTTTTTGGCTGGCTGAGTTTTATCCTGATTCTACCTGTTGTTTTCTACAGCGCAAGTGATTATTTTTTAACTGCTTACAAAGGACTGAAACACAAAATCATAAGCATCGACTTGCCGATTACTCTGGGGATATTGGCTTTGTTTTTTGAGAGCACTTATGCGGTTTTCAGTGGGAACGGGATTGGTTATATGGATTCGTTGGCAGGTTTGGTTTTCTTTTTGTTGGTGGGCAAATGGTATCAGGGAAAAACCTACCAGGCACTCTCATTCGAAAGAGATTACAAGTCCTATTTTCCGGTGGCAATCACCCGATTGACGGAGGAAGGAGAAGAGGTTATTCCAATAAAAAACCTTAGAAAAGGGAATCATATCCTGGTACGCAATCAGGAGCTTGTTCCGGCAGATGCCCGTCTGATCAAAGGAAAGGGTAATATCGACTATGCTTTTGTAACAGGCGAGTCAATTCCGGTTCCCAAGCAAAAGGATGATTTCATTTATGCCGGTGGTCGGCAGATTGGCAGCTCGATTGAGCTTGAGGTGGTTAACGAGGTGGAACAAAGTTACTTAACACTATTGTGGAATCAAAAAGATAAGTGCCAAACCACCAATTCGCTGGATAATCATATCAATAAGATTAGTCAGTATTTTACGCTGGCTGTTTTGCTTATCGCTTTTACGGCTTTTGCATTTTGGGCTTTTCACGATTTTAAAACCGCAATTTATGTGTTCACGTCGGTATTGATCATTGCCTGCCCTTGTGCTTTGGCACTAACTATTCCGTTTACTTTTGGAAATACCATGCGGGTTTTTGGCCGAAAGGGATTTTATCTTAAAAAAACTGATGTAATCGAGCAGCTTCACAAAACCACAACCATCGTTTTTGACAAAACCGGAACACTCACCCTTAGTCGCAAATTGGCAGTAGGCTTTGAAGGCGTTGAATTGTCGCGTGATCAGTTGGATAAAGTAAAATCCATGGTGCGGCATTCCAGTCATCCGCTTAGTGCGGCTTTGTATGAGCATCTGAAAGCGGAACCCCGCTACGAAGCCGAAAATTATGAGGAAATCCCGGGTTTGGGCATCACCGGAACGATTGAAAAGGAACGCATCAACCTGGGATCGCGTCAGTTTGTAATGGGTGAGGAGGAAAGATCAGACAGCAAGGAAAGCAGGGTTTATCTGAGTATTTCGGGAGAACATAAAGGTTTTTTCAGCATAAAAAATGTTTATCGGGATGGTCTTCAAACGGTAATTGATGATTTGAAATCGCATTACGACCTGCACCTGCTTTCGGGCGATAATGAGGCCGAGGAAGAGCGACTCCAACAGATTTTTGGGTCATCGGCTGTTTTGAAGTTCAACCAAAGCCCGACAGATAAAAAGGCTTATGTGGAGAATTTGCAGAAATCAGGGAAGAATGTGCTTATGATTGGTGATGGCTTGAATGATGCTGGCGCACTGGCAGCAAGTAATACCGGAATCAGCATTGCCGATGATGTGTTTAGCTTTTCACCTGCCTGCGATGCCATACTTGAATCTTCAAAATTTGCTCAGCTCAATCAATTTATTCGTTTTTCGAGTACCAGTTTTCGGATTGTCAGACTGAGTTTTGTCATCTCTTTTCTTTATAATATCATCGGTTTAAGTTTTGCTGTTTCGGCAATTCTTTCGCCTCTTGTAGCGGCAATTTTGATGCCCGTAAGCTCTGTTTCTGTTGTGCTGTTTGCCACTTTGAGCGTGCGATGGATGGCAGCCCGGAAATTACATTAAGCACTTTTCAATTCAAATTTTCCGAAACCATTCGGGAATAATTTATTTTCTGCTTAACTTAGCCCATTAAAATTGATTACTACTCTATAATTTAGAATCTTTTTAAATAGAGCAGTCTGTATTCAACTTTAAGTTCACTTGTTTAAATTTGCCGTCAAACCGTAAACAGGAACCTTATTACCGAAATGAGTGCAATCATAGTTTTGATCCTATTGGGCATTTTAGTAGCAGGCGGTTTTTTAATTGCTTTCGTCTGGGCCGTGCGCAATGGTCAGTTTGATGATGATTATTCACCGTCGGTGCGCATGCTCTTCGAAAATAAGAAGCCAAAGGAAGAAGAAACAATTGAAGCTGAAAATCCAGATCCAAAACAATAACCAAAAACAAATTTTATGGAGTTACAGAAGTTTACTTATGACAACCGTCTTTCCAGTTTGTTCCTAAAGGCGACAATACTTTGGGGACTTGTTGGAATGCTGGTAGGGCTAACCATTGCCATTGAGCTGATTTGGCCTACTATGACGAATGGTATTTCGTGGCTTTCGTTTGGTCGCTTAAGACCGCTGCACACCAATGCCGTGATTTTTGCCTTTGTGGGTAATGGGATGTTTACGGCTATTTATTATTCCACACCGCGTTTGCTCAAAACGCCGATGTACAGCGAGTTGCTCGGGAGAATACACTTCTGGGGATGGCAGCTGATCATTGTTGCTGCGGCCATCACTTTGCCACTCGGAATTACCGTAAGCAAGGAATACGCCGAACTGGAATGGCCTATTGATGTTGCCATCGCTATCGTGTGGGTCATCTTTGGGATTAACCTTATCATGACCACGGTTAAAAGGCGTGTGAAACACATTTATGTTGCAATCTGGTTTTATATAGCCACTTTTGTTACGGTAGCTGTTTTGCACATCGTAAATTCAATCAACCTTCCGGTGAGCTTCTTCAAGAGTTATCCGGTTTATGCCGGCGTTCAGGATGCGCTGGTACAATGGTGGTATGGCCATAACGCAGTAGCTTTTTTCCTTACGACGCCATACCTTGGCTTGATGTATTATTTCATCCCGAAGGCTGCCAACAGACCGATTTATTCCTATAAACTTTCTATCATACACTTTTGGGCACTCATTTTTATTTATATCTGGGCAGGTCCACACCATTTGCTTTATTCTGCTCTGCCCGACTGGACTCAGGCATTAGGAGTTGTATTTTCGATTATGCTGATTGCGCCTTCATGGGGTGGTATGATCAACGGATTGCTCACCTTGCGCGGTGCCTGGGATAAAGTACGTGAAGATCCGGTACTTAAAATGTTTGTGGTAGGCGTTACCGCTTATGGTATGGCAACTTTTGAAGGGCCGATGCTTTCGCTTAAAAGTGTGAACGCAATCAGCCACTTTACTGACTGGACGATTGCTCACGTGCATATTGGAGCACTCGGCTGGAATGGTATGTTGACTTTTGGTATGATCTATTGGCTGTTGCCACGTTTGTATAAAACCAAACTGTTTAGCGTTAAGCTTGCCAATGCTCACTTCTGGCTTGCCACCACAGGGATGTTATTCTTTGCTATTCCACTTTATTTTGCCGGTTTCACGCAAAGCCTGATGTGGAAAGAATTTACTGAAGAAGGATTCCTGAAATATCCAAATTTTATCGAAACCGTTACGCAAATCCTTCCCATGTATTGGATTCGTGTGCTTGGCGGGACATTGTATATCACTGGTGTAATTCTGATGATATACAATGCCGCAAAAACAATCAAACAAGGGTCGTTCATTCCTGAAGAACAGGACGAAGCACCTGCACTTGAAATAAGAAAACCCAATCCCGACAAAGGACACCGCCGGCTCGAAGGGAAACCGGTATTGTTTACTGTACTTGCTTTGGTAGCCATTTTGATTGGCGGTCTGGTTGAGTTCATTCCCATGTTTATGATCAAATCCAATGTGCCTACCATTGTAAGTGTACAACCTTATACACCCCTTGAGTTGGAAGGGCGGGACATCTATATCCGCGAAGGTTGCTATACCTGTCACAGCCAGATGATCAGGCCATTCAGAAGTGAGGTGGAGCGTTATGGCGACTACACCAAAGCTGGCGAAACGGTTTACGACAGGCCATTCCAGTTTGGATCAAAACGTACCGGACCTGATTTGGCTCGCGAAGGCGTGAAAACAAGCCGGAATTACAAACCCGATGCCTGGCATTACAACCACTTTATGAGCCCTCAGAAAATGGTGGCCGAATCTATTATGCCGCCTTATCCGTGGATAATTCAGAATGATTTGAATACTTCTACTACCACCGGAAAAATAAGAGCCATGATGAAATTGGGTGTGCCTTATCCTGATGGATTCGACACCAAAGCCTTGGAACATCTGCAAAAACAGGCTAATCAAATTGCTCAGGGATTGCGCGATGGGGGTATTGATGTGGAAGATCAGAAAGAAGTGATTGCTTTGATTGCCTACATTCAGCGTCTTGGTACGGATATTCACAGAGAATCAAACGAACCAATATTTTCTGAAAACTAATTCGCCCTATGAAAATAGTAACCAATGCGCTCGAAAACATAGCCAACATCCAGATTTTTCCTATTATTGGATTGCTGATCTTTCTGATGTTTTTTATCATCATGATTTACAGGGTGGTAAAGATGGATCGGAAAGAAGTGGATGAGATCAGCCGTTTGCCCCTTGAAAAGGATCAGGCCGAAAACAATGGTTATGCCGAAAGCAGTCATTAAGAATTAACAAAAGAAAACCTTCGATTATGACAACAGAAAATAAAAATCAACCGATGCAGGACGATCAATATGAAATTGACACCCTGACAAACGATAAGCTCATCAAGAATCATTCGTATGATGGTATTCAGGAGCTTGATAATGATTTGCCACCCTGGTGGAAATGGTTGTTTATCCTGAGTATCGTCTTTGCGGTAGTTTATATGGTTCGGCTTTGGGTTTTCAGGGCCGACGACCTGATGCAGGCCAAGGAGTTTCAGAATGAAATGGCTGCGGCAGGCCTTGTAGCTGCCGAGCGTAATGCCGCTACCGCAGCTTTTGAATTGGTACTGCTCGAAGATGCCGGTTCGCTTGCAAAGGGTAAGGAAACCTGGGACAAGATTTGTGCGGTATGCCACCTGGTTGACGGCGGCGGTTTGGTTGGTCCCAATATGACAGATAATTACTGGATACACGGAAATAAGCTGGAAGACTTATGGGTCGTTGTAGAAAATGGGGTACTCGAAAAAGGGATGATATCCTACAAAGGGCAACTTTCAGAACAACAGCGTCTTGAAGTGATTAGCTATATTCTGGTTGATCTTCACGGCAGCACGCCGGCCACCCCAAAAGAACCACAAGGTGAGTTGTATGAATAAATAATGCATACCAAAATTACATATCAACACAGTCGGGAGAGCTCTGAATAAATTTCAGAGTGATTCCGGCTGTGTTTTGTTTCAAACCTGAACCATATGAATCAAAATAAAACAAATCCAAATTTGGAGGAAGATGTTTATCAGCCCAAAAGTGGAAGTTTTAGAGATAAAATCAGTACTATAGACAGCTCTGGAAAAAGAGCCTGGATTTTTCCCAAAAAACCCAGAGGGAAGCTGTATAATTATCGCTGGATAGTTGCCATTATCCTGCTCACGCTTTTATTTGCAGGCCCTTTTATCAAATATAAGGGTGAACCTTTTATGCTGTTCAATATTTTTGAACGGAAATTTATCCTCTTTGGACAACTTTTCTGGCCACAGGATTTTCATCTGGTTGTGCTGTTGCTGATTACTTTCATTGTTTTCATCATCTTGTTTACTGTGATTTTTGGCAGGATATTTTGTGGCTGGGTGTGTCCGCAAACAATTTTTATGGAGTTTGTCTTCAGGCAAATTGAGTATTGGATCGAAGGCGACTTTAACAAACAAAAGAAACTGGCACGACAGGCCTGGAACTTTGAAAAAATTTGGAAAAAGACACTTAAGCACTTGCTGTTTTATGCCATAGCTTTTGCAATTTCAAATACTTTTTTGGCTTATCTCGTTGGAATTGATAATTTGAAGGAGCTTGTAGTGAACGGGCCAATGGCTAATCTGGCCAGTTTTGTGGCTATCCTATTGTTTTCGGGTGTGTTCTATTTCATCTTTGCCTTTTTCCGCGAACAGGTGTGTCTGATCGCTTGTCCGTATGGCCGTTTGCAGGGAGTGCTTTTAGATAGTAAATCTATTGTTGTTGCTTACGATTATAAAAGAGGAGAACCCAAAGGGAAATACAATCCGCTCGAAGACAGAGCATCGACAAGCAAAGGCGATTGCATCGACTGCAAAAGCTGTATTACCGTTTGCCCCACAGGCATCGATATCCGAAATGGCACTCAGCTCGAATGCATCAACTGCACGGCTTGTATCGATGCCTGCGACAGCATCATGGATCGGGTAGGCTTGCCAAGGGGTTTGATAAGATATGATTCTGAAAAAGGCATTTCCGAAGGGGTAAGAAAAATCTTCAACGGCCGAACGATTGCCTATTCAGTGGTTTTGACCATACTGCTGTTGGTTGTGGGTACGTTGTTCACCTTGCGTTCGGATGTGGAAGCCACTATTTTACGGGTACCAGCAACGCTTTTTCAGGAATACGGCCCCAATCAGCTATCCAATGTGTATAAAGTGCAGTTGGTGAATAAAACCCGAAACGATCTTCCTGTGCAACTGGAGCTTGTTTCTCACCAGGGCGAGATCAAAATTATGGGTGATCCCATTGTGGTGGAAGGGGGAAATATTAAGGAAGCCAACTTTTTGGTTATCATCGATAAGGAAAGCCTTACTGCCAGTAATACACGGATTGTTATTGAAGTAAAAAGTGACGACAAACTGCTTTCGAGCTATAAAACAACTTTTATAGGCCCTAATCGCCTGGATCAGAAGAATTAATACTACACTTATGAAATGGAACTGGGGGACTAAGTTATTTATCTGGACGGCTGCTTTTATGATCATGCTGATTGTTTTTGCTATTTTGATGATGCGGGAACAAATCAGTTTGGTGGAGCCGGATTATTATCCCAAAGGGCAAACCCATGAGGAGTTGATTGAGAAGCACCGGAATGCCCTTTCGCTTTCTGAGCAAATCAAGGTGGATGTAGCGGATGGAAGGCTGGTCATCCAATTTCCTGAAGAACTGGAACCCAACAACATCACTGGTGAAGTGCAATTGTATCACGTGGTTGATGAGTCGAAGGATGCCTTGTACCTGCTCGAAGTGGATGCCGATGGAAAGGTGAGTATTATGGTGACTTCGTTAAAAGGTCGTTATACCTTGAAAATAGATTGGCGATACAAGGAAACAAACTATTATACTGAGAAGCAAATAAATATCAACTAACAATGACAGAACTTTATACTGCTTTAACGATTGGTTTAATCGGAAGTTTTCATTGCATTGGCATGTGTGGTCCTATCGCTGTGGCTTTGCCTCTAGGCAACCGGAGCTGGGCAGGAAAAGTTGCCGGCGTGCTGCTATACAATCTTGGAAGAGCAGCTACCTATGGTGTTTTGGGTGCTGCTTTTGGCTTGCTCGGGAAAGGCATTCAAATGGCCGGATTTCAGCAATGGGCTTCCATTTTGATTGGCGTGGTAATGATACTTTCGGTGCTTTTCCCGATCTTGTTTCGTGGTAAAATAAGCATCGACCAACTGCTCACCGGATATGCAGCTCGACTCATTTCAAAGTTCAGGAAGCTGTTTGGTAAGGCTTCATACAAAAACCTCTTGGTGATTGGACTTTTGAATGGACTACTGCCTTGTGGTTTGGTATATGTGGCCGTGGCGGGTGCCCTCAATACCAATGGTGTGCTAAGTGGCATCGCATTTATGGTTGTTTTTGGTTTGGGAACAATCCCTGTGATGATGAGCGTCACCCTTTTAGGGAATGTGATCGGCCAGAAGCTCCGAAAACAAATGAACCACATCATCCCGGTTTTTATTGTTATGTTGGGGATCATCTTTATTTTGAGGGGGTTATCCCTGGGCATTCCGTACATCAGCCCAAAAAGTCAGATGCTTACTCCAGAAAAGGAAATGAAAATGAAGGGCAGCTGTTGTAGCCCTGATAAGACAATGGAAGTAAGAGATTTTTAGGCTAGGCTGCCGGTCACGATTCTTTTTTCGTCTTTGATTTAAGTTTTTTTTGTGGATCCATTTATTTAGACCCGTTCTAAATAGACGGATTTTTGTTTTACTTTTGCAGCAAATTAATACAACACAATTATGAGCAAGCGAATTTTTTCAATCGGATTATTGTTGATTGGTCTGATTTTTTTTGCAGGATGTAATTCCAATAACCAACAAAACCATGAAGGCCACAACCATGCCGACATGAATTCATCCGTTGACAAAGTTTTACCGGCAAGCGGAAACTTTGGTCAAGAAATAACGAAAGAAAATGCACTGGCTGTAAATGATGCTTTGAGGCAAATCACAGTTGATACAACTTTCGAATTAAAACTTACCGGAACGATCAGTGAGGTGTGTCAGCACAGTGGATGCTGGCTAACAATCAAGCTTGAAGATGGGGAAGAGTTGATGGTAAATATGCTCGATCACGCTTACGAAGTTCCAAAAGATGCCGCAGGAAAATCAGTTTGGGCTCAGGGCACTGCCATCCGCGAACTCATCCCTGTTGAAATGCTCAAACATTATGCTGCCGATGCCGGTAAAAGTCAGGAAGAAATTGATGCCATTACACAACCCGAATGGAAATATACCCTTGATGCAAAAGGTGTAATTATTGAATAATCAGGTAATCCTTGCAGTCTTCAACGGAAATGCTGTTTAATGCTCCCGCAAGTTGTTGAAACACATTGCTGCTTCTGAGGTACTATTACCCTAGGCTTCTTAAAGATTTGTAACGACTTTTTATTCATAATCGAAAACGATTGCAATTTATTAGATTAAAGTTTGTTTTTATTTAGATTAAATCTAAATTAGTGGCTCGAAATAAGCCGTTTCAAAAACTGTTTAAATAATTATAAATGAGGTTATTAATTAAAACAAAAATGCGAAGTTTTTGTGTGTTGGTGTTATTTTTCATCGTTTTTAGCCCAATTTTGGCTCAAGAGGAGCTTGGGGTTTACGAAAAACTGGATCAATTTATTGAGGAAGATATCGTCTTCACGGATGAGAATTTTCGTGAGGTAAATATCAGAGAAGCAATCGACAAACCAACGATTGTTGCCATGGTGTATTACGAATGTCCTGGCATTTGCACGCCTTTGCTAAACGGACTGGCCGATGTAATGAAAAAATCTGATCTGGAGCTGGGAAAAGATTATCAGGTCTTCACAATTAGTTTCTCGCATGTAGAAAGCCCTGTATTAGCGCAAAACAAGAAACGTACCTATACAAAACTAGTTGGCAAAGGTGACCTGGAGAATGGCTGGCACTTTTTTACGGGCGACAGCCTTAACATTGATCGTTTTTTGGATAATATCGGGTACAAAGTAAAGCAGGAAGGAGAGGAGTACATTCATCCTGCCACATTGGTAGTGCTTAGTCCGCATGGGAAAATCACTCGTTATCTGCATGGCACGAATTATCTTCCGTTTGATATGAAAATGGCCATTGTGGAAGCCGGCCTGGAGCGTTCCGGTCCGACGATAAATAAAATTCTGGATTATTGTTTTAGCTACGATCCGGAAGGGAAGTCCTATGTTTTTAATGTTACCAGGGTGTCGGGCACGGTTATTTTGTTGCTTGCTTTGGCACTTTTGGGATCGCTCGTCCTGTCAAATCGCAAAAAGAAAAACAAAAATGCACTTTAAACTATGACAAGTACTGCATTGAATCTAAACTATCTTCAGGCAAAAAAGGGAATTTTTTCCTGGATTTTTAGTGTCGATCACAAACGAATAGGCTTGCTCTATCTGTATTCGCTGATCACATTTTTTCTTGTTGGTGCCACACTGGGCGTGTTGATGCGTTTGGAGCTTTTAAATCCGGGTAAGGATTTATTTGAAGCCCAAACCTACAACCAGATTTTTACCATGCATGGGGTGATCATGATATTTCTTTTTATCATTCCAAGTATTCCGGCGGTTTTTGGTAATTTTTTCCTGCCCATCATGCTTGGTACGGATGATGTGTCATTTCCCCGGCTCAATCTGCTGTCGTGGTGGATTTACATCATCGGAGCCATCATGGCACTTTCAACTTTGCTTTTCGGTGATGGTCCGGCCGATACAGGATGGACCTTTTATGTGCCTTATAGCGTAAAAACAGGAACAAATGTCACCATGTCGGTGCTGGCAGCCTTTGTTTTGGGTTTCTCCTCCATATTGACCGGATTGAATTTTATCGTGACTATCCATCGGTTGAAGACGCCTGGAATGACTTTTCTGAAAATGCCGCTTTTTGCCTGGGCCTTGTACGCTACTTCCTGGATTCAGCTGCTTGCTACCCCTGTAATCGGAATCACCCTTTTGATGATAGTTGCCGAGCGTGTTTTTGGCGTAGGCTTGTTTGATCCCTCAATCGGTGGCGATCCTATCTTATACCAACATTTGTTCTGGATTTATTCTCACCCGGCGGTTTATATCATGGCTTTGCCTGCGTTCGGAATTATCTCGGAATTGTTACCGACTTTTTCAAATCGAACCATTTTTGGTTATAAAGCCATTGCGTTTTCGTCCTTGGCAATTGCTTTTGTGGGTTATTTTGTTTGGGGACATCATATGTTTACCTCAGGGATGAGTGGTCTGGCGCGAATCATTTATTCCATCATGACTTTTTTGGTGGCTATCCCAACAGCCATCAAAGTGTTCAACTGGGTGGCCACTTTGTATAAAGGCTCCATTGATGTGCAGCCGCCGCTTTTGTATGGGCTCGGATTCATTTTTCAGTTTATGATTGGTGGCTTGAGCGGACTGGTGCTTGGTGCTTTGGCGACCGACATTCATCTGCATGACACCTATTTTGTGGTAGGGCACTTTCATTATGTGATGTTCGGCGGAACAGGCTTTGCCTTCTTTGGTGCTTTACATTACTGGTATCCGAAAATTTGGGGAAGAATGTATAATAAGCTGGTGGCCAATATTGCCTTTTTCATCTTGTTTATTGGTTTTAACTTGCTTTATTTTCCGATGATGATCGCCGGGCTGATGGGGATGCCGAGACGTTATTATGACTATTTGCCTGAGTTTCACCTGCCGAATATGATCAGCACCTATGGATCGTGGGTGTTGGCGATTGGACTCTTGCTGATGTTGGGCAATTTGATTGCCGGTTTCAGACGGAAACACGAGAAGATTGCACGCAATCCCTGGGGAACGGGAATCACCCTGGAATGGCAGACGCTTTCGCCACCTCCTGTTGCCAATTTCGATCGCATGCCTGTTTTGCCAAAAGACGGCCCTTATGATTACGACCATAAACCAGAGATAAAAGAATAGGTATGGAACACACTTCAGCTTTTAGCTTGCCTAATTCGGGGCACAACAGAGATGCAGAGGCCTCAAAAATGGGCATGTGGCTATTTCTGTTTACGGAGTTGCTGCTTTTTGGCGGCTTGTTTATTGTATATATGGTGTACAGAAGCCTCAATCCCGAGTCATTTTTATTAGCTTCGTTTGAGCTTGATGTGGCGATGGGGACTTTTAACACCATAGTGTTGCTTGTAAGTAGCATGACGATCGCCATGTCCATCACAGCTATTCAAACAGGTGATGCGAAAAAGTCGATTTTTTTACTCTACACAACCCTTGGACTTGCTATTGTCTTTTTGATTGTGAAATACTTCGAATGGTCGGCCAAAATCCATCATGGCTTGTTTCCGGGATTCGAAGTGTATGATGGCCTGCCGCCCGGAGAGAGTCTGTTCTTTTTTCTGTATTTCTTTATGACAGGTTTACATGCGCTGCACATCATTATTGGCGGCATTATCATCTCTGTAGTGATTTATCGCACAAAAAAAGGACTTGTCACTAAGGAAAAATATACGCTTACCGAAAATGCCGGACTCTACTGGCACCTTGTCGACCTGATCTGGATTTACCTGTTTCCGTTATTTTATCTCATTCATTAATCGCTAACTGTTATGAGTCATACAAAGGATAATCTTCCAAAAGAGGAGCAAGTGCATATCACAAGTTATAAAGATCACTTTAGTACGCTTATCGCCTTGCTTTTGCTAACGGTGATCACTGTTGTTATTTCTGTTTTTGGAGCAAATCTGAGAAGTCTGTCGGTTTTTACAGCACTGCTCATCGCAACGGTGAAGGTGATCGTGGTGGCCTACTATTTTATGCATCTGAAATACGACAAGAAAGTTTATACCTGGCTTGTTTTGATTGTGGCCATTTTGTTTGTGTCGTTTGCTGTACTAACCAGTATTGAATACCTTAACCGATAGCATAATATGAGAACAAGTGCTTCAACTTTTGCCGAAGGTGTTGATTTATCAATGTACATCATTACCGGAATTTCAGTTTTCTTTTTGGTAGGTATCACCGCAGTGATGATCTTCTTTGTGTTTCGTTACAGCAAAAAGCGTAATCCAAAAGCTACCAATATCGAAGGTAATAATACCCTCGAAGTGGTTTGGACAGTGATTCCCACAATTCTTGTTTTGATCATGTTTTATTATGGCTGGATGGGTTACAAGCCAATGCGCGAGGTGCCGGATGATGCCATCGTAATAGAAGCTAACGCACAGATGTGGAAATTTTCATTTCAATATCCTGACGGCAGAGTTAGCGATACGCTTGTGGTTCCGGTAAACAGGCCTGTCAAGCTGAATCTTCATTCAAGGGATGTGTTGCACAGCCTTTTTATTCCGGCCTTTCGTATCAAAGAAGATATGGTGCCGGGGGGCAACAACTTTTTATGGTTTAACCCTAATCTGGAAGGTCGATATGATATTCTTTGTGCAGAATATTGTGGCCAGCTTCATTCTTTTATGTTGTCGTCAGTCACAGTGGTTTCGGATTCTGAATATCAAAGCTGGCTCACCAGTGCACCTGCCACAACAGATGAGCATCCCGGCCTTGCCGTGTTGAAACAAAACGCTTGTCTCACCTGTCATTCGCAAGACGGCAGTAAGATCATCGGGCCATCATTTAAGGGAATTTTTGGAAAAACAGAAACCGTCGTAACCGATGGTGTTGAGCGCGAAATTGTTATCGATTCGGCATATATTGCCCGTTCGATTAAAGATCCCAATGCCGACCTGGTAAAGGGCTACATGAAAGGACTGATGGTTTCGTACGAAGGAGTCGTAACCGATGAGCAGATTGCAGATATTGTTAATTACATCAAAAATCTGAAATAGCATGATGCGTCAACAACTCCTGCTTTTGGCCGAACTTAGTAAAGTAAGGATAACCATTGCCGTTGCATTTACAACTATTGCAGGCTATTTGCTTGCGCATGGAAGCTTTGATGCGGGTTTGATCCTTCCGACAATTGGAATTTTTATTCTGGCTTGTGGCTCATCGGCATTGAATCACTACCAGGACAGCGACCGCGACGGATTGATGAAAAGAACCCGCAATCGTCCGATCCCTTCCGGAAGGGTTACTAAAAATCAGGTTTTGATTCTTGCACTTGTTTTATCTGTTTTAGGTTCGGCTCTTATCTATATTGGCTCTGATTTTTTAGGGATGCAGCTGGGTCTGCTTGCCTTGATCTGGTATAACGGAATTTATACACCGATGAAACGTAAAACTGCTTTTGCTGTAATCCCGGGTTCCGTTATCGGGGCAATTCCGCCAGTAGTGGGTTGGGTAGCCGGTGGAGGTGAACTTTTTGATTCAAGGGTGTTGATCCTTGCCTTTTTCTTCTTTATTTGGCAGGTGCCGCATTTTTGGCTGTTGATTCTCAAATATGGCAAGGAATACGAAGATGCCGGTTATCCCTCCATCACACAACTTTATGACGAAAAGCAAATCCGCTACATCACCTTTCTTTGGACGTTTGCTACTGCAGTTACAGCCCTGATGCTGCCTCTGTTTGGTTTGATTCATCATGTGGCAATCACTTTGGCAGTGTTGGCTTCGGTGGCTTGGCTGGTTATTGTGTTTTTAGGAATTTTACGCAAACAACACAAGCCATTCAATCCTTTTTATTATTTCATGCGTATCAATTATTTTGTGCTTGCTATCATCATTGCACTTTCGGTTGATCCCCTGATACGGTAAAATTTGTTTGCTGACTGTTATACCGAACAAAGGGGTACATTGATTTGTTTAGCTTCAAAAGTATCAGTATGACAGCAAATTATTCAGAGCAGATCTTATTTACAACTAAGGCTGACAGTTGTCTGTTCTTTGTTGGAAATGAAGAAACCCCAGATGCTTATCTGTCGTTTAGGCACAAGGATGAAAATATTATAATAGCCGAGCACACGGTTGTTTCTGAGTCATTGCGAGGCCAGGGTGTTGCCCGAAAACTCACCTTGAAGTTAATAGAATATGCCAGCGAAAACAATCTGAAGATTATCCCCGCGTGTAGCTATGTGGTAAAATTTTTTGAAAGAAATAATGAATTTGAGGATGTTCTGGCTTAAAATCACTAGTTTTAGTGATGGGGTGGCTTGGGTGTTTTTGTAATTTAGCCCCGCTATTTAATTATTATAAGCTTATGCGCTGGATGAAATTTTCGTTGGGACTTTTTTTTACCGGAATAGGGGTTTTAGGGGCTTTTCTTCCGGTTCTTCCTTCCACAGTATTTTTCATTATCGCAGCTTATTTTTTTAGCCAAAGCTCCGAAAAGGCAGAACAATGGTTGCTGAATCATCCCCGTTTTGGGCCTCCTGTTATAAAATGGCGTGAAGAAAGAGCTATTTCCAAACCTGCCAAGATGCTGGCTACCGGAGGGATTTCTGCCAGTGGAATAATAATTTATCTGGCCGAGTTGCCCTTGCTGGCTTCCGGGCTGGCGTTTTCTGTATTAGCCGGCAGCCTGGTATATATTTTGACCCGACCATCCTGAGCAGACAATTCTATGCCGGTAGGCTTGCAGACTCTTATTAAGAGCAATGGGATATGCATCTTTTCACAAGGCCGATTATTTCATTTCAATTTACTACTTTTGACTTTTTAATCAATTGTCCATGTCTGATCCTATTGTTTCCCTCTCTGAGCTCTCAATATTTCAAAAGCAGAACCTGGTGCTAACCAATGTGCATCTGCAGATACAACAGGGAGAGTTTGTTTATCTGATAGGCAAAACCGGAAGCGGAAAATCGTCCTTACTTAAAACCCTCTATGCTGAATTGCCTGCCCTGGACGGCAAAGCAGAGGTAGCAGGGTTCGACCTCAGGATGTTGAAGTCGGCACAGATACCATTTTTGCGTCGGCGGTTGGGGATTGTGTTTCAGGATTTCCAGTTGTTGTTTGACCGCACCGTGTACGATAACCTGGCTTTTGTGCTGAAAGCTACAGGATGGAAAGATAAAACCAAGATCACGGAAAGAATCATGGAGGTATTGGATGAGGTTGGGCTGCGATCGAAACGTAATAAGAAGCCGCACCAGCTTTCGGGTGGTGAGCAACAAAGGGTTGCCATTGCGCGGGCACTGCTCAATAATCCTGTGTTGATACTGGCTGATGAGCCAACCGGCAACCTCGATCCTGAAACATCGAATGAGATTATGCGTTTGTTGTTTCGCATCAGCGAAGCAGGGCAGGCAGTGTTGATGGCAACACACAACTACAACCTGATCCATAAGTTTCCGTCGCGGATTATTAAGTGTGAAGAAGGTGCGGTGATCAGTTCAGGTAACCAACTTGATTAGTTTATCAATATTGTGTCCGTTGTGGTATAGCAGACGCAGCTTTTCTTCCCTTTCCTGAATTGTTTTTTGACTGAACGTCTTCTTTCTCAATGCTTTGATCTGTTTTTTTAACGACGCTGCATCATTGGCAATGATACACAGGCTGTCGAGGGCACTTCCGTTAAGCATTTTATCGTTAACCAAACAAAAACGCCCGTTATATAAGGTGTTCAGGAGTTTCAGTTTAAGACCGGTAGCCTGAAAAGTAATGGAAACATTGATATGTGCTTCGCTGATTAAGGCATAGAGTTCCTGATCAGTAGGATTTGGGATCAGGCTAACATTTGGATGTTCGGCAATCAGATTTATGAGATGCTCCGGCGGATTTAATCCTGCTACTTTAAAGGGGATGTCGATGTCGCTGAAAACGCTGGTAACCAAATAACGCACGGCATTAAAGTTTTCGGCAACGGATAAGTTACCATGATAAAGCACATAATCCCCTTTGCCCGGTTTAATTTGGACTGTTTTGTGCGGATGAAAGGCCGGAATGAAACTTACGTTTTTGAAATGCTTCGAAAAATAATCCATGTCCTTTTGACTGATAGCAATAAGCTGATCGGCTTTGCGAAGCACCTTCTCGTATTTTTTAAGCTTTGCAGCTTCGTTGTAAAAATAGTATTTCTTTAAAATAGCAGTTTCGGCCTTGGCCAGATTCAGGTAGTATTCGTGTTCGATATTATGGGTACGAACGCTTATTTTTCTTTTTTTAAGCCTGCTGTCTTCGAGTAGTCCTGCCGTGTGAAGTCCTTCCAGTAAGATGGGAAAGTTGTCTTTTAACAGGCGTTGCACCAGTTCTTCCGAGTTACGTGAACTTACGATATAAGGAATGGTTTTGAACAGGTGTTTCTTCGAAATGTCCCTTTTATAATAATTAACTTCGTAACAAAGTGATTCGAGGATATCAACTGGTTTTCGGCCATATTCATAGCAATGCAAATGTACCTGAATGCCTTTTTGCGACAAAGCCTGTAATTTGAAAAATACATCAATCACGCCGCCATAATTGGCAGGCCAGGGAACGTCAAACGAAACCAAATGTAAATGTTGATCAATGGTATTGTCCATAAATTTTCAGTAGCACTTTCTCCTCGTTTTCCCAGCAAAGGGATTGGGCAGCAAAGTTAAGATTATTTTCCCATTCCTTCATAAGGTCTTTGTCTTCAATACATTCACGAATTATTTTTGCGATGTTTTCGGGGGTGTGGTTTTCTATGATCCTGCCGATCTGATACGTTTCCACAATTTTTTTCACCTCTGGTAAATTGCTGGCAATCACCGGCGTACCAGACTGGATATAATCAAACAATTTATTAGGTAGGCTAAAGCGGTAGTTCAGGTTCGTATCTTTGTCCAGCGTAAAGCCAATATCTGCTTGCTGCGTATATTGCATCATCTGCTGGTAAGGCATTTTCCCGAGAAAGCTGATCTTTTCATCCAATTGTAGCTTTTGGCTTATTTCTTTCAGGATTTTTAATACATCACCGCCTCCGATAATTAGCAGAAGGCAATTTTCGAGGTATTGCATACTTTCGACCAATTCTTCCGCTCCTCGCTGAATGTTGATGCCGGAACCCTGCATTAACAGGATTTTGCGATCCTCGGGCAACCCAAGTTCTTTTCTGCTTACTTTCTCTTTGTTCGTTAAGCGCAAGGGCACGTTTCTGACCACATGAACTCTGATATTATATTTTTTTCGAAAGAGGTTTGCGATTGATTCGTTTACCGTGATCATTTCGGGAAGCCGGCTTACGAGTTGTGCCTCAAGGGTTTTCCAGATTTTCTGAATCAGCGGCCGCCCAACAAGTTCGGGGGTTTCGGTGAAGTATTCATGGCTGTCGTAAACCAATGGGATACCGCGAAGCTTTGCAATCAGGAAGTTTGGTAATAGGGTATCTAAATCGTTGGAAACCAGCAAATCCTGTTTTGAAGCCAAAAGCTTGAAAAACAAACGGATATTAAACGAAATGTAAAAAAGCGGACCCTTTTCGAAAGGCAGTCGCATCCTGATGGTTTGATAGGGTCGCTGATTCATCTTAAGGCTGTTGTGCATGATTCGTCCGATAAGCACAACATCAAATCCGGCTTTTTGCAGGCTAAGGCATGATTTGTGAACACGTTGATCTGTAACCAGATCGTTAATAACAGAAACGTAAGCTTTCTTCAAATTCAGTTTTAATTGAATAAGGATATCTTGGTGATAACTTCATTTCGCTTCCTATTATTATAATTTCCGTTAATTTTACAGAAATTTTAGGATTGCATTTTGGAACGTTTTATTGATTTAAAATCATATAACACTTTCGGTCTTCCGGTTGTGGCCAATTACTTTGTCAGGATAAACCATTCCGACGATATTAAGGTGCTGATGAACAAGGCTTTTTTTAAGGAAAATCGCCGGCTTATCCTGGGTGGCGGGAGTAATGTTTTGTTCTTGGACGACTTTTTCGAAGGGCTAGTAATTCAGGTGGATAACAAAGGTTGGGAGATTATTGATGAAAAGGATAACAATATATATGTGCGGGCCCAGGCCGGCACAGATTGGAGTTATTTTGTGGATGAGCTGGTGAAGGAAGGGCTCTATGGACTGGAGAATCTTTCGTTGATACCCGGGAAAGTTGGAGCTGCTCCCATGCAAAATATTGGTGCTTATGGTGTTGAGCAAAAGGATTGCTTTTTTGCCCTGGAAGCTGTTGATTTGCAATCCGGCAAAATAAAGATTTTTGATAGGCAAAGTTGCAATTTTGGTTATAGGTCAAGTGTTTTCAAGCACGAGGCAAGGGGTAGATACCTGATAATCGCGGTTACCTTTGCTTTGAAGAAGAAAGCAGTTGTGGATGCTTCGTATGGAAATCTGGAAGAGTATTTTAAGCAGAGAGGCATTCAAAACCCTGATATCAAAGACCTTAGTGAAGCTGTAAAATCTATCAGACAATCCAAGCTGCCCGATCCGAAGCAGCTGGGGAATGCCGGTAGTTTTTTTAAGAATCCGGTAGTTCATCAATTGTTATTGAATGATTTGACGAAAGAGTATAGCAGTATTCCAAACTATCCGGTCGGACCCAATACATACAAGATTCCTGCTGCTTGGCTTATCGATCAGGCCGGATGGAAAGGATTCAGACAGGGAGATGCCGGTGTGCATGATAAACAGGCTTTAGTGCTTGTAAACTATGGCAATGCCAGTGGAAGAGAGCTATTTGCATTGGCTATGAAGATACAGCTGGATGTGAAAGCAAAATTTGGAATCAACCTCGATCCGGAAGTAAATATCATCTGATTTCTTAAATCAGGATTTGTGTGGAAACACCTAATCTTTTTGGCTTATTTAGAATTCACTCTAAATAGTGTATATTAGCTTTATCAAAACTAGAAATTGAGTGCTTGTGTTGCAAGATTGGACACTTTTTTTAAAACAGAATCTGGAAGCATTTATCTGGCTTCTTGCACTGGTTTTGCTGGCCTTTATGCCTGTTGATGCTGCGGGTACCAGTTTGTGTATGTTTCATCAGTTGGGTATTGAATCCTGTCCGGGCTGTGGATTAGGGCATAGCATTTCTGCAGCTTTGCATGGCGATCTGGCCATGTCAATTCAAGGTCATCCACTGGGTATTGTTGCTGTTGTAATACTCATTTTTAGGATAATAGCGGTATTTAAAGCCTATTTCGATTTCAATAAAATAATAAAAGAATGGTATGAATAAGATTTATGAAATGATGCCCGACTTACAGGGCGATGAAATGATTCTGTTGCAGAACCTGACTAAAGATTATTCGGATGACCAGATCCGCGACTTTGCCAATTTGTATCGGGCTCGCCGGAAAGACCCCCAAATGATTTTGCTTTTTGCTTTCGCCGGTTTGGTTGGGTTTGCCGGGATACATCGTGTATTACTCAATCAAATAGGAATGGGAATTTTATACTTCTTTACTGCCGGACTTTGTTTGATTGGGACTATTGTTGATATGGTAAATTACAAAACCCTGGCATTTACCTATAATCGGCAGGTGGCAGTAGAAGTACATCATCTTATGGGAATCAGCAAATAGTACTTTACAGCTTTTCTTTTAGGATGGCTTTGTTGATATTTTTCGCAATCATTGGGCCTTCGTATATAAAGCCGGTATAAACCTGCACCAGATCGGCACCTGCCCTGATTTTTTCAATCGCATCTTCGGCTGTGAAGATGCCGCCAACTCCAATAAT
This sequence comes from Bacteroidales bacterium UBA6229, assembly GCA_002440975.1. GTDB lineage: Bacteria > Bacteroidota > Bacteroidia > Bacteroidales > F082 > UBA5536. Next base: position 50,680 of record DJWN01000124.1, read on the forward strand.
TGGGAAGGCATTATTTGATTTTGAAGCCAGATACCGGATAACTTCTGTACTTCTCTCCTTGATCGGAAGACCACTTAAGCCGCCATTGCCGATGACTTTGGCTTTTTCAGCATCATATTGTATTGTATGACGGCTAATGCTGGTATTTGTTGCAACCACACCCTGAATGCCGGTTTCTTTGATAATGGCAATCACTTCATCCAACTGTTTCTCATTCAGATCAGGAGAAACCTTAAGCAGTACGGGTTTGGGTTTTGGTTTGGCAAGATTGATCTGCTGGATGGCATTCAGGATTTTCATCAAGGCATCCTGATCTTGTAATTCGTGTAAATCGCTGATATTTGGACAGCTAACGTTCACTACAAAATAATCAACCACCGGAAACAAGCCTATAAAATTGGTCACATAATCGTCTATGGCTTTGTCGTTTGGAGTAGCAGTATTTTTGCCAATGTTTCCCCCGATAATCAGGTTTGCATTGCGATTACGGAGTTTTTTAACCGCCTCTTCAAGTCCCAGGTTGTTAAATCCCATCCGGTTGATCAGTCCTTTATCTTTTGTAAGACGAAACAGGCGTGGTTTCGGGTTTCCGGGCTGTCCTTTAGGCGTCACGGTTCCAATTTCGATATGACTAAAACCCAGGGCACCCAGTTCGTTATATACGGATGCGTTTTTGTCGAATCCGGCAGCAATACCCACAGGATTTTTAAAATGAAGTCCAAACAATTCGCGCCTAAGTGCCGGATCGTCCACTGATGTAGCTTTGTTGATCAACCAGCGACTTCCGGGAATACTCAGCCCAAACTTCAGAAACTTAACTACTGCATGATGCACCTGCTCGGGGTCGAACTGAAAAAAAAGCGGCCGGATGATGTGTTTGTACATGCGCTGATGCTTTTTAAAAAAAGTCCCACGAGGGGACTTTATTTATTCTTTCGTTTCTTCATTTTTCGTTTCTTCTGCTTCGGCAGCAGGAGATTCTGTTTCATCTTCCGAAAAGTCAAGCATGTTTTTCTCCATCAGCAACTGATACCAGTTAAAAACTTTCTTGATGTCGGAGGGATAAACAGATTCCTCATCAAAATCCGGAAGGACGGTTGCAAATTTCTCCTTAAGCTCATCAGTTGATAGTTTTTTCACTTCAAAATCAAGCTGTTCGCCAATTGTTTCCTTGATACTTTTAAACACATCTTTCAGAGGTTTGTCTTCAGATGTGGTGAAAATACTGATTTCTTCGAGCGAGCTCATTCTGTCCTGGGCAAAAGCTGGAAATCGTTTGCCATCAATCAGCGACTCAACTACTACACTGTTTTTTCCTTGTCCGGATATCAAATATAGTCCCGGCTTTCCTGAGATTGATACAATCTTTGTTAAATCCATCTTGTTTGTGTATTAATTTTTTGGCAAAAATAAATGAATTCGTGTTTCATTACGAAAAAGTCTGCATATCATGCAAACGTTTATACACCCCTTTGGCAGCAAGTAATTGCTCATGCGTGCCACGCTCGGCTATCTTTCCGCTTACTATCACAATAATTTCATCAGCATGTTGAATGGTCGAAAGCCGGTGTGCAATCACAACCGATGTACGGCTGCTCATCACCTTGGCCAGTGCTTCCTGAACGAGCCTTTCCGACTCGGTATCTAATGATGAAGTGGCTTCATCGAGGATGAGGATTGGAGGATTTTTGAGCACGGCTCGCGCAATACTTAATCTTTGCCGCTGGCCTCCGCTGAGGTTCATCCCCCGATCGCCGATATAGGCTTCATATCCGTTTTCGAGGCGCATGATAAACTCGTGGGCATTGGCAATTTTCGCTGCTTCAATAACCGATTCAAGAGTGGCAGTAGTGTCGCCAAAGGCAATATTATTGAAAACAGTATCATTGAATAGGATGCTCTCCTGGGTTACGATTCCCATCAAGCTACGTAAATCATCAATTTTGTAATCGCGAATATCATATCCGTCGATAAGTATTTGACCGTCAACAACATCATAAAACCTGGGAAGCAGGTCAACCAGGGTTGATTTTCCACCTCCCGACTCACCTACCAATGCAATCAGTTTACCTTTTCCGATTTCCAGGTTGATATTTTTCAGAATAGGTTCCTTGTCGTAGGCAAACCATACATCTTGATATTTAATGCTGTGGTTAAATGACTGAATGGCTTTGGCATCCTTTTTTTCGGTGATGACTTCTTCTGCATCGAGAATTTCAAAAATACGTTCGGCTGATGCTATTCCTTTTTGGATACTATAAAAACCTTGTGCAAAAGTTTTTGCCGGAGGTATGATTTGTGAAAAAACGATGATGTAAACGATAAAATCTGCGGCTTGAATAACAGCTGAATCGCCCAGCACAAGCCTTCCTCCAAACCATAAAACGATCACAATAACTACTGACGACAAAAATTCGCTTAAAGGGGAGCTGAGGTCGCGCCGGCGGTAGATGCTGATCATCAACTTCGAAAACAGACTGTTCTGATCTTTGAATCGTGTGTCGGAATAATTTATGGCACCAAAAGCTTTAATGATTCTTAGCCCGCTAATAGTTTCTTCGATAATTGACAACATTCCGGCCATTCGGGCCTGACCGATTTTTGAGCTTTTACGCAGGCTTTTTCCAATCTGGCCGATTAAAAAACCGGTGATGGGTAAAAGAACCAGCACAAACAGTGTAAGTTGCGGGCTCACGCTAAACATAAATGCAATATAAACCAGGATGGTAATAGGGTCGCGTATGATCATTTCCAAATAATTCATGATCGAGTATTCAACCTCCTGCACATCGGTTGTTACTCTGGAAATGATATCGCCTTTGCGGTGTTTGTTGTAAAACGAAAGCGGCAGGATCAGGATTTTTCTGTAAATACTGTTTCGGATATCTTTTACTGTACCAATGCGTACATTAGCCATGTAGTACATCGCAAAAAAGCGGGTTAGGTTGCGCAGGAAAAAGGCTACAATCAGGATTATACAGATGTAAACAAGTGCTTTGTTCTGGCCATCTTCAATGATGATCCGGCTGATATAATAATTCAGTGTTTGAATCGCACTGTCTGCATTGAGGGCAAACTCAGGCTTTTGGGTTACCAATGTTTCTGTTCCAAAGAGCAGGTTAAGAAAGGGAACTAAAAGTGTAATCGAAAACAATGAAAATACTATCGTAAGCAGGTTGAAAAATACATTGAGCGATGCATATCCCAAATAAGGCTTTAAATAGGCCAATACGCGATAAAATTTCTTCATGAATCCTGTCTTAAGAGGTTGATCCCGGTATAATTTTCAGGTGTGATGGCGTGTAATTCAGTTTTTATTTCAGCTGTAACAGGTAGCTTTTCAATGAAATCAAAAATAGCCTGACGATCAATTTTTTCATTGGTTCGTGTTAGTTCTTTCAGTAATTCATAGGCCCCTTCAATTGCTTCACGACGAAGGATGGTTTGAATGCCTTCGGCAACTACCAAAATATTCTTTTCCAGATCATCAGAAATTTTCTCTTTGTTGAGCAAGAGTTTTCCCAGACCTTTTTCGATGGATTGAATGGCAATAATGGTATGTGCCAATGGAACCCCGATGTTACGGGTTACTGTAGAGTCTGTTAAATCGCGCTGCAGACGGCTCACTGGCAGCTTGGCACTCAGGTGTTCGAAAAGGGCAATGGCAATTCCCAGATTTCCTTCTGCATTTTCAAAATCGATGGGATTCACCTTGTGAGGCATGGCTGAAGAGCCTACCTCACCGGCTTTGATTTTCTGTTTGAAGTAATCCATCGAAACATACAGCCAGATGTCGCGGCTTAAATCAAGTAAAATAGTGTTGATCCGTTTGAGGGCATCAAAATAGGCTGCCAGATAGTCGTAATGTTCAATTTGTGTGGTGGTTCGCTGTCGATGTAGTTCAAGTGTTTTGGAGATAAAATCACAGGCAAATTGTTCCCAGTCGATGGCGGGAAACGCAATTTGATGGGCATTGAAGTTGCCTGTTGCACCTCCGAGTTTTGCCGAAAAAGGAATGTTTTTCAACAACTCAATTTGATTTTCTAGTCGTTCGGCAAAAACATAGATTTCTTTTCCAAGTTTTGTGGGACTTGCGGGTTGCCCGTGTGTGCGGGCAAGCATACTTACATCGGCCCATTCGTATGCCAGCTTGATGATATGATTTAAAAGGCTTTCCAGAGCAGGCATTAGCTCCAGCCGATGGGCATCGCGAATGGAAAGAGGGAGTGCTACATTATTGATATCCTGAGAGGTAAGTCCGAAATGAATAAACTCCTTGTAGGGTTTCCATCCATAATCATCAAATCGTCTTTTGAGGAAATATTCCACGGCTTTCACATCGTGATTAGTTTCCTGTTCAATGGCTTTGATTTCTTCGGCATCTTCAACAGTAAACTCTTCATAGAGCGCATGAAGCAGGTCAAAATCTTCTTGCTTGAAAGTCTGCAACTGAGGCAAAGGCAGCTCACAAAGTGCGATAAAATAATTCACTTCGACCATCACCCGATAGCGAATGAGGGCATATTCGGAAAAATACTCTGACAATGCTGCCGTTTTGTTTCTGTAACGTCCATCCACTGGTGAGATGGCAGTGAGTGCTGACAATTCCATAGTTGAGCAATTTAAGGGCAAAAGTACACAATAAATTTAGGCGACTGAAATAGTTAATTCTGGAGGCAGTAATACCGATTTAGAACTCAGTTGATGATAAACATGCAACATATTTCGGCTAATCATGGAATTTGTGAATATAAGTAGATTGCAGGCCGTGGAACAATATGAAATAATTACAAAAGGATTGCTTCGATTCGATGGCACACAACCTTTGCTGCTAATATGCTGATTTTTATATCGAACTCAGGTCAATAAATCATCAAATCAATCAGCCTATAAACCTTTTGATCCTTCAACTATCTTTTTATAACCCTGTGGTTTATCGTTTGCTTGTCAGTAATCAACTGAACAACATATAATCCGGCCGGCAAAAAGTCGAGTGGGAGGCTGAAGCTGCTGAAAGCTTTTTCTGAATGGTAATCACGGGCAAAAACCATTTGTGCTTCAGTATTCAAAATTTTCAATGATTTTAGCTGACCAGCAGTCTCTTGCAAGGCAATGTTAAGCTGATTGGTGAATGGATTTGGAAACAGGCTTACCAATACCGGTTTTGGGTGGTTTTTTGCCTGCAAGCCCATAATAATCTCCATATTCTGAAAATAGTTGAAGGTGCCGTCATAATTACCCAGTACCAGATCGGCATCCCCATCGCCATCCAGATCGCCAAAGCCCGGACTGGTATTTTGTCCGCCACTTACACCCATCATGACCAAAGCATTTTGGATCCAGCTGCCATCCTGATTTTCAAAATATCTTACATTTCCCGAAATATTCCCAACGGCCATATCCATATCACCGTCAAAATCAAGATCGGCAAAGGTAGGAACAGCATTGGAGCCTACGTCGATCCCGCCAAAAAAGTTTGGTATCTCTACCCAGACAGCTTCCTGGCTATTGCCTTGATTTTCGATATAAAACAACTGACCCGATTCATTACCGACCACCAAATCGAGGTCCTCGTCATTATCCAGATCAACAAGATATGGGGACGACCAGCCTCCATAGGAAAATCCGGCAAAAGTGCTTTCGATATAATTGAATCCCAAACCGGTATTCTGGTGATAGAACAGATTGCCGCTCAAATCGCCCACCACGGCATCCATGCGGCCATCACCGTTCAGGTCGCCTACAGCCACATCGCTGTAAATGCTGTGCTTGAGAGAAACAAAGCCTTCGCTTTTCTCCAACCAGCCTGGCCCGTAAATAGTGCCGGTATTTTCAAAGTACTTGATGTCGCCCATTTGCGATCCGGTAAACATATCCAGGTCGCCATCACCGTCATAATCAACAAAGAAGGGGTTGCTGGCACCTCCAATATCTATTCCGCCACCAAAAAGGCTTTCGTTCAACTGCCATTCCGCCAGTTCCGGAGTGCCGATATTATCATAATGAACAAGTGGGCCGGAGGCTGTTCCAAAAATCAAATCCAGTGTGCCGTTATTGTCCAGGTCGATCAAATCGGGTGAGTTCCAATAGGTTTCTTCACCCATGCCGGCAAAAGCGTTTTCAATATAGGTCCATTCAGGAGCTGTTGGTATGCCGGTGTTTTGATAGTAACGGAAACCAAAACCGTCACGACCAATCACCAGATCCATATCACCGTCATTATCAAGGTCGGCAAAGCAGGGGTAGGCATAAAGACCAACATCCCCGATTTCGGTAACTGCTGCTTCCGAAAAACTTGCTTCTTCTGCTGTTCCGGTGTTTTCATAAACCTTTACCAACCCATCTTCGCTCAGGCCAATCACAAGATCGAGGTCGCCATCGTCGTCCACATCAGCCAGATCGGGGACGGGATAAGCAATACCGGCCAGAATCGTAAAGAATCCGGTTTGTTTTTCAAATACAGGATCTGTCTGGTTGCCTGTGTTCTCAAAGAAACTTATGCCTGAGAACCCGCCCGAAATCATATCCAGATCGCCATCGTTATCCAGATCAGCAAAAACAGCTACCTCTGCATCGAGCGAGCTGATATCTGCAAAATAATCCTCGCCCGGGGCAAACTGTGGTGCTTCAGCTGTTCCTACATTCTCCATATAAACAGGTTTATCACCGATGTTTCCCAGAATCATATCCAGATCGCCGTCACCATCGAGATCGGCAAATCGCGGCTGCGAAAAGGACAGGCTTGGGATTCCGCCCGGATTAAAGATGGCATCGTTTTGTACCCAGGGTTGCGCCGTGAGTAAAACAGGAACTAAAATAAACAGGATGACAAATAAATACTGAGAAATTTTTTGCATAATAAACAAGTTTTGATTGCATTAATAAATGTTTGTGTTCGCGCTGTAAAGTTAGTCATTTTGCACAGACAAAATTTCTGCTTTTTTGCCGAATCAGGCTTGATGGGTTAAAAGCGATAGGGTGATGAGTATTTTTCGTTCTGTATTGAATTGCCATGGCCTTCCTGAAAAATTCATGTACTTTTGTGAAGCCGATACGACCTTATGAAACCTCAATTGTTAATTCATTCTTCCAAACTCACAAACCGTTTGCGCTATACCCTTGATTTGGTGCTGAGAGAACAACTTGGTATTGAATACGAGCTAACAACTGATATGGCTCGATATATGTCGTGGGAAGGTGCTGCATTGGCTTATGGCGGGCAGGCTCCGGAACAGGGTGCTTTTTTGCAGCAGGTTTCATTACTTTTCGAACGTGAGATTACAAGTCATGAGCTAAAAGCCTTTGATCACGAAGGTGTTAAAGCTTTGTTTCCTGTGTATAACAAACAGTCGATCCTGCCTTTTGATGTGTTTGCTGCGGTGTTTTACCTTGTAAGTCGCTACGAAGAATACCTTCCTTTTGTACGTGATCAGCACGGACGATTCGATGCGGCTTCATCAGTGCTGCATGAATTAGGGGTGTTAGACAAACCAGTTGTAAACCTGTGGATTATCCAGCTTGAGCAAAGGCTGAAGGAGGTTTTTCCTGGCCTTGTAACCCATCGCAAAACCTATCGTTTTATCCCAACGTACGATATTGATGCAGCCTGGGCTTATCTGCACAAAGGCTTGATTCGAACGCTGGGCGCCTATATGAAGGATCTTGTGAAGGCAGACTTTGCAGAGATACAACAACGGACAGCTGTTTTAAGAGGCAAAGCCAAGGATCCTTTCGATACTTTTGATCTGCAACTTAGTATGCAACAGCAATATAAGTTGAGGCCTGTTTATTTTGTTCTGTTTGCTGCTTACGGACACAACGATAAGAATATCAGCGTTCGCAACCGTTATTTTCAGCAATTGATCAAATATCTTGGCGACTATGCCGATATTGGAATTCATCCTTCATATGCCTCTTACTCGAATAAGCAATTGCTCAAGCGAGAGTTGAGCCAGTTAAGCGCAGTGCTCAATCGCGAGGTGAGCTGCAGCCGACAGCATTTTTTGCGTATGAGTTTGCCGGAAACCTATCAAAACCTGATCGAGCAGGATATCCTGCATGATTATACGATGGGATATGCTGCCTTGCCCGGATTTAGAGCCGGAATTGCGGATGATTTTTATTTTTATGATTTGGATCACGATGTAAAAACAGCATTGCGCATACATCCCTTTGCGGTGATGGATGGCACCTTGCGCGACTATCTGCAACTGAATGCCGAGGAGGCAATTAGCAAGGCTGAAACCCTGATCAACAGCGTTAAAGCCGTGAATGGAAAGTTTATTTTGCTCTGGCACAACGAAACCCTTAGCGATCAAAAACGCTGGACAGGCTGGCGAAAAGTTTATCAAAATCTGGTAGAGAAAGCCCTTCCCTAACAACTTTTTTCATGATCAGATATTTGAAACAAGACGAAATAGACAAAGTAAAATGGGACAGCTGTATCAAACAGAGTTTCAATGGTAATATCTATGGCTGGTCGTGGTATCTTGATATTGTTCATCCAGAATGGCATGCCCTGGTCGAGAATGATTATGAGCGTGTTTTTCCGCTTACCGGAAAAAGAAAATTTGGCGTGAGCTATTTGTTTCAGCCGTTTTTTGCTCAGCAACTCGGAATATATTCCCGAACACTTTTAAATCCGGATATCATCGATGAGTTTATCAATGCCATCCCTGTTAAGTATCGCTTTGCTGAGATTCGACTGAACACCCATAACAAACCCGGAGAGCTTAACAAAGGATTGAGCTGGCACCGCAATCACGAGCTGGATCTGATAAACAGTTATGAACGTATCTACAAAAATTACAGCTCCAATACCAAAAGAAACCTTAAAAAAGCAGAACAGGCCAAATTGCAACTGGTCAAAAATGTGAAACCCGAAAATGTGGTAGCCTTGTTCAGAGCCAATCGTGGCCGGACGATTAGTCATTGGAACGACCTGGAATACAATAGATTAAAACAGCTTACCTACACTGGAATATATCGTGGTCAGGCAGGTGTTTTCGGAGCCTATAGCAAACCAAACGAATTATGTGCCGGAGCAATATTTATGCGAAGTCATGGTAAGCTTGTCTTTCTGTTTTCGGGTGCCAGCGAGGAGGCCAAAAACAATCATGCCCTGAGTTTTCTGATTGATGAAGTGATTAAAATGCACAGTCCTGGGCAGTTGGTTTTCGATTTTGAAGGATCAGATCAGCCGGGATTGGCACGTTTTTACAAAGGTTTTGGGAGCAAGGAAACCTATTATCCTGGAATCAAGCTTAACAGATTGCCGCTGATCGGAAGGCTGGCCTTAAGAATTGTGAAAAGAAATTGATTTTGCGAAAGCTTTTTTATTCTGCATTTTAATGGCTATTTTTGCTCCATAACATTCCGACTATGGCTACCATCATCAACATTGGAGAATCGAATTCCATTTTCAATCATTTTATTGCCGAACTTAGAAGCACCGAAATCCAGCAGGACAGGATGCGCTTCAGACGCAACCTGGAACGTATCGGCGAAATTTTTGCCTACGAAATAAGCAAAAAGTTGGACTATCAGCCGCATGATGTTACTACTCCTCTGGGCGTTGCCACTGTAAATCAGCTCATCGAGCAGCCACTGCTGGCCACTATTTTGCGTGCCGGCTTACCCCTCCATCAGGGCTTGCTCAATTATTTCGACAGAGCTGATAGTGCTTTCATCACTGCCTACCGCAAATACGACAAGAATGAGGATTTCACCATTCGTGTGGAGTATGTTTCAAGCCCTTCGATTGGAGGCAAAATCCTGGTACTCTCCGATCCGATGCTTGCCACAGGAGCTTCCATTGTAAAAACAATGAAAAGTCTGCTTGCCAGCGGGATGCCCAAATCGTTGCATATTGTTTCGGTATTAGCCAGCTCAGAAGGATTGGATTATATAAAACGAAATCTGTCGCTGCATAACCTTACTGTTTGGGTAGGTGGTATTGATGATGAGCTAACAGCGCAGGCATACATCGTGCCGGGGCTCGGCGATGCCGGTGATCTGGCTTTTGGCGAGAAGGACTAATAATGATAGAAAATGGGATCGGGAAAACTTATAGCCGAAAACCTGCGGGTTTCAATTGAATCTATCCGAAGTCATTCGCTCCGAACGGCTCTTACGGTTGCCATTATCGCTTTTGGCATTATGGCTTTGGTCGGCATTTTGACTGCAATCGACAGCATGAAATTTTACCTGACAGAGAATTTCTCGATGATGGGTTCAAATACATTTAACATCCGCAACAGGGATATGGTGGTGCATATGGGGGGTAGCAGCTCACGCCCCAAAGCAAATAAGCATATCTCGTATCGCGAAGCTATGGCTTTTAAGGAGCAGTTTACGCTACCCGTTTCAACCAGCATGTCAACCTATGGTACCGGAATAGCAACGCTGAAATACGGCAACGAAAAAACCAATCCAAATATACAGGTGGTGGGGGTTGATGAAAACTATGTTTATAATGCCGGTTTCGAAATTGAATTTGGTCGCAACATCAGTGCGCACGAAGTTATTACCGGAGCTCATGTGGTGGTGGTGGGTGCTGGTATTGTAAAGAGTCTTTTCAAAGGGGGAGAAGATCCTGTTGGACAAGTGATAACCGTGGGGCCGGGACGTTACAGAATTGTGGGCGTGATGAAAGAAAAGGGCTCAAGCATGGGATTTAGTGGCGATCTGAACTGCCTGATGCCTGTGAACAATGTGAGGCAGTATTTTGCGCGACCTAATATGAATTACGGGATAAGCGTTCGTGTGGATAAGCCTGAGATGATGGATGCCGTTATTGGAGAGGCCACAGGCATTTTCAGGGTGATAAGAGGCGATCAGATTGGCAAGGATAATTCGTTTAGTATCGTCAAAAGCGACAACATCGCCAATATGTTGTTAAGCCTTACCGGACAAATCAGGCTGGGAGCTACTTTCATTGGATTGATCACCCTTTTTGGTGCTGCCATCGGACTGATGAACATCATGCTGGTTAGTGTTACAGAACGAACGCACGAAATCGGTATTCGTAAAGCTGTGGGGGCAACAAGCAAAACCATTCGCAATCAATTTTTGGCCGAAGCTGTGGTGATCGCACAAATTGGCGGATTGTTGGGTATTGGTGCCGGAATTGGTATTGGCAATATACTGTCAATTATGATTGGAAGTTCTTTTATCATACCCTGGCTTTGGATCGTTGTAGCAGTGGTTTTATGTTTTGGTGTTGCACTTATTTCAGGCATTTTACCTGCCAATAAAGCTGCTTCACTCAATCCTGTCGATTCATTGAGATACGAGTAAAATTTGCCTTTGTCAATATTCGTGGACTATTATTTTGTCTTTTGGACTTGATTTGCTATCATTGCAATCATTTTACCTTAGCTGAAAATTTTATCCTATGGCAATCAATCTGAACACGCCCCGCGACAGTTTTAGCTCACGCCTTGGCGTTATAGCAGCTGCTGCCGGTTCGGCAATTGGGCTTGGTAATATCTGGCGTTTCCCTTATGTGGCAGGCGAAAATGGGGGTGGGGCATTTCTGCTTATCTATATCGGCTTTATTATCCTGATCGGAGTTCCGGTGATGTTATCAGAGTTTGTGATTGGTCGTAGCACTCAGCGCAATCCTGTTGGGGCTTTTAAAAAACTCGCTCCCAAAACCTTGTGGCCGCTCACCGGATTCCTTGGCATCATTGCTGCCTTCTTCATCCTGGCTTTTTATACCACCGTATCCGGCTGGACGCTCGAATATTTATACCTGGCCATTACCGATAGCTTTAAAGCCAAAACAGCGGAAAGCCTGGCCATCTGTTTCGATAGTTTCAGAACCAGTGGGCTGAGGCCTTTGATATGGCAAAATGTCTTTATGTTTTTTACCGCTTTTATCGTTTACCGGGGAATAAGAAATGGGATAGAAAAATATACAAAAATCTTGATGCCTTTGTTATTGATGATCATTATCATATTAGGAATCAGAAGTATCACCTTGCCGGGAGCCGGAGAAGGCTTGCTGTTTTTGTTTAAACCCGACTTCAGTAAAATAACGGGTACTGTGATCCTGGAAGCACTTGGCCAGTCATTCTTTTCTCTTTCGATAGGTATGGGAACCCTGATAACTTATGGCTCTTATATCGGAAGAACAGAAAAGCTTGGTAATACCGCCTTGTCGGTTTCGGCCGCCGACACCCTGATTGCCATCTTAGCCGGAATAGCTATTTTTCCGGCAGTTTTTGCCTTTGGGATAGCTCCGGAGGCTGGTGCAGGTTTGGTTTTCATCACTTTGCCTCTGATTTTTGAGCAAATGACCGGAGGATATTTCTTTGCTTTGATCTTTTTTCTGCTTTTGTCAATTGCTGCCCTCACTTCTACCATCTCGGTGCTCGAAGTGGTTACTGCTTACCTGGCCGAAGAGCTTAATTTGGGCCGCAAAAAAGCAACTTTGTTGGCGGCATCTTCCATAGCTGTGTTGGGCGTGGCCTGCACCATGAGCCAGGGGCCGTGGTCAGCAATAAGTGTGGGAAATAACAACCTGTTTGATTTGCTCGAAATGATTTCTGCGAATATTATTTTGCCTTTAGGGGGCTTGCTTATTGTGATCTTTGTGGGGTGGTACCTTTCGAAAGAAACAGTTTTTGACGAGCTGTCGAATGAGGGAAAGCTTAAAGCTGGCTTTCGTTACCTGTATTTGTTCATAGTGAAGTTTTTAGCACCTGTTGCCATCGCTTTTGTTTTTCTGCACGGGCTGGGTTTTTTTGGGATATTTGGGAACGGCGATTTATAGAATGAAGCAGAGAAGCCATGACCGATTTTAAAAACCAGTTAAGTTTTTCCAAAAAAGAGCAGTTTGCCCTGATCATTTTACTGGTTTTTACACTTATCCTTATTGTTTTTAACCTGGTTCCTGATTTTTACGAGCAGTCGCTGGTGTTTTCGCCTCAACAGCTGGAAGATGTCGTTGCACGACACGAAAATGAATTGAGTGCTCTTGCAAAAGATACACAGTCTGAAGACTTTGATATTACCAACCCTGATCAATCTGCCATCGAACAACGACTCAATCCTTTTACTTTTAATCCGAATATGCTTCCGGATTCCAGTTGGAGGAAACTTGGACTAACTGAAAGTCAGATTCGTAACATCAAGAATTACGAAAGCAAAGGAGGTAAGTTTTATCGCAAAGAGGATTTACGAAAAATTTATACCATCACCGACAAGGAATATGCCCTCCTGGAGCCCTTTATTGTAATACCTTCGTATGGAAATCAACGTATTGCAAGAGCTACGCAAGTCCAAACAAACACGCATGTTCGATCGGATTCTGAGGCGCAAATATCAGTCAATCGCGAACCGAAAATGGTCGAGCTAAATTCAGCTGACTCGCTCCAGCTTA
>DJWN01000124.1:64108-67109 GCA_002440975.1 Bacteroidales bacterium UBA6229
AGTTTTTGGCATGGATCAGGAACGCATATCAGCATTTGAAAAATTTGTGGAGGTTGATTCTGGCAGAATTCGCCCTCTGGCTATCAACTTTGTTGATTTTAAGGAGGTAGTGCGGCATCCTTACTTTTCTTATCCGTTTACGAAAGCTATCTTCAATCACCGCGATCGCAAAGGAATGATTAAAGACTTTGATCAATTGAAAGCACTGGCACCAGTCACAGACACATTGTCGCCTTATCTGGTTTTCTATATTAAATTTTAATCCTACTTGAAATGAAAAAATTATCCTGTTTTATGGTAATGATTATTGCAGCAATATTATTGACATCTTGCGGCTCGACTCTAAACAAATCAACCAAGGTGATTAATATGGTGATGGAAGATCACGAAAGCAATGCCTACGAATTTCCGGCAGGTGAGTATTATGCCTATCAGTTCAAAGGCGACCAGCCAGCTTATGGTTTTGATGAAGAGCTGATAATTGAACAACTTGTTTCGAAAGGAATCCCGGTAAAAAATTTGTGGTACAAGGCGGCTTCATCCAGTTGTGTCCCTCCCGGAAGCGATGTGGCTATGACGGTAATGGTTGAGGCTGTTTTGATCGTTCAGCTCAAAGAAGCGAATGATCATCTTGTGCAAATGCAGTTTGAACGTACCACAGCACCTTCGATGGGAAGCTGCGCCTATCGTGTGAAAAGATATATTTTTCAACCGAGATAGTTAATTGAAAGATGGCAATGAGATCTGGAATTTTTTCACGTTTTCCGCGTACGTTTTGGGTAGCCAACACCCTCGAACTATTTGAAAGATGGGCCTGGTATGGATTATTCAATGTGTTGGCTATTTATCTCACAGCCTCGCGCGATACCGGAGCTCTGGGCTTTTCGCAGGAAGAAAAAGGAACCATGATGGGGCTGGTATCGGCTTTGCTTTATTTTTTGCCAGTAATCACCGGAAGCATTGCCGACAAGCTGGGATACAAAAAGGTACTCCTGCTTTCGTTTGGCATACTCTCGACGGGTTATCTGGTGATGGGTCACCTCACGGATTATAGCCTGGTGTTTGCTGCTTTCTTTTATATTGCTGTTGGTGGTGCACTTTTTAAACCGGTGATTTCGGCAACCATAGCCAAAACAACCAATAAGGATAACTCTTCAATTGGATTTGGAATTTTTTATATGATGGTGAATATGGGAGCTATGATTGGTCCTTTTGTAGCCAGCAAATTACGCGAAACTTCCTGGAATTATGTGTTTTACCTGAGTGCCGCAATCATTGCATTGAATTTTGTTTTGGTTTTGTTTTTCTACAAGGAACCAGCTCGCGAAAAAAATGATACCAAATTGATTACCAACATATTGCTTGCACTTAGAAACATTTTCATGGCACTGAAGGATTTTCGGTTCTTTTTGTTTTTGTTGCTCATCATTGGTTTCTGGAGTATGTATTTTCAGCTGTTTTATACCCTTCCGGTATTTATTGATCAATGGATTGATACACGGGAAATGTATCAATGGCTTGAAAGTCTCTCTCCAATGCTCGCTAATATTTTCGGAACTCCGCATGGCACTGTCAATCCGGAAATGATTCTGAATCTCGATGCACTTTATATTGTGATATTTCAAGTGTTGGTGTCGGGTATTGTGATGCGTCTGCGACCTATCAATGCCATGATTGTCGGGATAATTATTGCCTCGGTCGGAATTGGCCTGACTTTTATGTTCAACAACGCATTTTTCTTGTTTTTAGCTATTTTGATCTTTGCTTTTGGAGAGATGACCAGCTCGCCAAAAATCACGGAATATATTGGCAGAATTGCACCACCTGACAAGGTGGGTTTGTATATGGGCTGTTCGTTTTTGCCTATGTCGGGTGGAAATTTCTTTGCTGGATTGTTGTCGGGGCCTGTTTACGGAAGCTGGGCCGACAAGGTTTTTCTGTTGCGACAGGATATGGCAGCCAGAGGCATCAATATGCCTGAACTTTCAGACAACTTTACACAGAATGAGTTATTTTTTGAGGCAGCCCGGGCCTATCAAATGTCGGTACCTGAGCTAACCAAATACCTTTGGAATACTTACCATCCATCGGATATCTGGTGGCTTTTTACCGGTATTGGTCTGGCAACGGCATTTTTGCTTTTTGCCTTCGACCGGCTTTTGATGCGTTCAAGCAAAAGCACAGGCTAAGGTTTTCGTTTGAAACGATAAACTACCTTCAGATATTTTTTGTCCGGCTGCGGAATATCCCAATAGGGTTTTTCTGATTGATTTTCGGTGCTGTTGCTTAAATTGGTATCAGGTGTTTCTTCCTCTTCTTCTTCTGTTTCCCAGGAATAAATTTTACGCTGAGGACCTTTTTTGCGATAAAACCAGGCTAGCACCAAGCCGGCAATGATACCACTTAAATGACCTTCCCAGGAGATGTTTTTCTCCGGAAAAAGCTCGGGAAAGATTCCCCAGATCAGGCCTCCGTAAAGGAAAATAACCACAAAAGAGAGTGCCATCAGCCTGTTTTCGCGCCTGAAAAAACCGCTAAACATCAAAAAAATTGCCAGTCCGTAAATTAATCCACTTGCACCAATATGTACCCCGCTTCGAGCCCCAAGCCAAAGCCAAAACCCACTGAGCAACACAGTAAGCACAAGAATTTCGGTAGCAAGGGTGCGATAGAAATAATAAAGTGCAGCCATCAGCACGAATATCGGTACTGAATTAGCCATCAGGTGATTCCAGTCGCCATGAAGAAAAGGCGAGAGGATGATACCTGGCAGCCCTTGAAGCCGGAGAGGTGTAATACCAAGAAAACTTAGCCTGATATCAAATATAAACTCGGCAATTTTAACCAGCCACATGCTTAACAGAAACAGTGCCGGAATAAAAAAGCTTGTTATCACTCGTTGCTTTTCAGTTGTCTGCATGGATTGAGCCCAGCAAAAAGTATTCCGAATTATTTATGTCATGTCCTATAACCGATATTATAAGATTGCTTGGCTGTATAG
>DJWN01000124.1:67125-72536 GCA_002440975.1 Bacteroidales bacterium UBA6229
GCCTGCAGCACTCGCAGACTGGTTCCAGACGGAAAGTATCTTGTGAATAAAAACAGGATTGAAATTGAGAATCCATCTAACGAAAAAATCAGCTTCACCAAATCTGATCTTGCTGCTTTTAGTGGTCAACGTACTAATAAACTACTGCTTGGAACACGATTTTCGCTTTGGGTGCATTATAAAACCATTAAGAAGACCGATCGCAAATTTTGGAAGTGGATCAATGAAAAAATTGGTAAGCCACCAATCTATCTTGATAATTCACTCACCCAATCGGGTGCAGATCAGATGGGTCGTTATTTAAGAAATCTGGGTTATTTCAATTCGGAAATTAATACCAGTGCAAACACTTCGAAGTTTAGGGCCGAAGTTATTTATACCATTAATCCCAGGCAACCGTACACAATTCGCAACTTTGAATATGCCATTGAAGATAGCACTTTGGCAAAATTGGTTAAGCCCCTGAAGCTGCAAACCGAGCTAACCGAAGGTGCAAACTACAATGCGTATAAGATGGATGAGGAGCGTGACAGAATTACCGATTATTTAAAAAATAGCGGTTTTTATGCCTTTTCGCGCGACTATATTTATTTTGAAGTTGACAGTAATTTCAAAAAGCAAATTTTGGATGTAAGGCTTTTGATTGACAGTTTAAAGACAGAACAGGGTAAAGTAGCACATAAGATTTATTTGATTAATAAGGTATCAGTCTATCCAAATTTCATTCCTGCTCAGGCTAATCAGCCACTTACTGATAGCATCAAACTGGACTTAAAAGCAGGAAGAAGCCGTAAGCCATATTCCATGCATTTTTATTCGGTTGGCGACCCAAGAATTAGACCACAGACCTTTGGTCAAATCGTTCAATTGCACGAGAAAGATCCTTTTAGTTTGAAGAAACTGAAACAAACCTATAGGGGTTTGGGTAATTTCAGAATCTTCTCGATCACCGATATAGATTTTAAAACTGTCAGTCGGCCCGAAGCCGACACCGGTCTGTTGGATGTAAACATTAAGCTGCAAAGGGCAAAAGTACATGCTTATTCTGTTGAAGTTGAGGGCACAAATGCGGCCGGCGACCTGGGATTGAGAGGTAGTTTGGTGTATTCAAACAAGAACTTGTTCAGGGGAGCCGAACTTTTTCGCCTGAGCCTGCGAGGTGGTGGAGAAGCACAGCGTTTAACAGCAATTACTGGAGGCGAGGAGCTTGCTTCACAATCGGATCTTTTTAATACTTATGAGTTTGGGGTGAATGCCAACCTGGTGATACCACGCTTTTTGAGCCCCATTAGGCTGAGGAATTTTGTTCTTGAATATCAACCAAAAACAACTTTTAATCTGGGATACAGCTCCGAAATTCGATCTAACTACGATCGTTTCATTACCGAAGCCACGATGAGTTACGACTGGATGACCTCAACCACCGTGCATCATATTTTAACACCTTTCAACCTTAACTCAGTGAGAGTTAAGCCCTCAGCAGCTTTTCAGCAGATTTTGGATAAGGAGATAAACCAACGTATTAAGGATCAATATTCTAATCACCTGATCTTTGGATTGAAGTACAGTTTTATTTTTAATAATCAGAATATCAATAAAGTAAAAAACTTTTCCTATTTCAGGGCAAATCTGGAATCTTCCGGAAACCTGTTATCGCTTTTTAATGATACACCCTTGATTTCTAAGCAGGAAGAATACGCTGAGTTGTTGGGAATCAGGTATGCACAATTTGCGCGCATGGATTTTGATTTTCGGCAGTATTTCATGCTTTCACAGAATAAACAATTGGTATTCAGAACACTGATTGGAGTTGGGCTGCCATTTGGTAATTCAGCAGATATGCCATTCGAAAGGAGTTTTTATGGCGGAGGGGCAAATGGCATGCGTGGCTGGGTGTTCAGAGAACTGGGCCCGGGAAGCTTCAGTGGGACAGAAAAGGTCGAACGGATTGGAGATATTCAACTGGAAGGAAGTTTTGAGTACCGTTTTCCGATCTCGGGGTTCTTCAAAGGTGCCTTGTTTGCTGATGCCGGTAATATCTGGACCTTCAAAGATAACAGCTACCTACCAGATGGAAAATTTGACTTGGATGATTTTTATGAGGAGCTTGCAGTAGATGCAGGATTTGGTTTCAGGTTTGATTTTTCGTTCTTCATCTTTCGGCTTGATGCCGCACTGCCACTTCGTGATCCTGCACGGGAGAGAAACAACAGGTGGAGAGTGGATGTGCTTAAAATCAGGGATGTAGTCTGGAATTTTGGAATTGGTTATCCTTTCTGATTATGGATAAAGCAAAGCTTTTCCAACTCATGCGCAAACATTTTGTGTTTGAGCCAACTGACGGTCAACTGGTGGTATTGCGTCATCTGGCGGCTTTTTTGTTGTCTCACAAAGATAATCCTGTTTATCTGCTCAAAGGTTATGCAGGAACGGGCAAGACTACCCTGGTGAGTATGATGGTTGAAATATTGCCTTTGATCGGTTTGCGTTTTGTTTTGCTGGCTCCAACCGGACGCGCTGCAAAAGTACTCAATCAGTATTCCGGAAAGGCTGCTTCCACAATTCATCGTAAGCTTTATCAGCGCACCACGATGGCCGATGGTTCGGTAAAGGTGCAAAGAATGGTTAACAAGCATACAAAAACTGTTTTTATTGTTGATGAGGCATCAATGATCAGCGATTCGGGTAGCGAAAGTCAGTTTGGTTCATCCGCCAGTTTGTTGGATGATTTGATGGAATACGTTTTTGAAGGTGAACAGTGTCGTCTCTTGCTGATAGGTGATCAGGCACAGCTGCCACCTGTTGGTCTGGAAACCAGTCCTGCTCTTGATTTTACATTTCTCAAAGCAGCTTATCCCATCACAACTGCCAGCTTCGAGTTGCAGGATGTGATGCGGCAAAGCCTCGATTCGGGTATTTTATCCAATGCAACCGTATTGCGTGACAGGCTGAATGAGCAAATGTTTGATTTTCCTGTTTTTAATATTCAGCCTTTTAAAGATGTTATTGCTGTGGCTCCCGATAATTTCGAAGATTTACTTCAGCAGGCCTTTGGCTCGCACGATTATAATGAGGCTGTTATCATTTGCAGGTCAAACAAAAGAGCCAACCGTTTCAATCAGGAAGTTCGTTACCGCATCCTGGGTCGCGACAGTGAACTTGCTGCCGGCGATCTGCTGATGGTTGTCAGGAATAATTATTTCTGGCTCGACGAAAATGATCAGGGCGGCTTTATTGCTAATGGCGACCTGGCTATTGTGAACCGAATAATACAGTATGAAGATTTGTACGACCTGCATTTTGCGGAAGTCGAGATTAGTCTGATCGATTATCCCGAAAGCCCGTCCTTTACAGTTAAAATAATCCTCGACACCTTGAAGGTTGACGGAGCCTCGTTAAGCGAGAAAGAGTTTCAGAATTTTACGGCCAAAGTGGAAGAGGATTATCAGCACATCGGATCACGCCGCCAGTGCTGGGCCGAAATGAAGAAGAATCCTTACTTTAATGCTTTGCAGGTGAAATTTGCCTATGCGCTTACCTGTCATAAAACACAAGGGGGACAGTGGCCAAACGTATTTGTGGACGGGGGTTTTCTGGCCACAAAAGAAGTGCCCGACCGAAACGATTATCGCTGGCTCTACACAGCTTTTACGCGGGCAACAAAGAATCTGTTTCTCGTCAATTTTCCGGAAACCAGTTATATTTTAACGTAAAAAACCGCCCGAAAATCATTCCAGGCGGTTTTACTATTCTGAATTAAATTGTCTTAATCTGCTTTTTTGCTCGCACTTCCTAAATCGAAGGTGAGCGCAAAACGTATGGTGTTTTGTAAGGGATTATTTCTGGAATCCACCGGAATTAGGTAGGAGAAATCAAGGCCAAAAACATTGTAGCGCAGTCCGGCACCCAAAGTAAAGAATTTGCGATTGCCTTTGGATTTATCTTCATAGAAAAAACCTCCACGCAGTGCAAACACTTTATTGTACCAATATTCTGTTCCAACGGCAAAGCTCAACTCACGCATCTCTTCGCTAAAGCCGTCAGGTGCATCATAAAAAGACTGAATCATCCCGGCTACAACGGAGACATCATCACTCATACCTGCAGTAATTTTATTAGGATCCAAACTGTCTCCATATCTTGGTGGCGTAGGAACCAAAAGCTTATTGATGTCGATAGAGAACGCCAGGCTGTTGTAATCATCCAGTTCAAGTGTAAGCGTAGGGCCAAACCGGAGGTTTGTAGGGATAAAATCCTTTTTGATGCTGGTTTCATTGTAACCCAGCTTGTTACCTATGTTGGAAATATTTACTCCCCAGGCAAATTTGGCATCGATATCCTTAAACCAGTTCACATCGTCTTCCCAGTAAACAGCTACATCAGCAGCTACTGAAATACCGGCCGAGGTGGCGGCACCCTGAACAGTTCGCCCTTGTGTTAGATTGGAATAAATAAACCTGCCGGCCACCGCACCAGAAAGCTTTTCAGTCAGTTTCCGGGAATAAGTTGCATCTATCGCCCATTCGTTTGGGCTGTAGGTGCCAATTTCGCCACCTTCATCATCTGTGAAAGTTATATCTCCCAAGCTGAAATAACGCAATGTAGCAGCAACTGCTGACATATCGTTGATGCGTTTGTGAAAAGCCAGATAAGCCAGATTCATATCTGGAACCAGATTGCGTAGCCAGGGGCTGTAACCCAATCCAACACTCATATCCTTTTCAAATACCGCATATTTAGCAGGGTTCCAATGCATGGAATAAATATCTGGTGAACTCGAAACACCTGCATCTCCCATGGCTCCGGCCCGGGCATCAGGTGCGATTGTCAAAAATGGTACTGCTGTGGTAATTACATTCAAATTTCCTCCGGCCAGGTTGTTGTAATTTTGCCCATGTGATTGTAATCCTGCAATAACAAGTGCAACTAGAATTAGGGTTTTAAGTTTCATAAATTTTGCGTGAATGTTCTAAAAAATTGTGTGCAAAAGTAACGTTTTCTTGTGTTATATATTGTTGCCTGATCTCAGACTATTAGTTTATTCGTGTAAATTTTTGGAAAACAGTGCTTTGTACTCCTTCGTCATCAGTAAGCCAAAGCTGATAAACATAGATTCCGGGAGCGATGTTGCGGCCATATTGATCTTTCCCATTCCATAGGATAGGTTCAGATCGCTGACCGTTACCGGCTGTTTGTCCTTCCAGACTCACCACATGACGTCCGTTGATATGGTAGATATCAATGCGATAATCGAAGCTTGCACCCGGCTTTCCGTGGTCAAAAACAAAAGCTGTTTCATCGCTAAAGGGATTGGGATAATTGAGCACGCGATGCAAAGCGAGTGCAGCAGTGCGATCAACAAAGAAGCGTATTTCGGCTTCAGATGAGTTGTTGTGCAAATCCCAGGCTCT
>DJWN01000132.1 GCA_002440975.1 Bacteroidales bacterium UBA6229
TTAAAAACACGAATACGGGTATTTCCTGCCTCGATGATGGAGATATTGCAGATACATCACTTTACCATCAGCATCATAAAGGCGAAAATTGTCTTATTTTGGTAAGAAATAAAATTGATAATGAGTGATTTAAAACTATATAGCTTAGTTTTACACCAAATAGTTATCAACAAATTACTCTCACTCTTAATCAATCATTTGTTTTAGCTTTGCTTTCGAAAAACGATTGAATATATTCTGCACTATGATTGATTTGAGTAACATCTCCTCCCTTCGATTGGGCATTACTGCCGGCGGACAATTAGCCAAAATGCTTGTTTTAGCAGCAAGTAATTGGGACATAAAAACTTACGTTATGGACGCTGATCCTGAATGTCCGGCCGCTCACAATTGCACAAAGTTCTTTAAAGGCAGTCACACCAATTATGAGGATGTTTACCGATTTGGGCAAGAAGTAGATATGATCACCTATGAAATTGAGAGCATCAATGTTGAAGCCCTTAAAAAATTAAAATCGGAAGGAAAAATCATATTGCCTGACCCTGAAATACTTGAGACGATACAGGATAAAGGATTACAAAAACTTTTTTTTGAGAACCATCAAATTCCAACCGCTGATTTTAAGCTTTTTAAAAATAAGTCAGAAATCATAAAAGCCATTCAACAAGCAGAACTTAGTGTTCCTTTTGTGCAAAAAGTTCGTCAGGGTGGCTACGATGGGCGTGGTGTAATTGTTGTTAACGACGCCTCAGACTTTACTAAACTGATTGATTCTCCCTCGGTTATCGAAAAAAAGATTAAAATTAAAAAAGAAATTGCAATCATTGCTGCCCGAAGTTCTTCAGGCGAGGTAAGTCATTTTCCGGCAGTAGAAATGGAGTTTAATCCAGAGGCTAATCTGGTTGAGAAATTAATTTGTCCGGCCGACATTTCGCAAAGCATCTCCACAAACGCCGGTAAGCTGGCCGATGATCTGATCAGTGCCTGGGATATGACAGGGCTGCTGGCAATAGAGATGTTTGTGGACGAAAACGATGAAATTTGGATTAATGAAGTAGCTCCACGTCCCCACAACAGCGGACACCATACGATTGAAAGTGTAGTGACTTCACAATTTGAGCAATTGTTAAGGGCAATTTTAGGGCTTCCACTTGGAAGTATGGAATTAAAAAAGCCGGCAATCATGCTTAACTTGCTTGGAGAGCCTGGATACGAAGGAATTGCAAAATATCATGGCCTGCATCAGGCTTTGCAAATTGCCGGAGTTAAAGTACATTTGTATGGAAAAAAAATCACCAAACCTTTTCGTAAAATGGGTCACATCACTATTTTGGGTAACGACAGGCAAGATGTCATCGACAAAGCCAATCAAGTAAAGAATATCATAAAAATTGTATCATGACAAAACCATTAGTAAGCATTATAATGGGATCAGATTCGGATCTTCCGGTGATGCAGGAAGCAGCCAAGATGCTTGAATATTTTGAAATTAAATTCGAGTTAACTATTGTTTCGGCACATCGCACACCGGAAAGGATGTTTGATTTTGCCAAAAATGCACACCGTAGAGGCATCAAGGTGATTATTGCGGGAGCCGGAGGGGCTGCTCATTTGCCCGGCATGGTAGCGGCCATTTCGCCTCTTCCGGTTATTGGCGTTCCGGTTAAATCGTCCAATTCTATCGATGGCTGGGATTCTGTGTTATCCATCTTACAAATGCCAGGTGGAGTTCCGGTTGCCACAGTTGCGTTAAATGGTGCTAAAAATGCCGGAATTCTTGCTGCGCAGATTGTATCGGCCGGCGACCCGACTATTCAACAAAAAGTCATTGCCTATAAATCCGAATTGGAAAAATCAGTTATGGAGAAGGTAAAAAAGATCAATTCAGAATTTTAGTTTCTAATTCATTACCTTTAATGTTAAACTCTTCATCGAAAAAATTGGACTCTCTGAGTTTTTAAAACAGCGGGCAGTCAGGTCTTTTCCTATTTAGCTTTCTTTTAAAAGGTTATAATCAGAGTTGCATTTCTGATTCAAACAAAAAGGTGACCGTCAGCACAGTCAGCCCACTGGTGCGGATTTGCCTGGGCACTGACCCTGCCGAAGTGCAATCCGTGCCATACCTAATTTCAAACATATACATATCATTCAACTCAATAATGTTATTTCAAGCAAACCATTTTGTCCTGAATAGTTGACTGCACTGCTGTAAACATAGTCTTCTGGCCTGAAGACAATCCCTTCTTCTACCAGATTATAATGAATGTAGTTTAACTTTTCTTGCATGACTTTATTGCTCCATACTTCGATTGGCTTGTTATCAGATCGCCAGAAACGATATCCTTGATCTGTTGTAAATTGTTCAAGCAACCACTCTTTTCTGCTTTCCTTCTCATTTTCTTGAATAGCCTTTGTTACTGCCTTACTGGTAAACTTTTTAAAGTCCATTAATATATCTGAAAATGATTCTTGTCCGTTTGCTCTGCCCAATAAGTGGACATGGTTTGTCATAATGCACCAGGAGAAAATCTCAAGCTCTTTATGGTGAATGCAATGAGTCTGGTTCTCAATAAGAATGTCTTTATACTGATTTCTTGTGAAAACGTCCACCCATCCTTGCACTGCAAAGGTGACAAAGTAAGTGCCATCAGGATTATGGAATTTGTACTTTCGACTCATTAATCATTATTCAATGTCGTTTAGTTAAGAATTCATCATAATCGTTTGTAGTTCATTGAGTAAGTCTTTTTTGGTCGTTTTCTTCGTTCAAAACTTCGGCCTGGGCGGACAATTTCGCGGGTGCTCGCCACTATTTTATCAAAAGCCTCCAAAGCTTGTTTATACTTCTGTTTTATCACCACTCCTATTAAAATGTCTTGAGTCATGGACAAAGCATTGGTGCGGTTGATTTTTTGTGCATGTTTATGGTCTTTTTCTTCACGGTATTCTGCAACAACCTTTTCTTCAATTGGGTGTGCATAAGCTGCACAAAGTGTCATCAGGAAAACTTTGGCGAAGAAATCCTGTTTTACTGCCCTTCCCTGCAACCCTCTCCCCTCGCAGCCACACACATGCTTTTTTTGCCGACCCGCCCGTTGATAACAAACTGTTGATAAATAATTGAAATTTTCAGAACCCAATAGGTAAAAATTGCATTACCTTTGACAAAATAAGTCAACACTAAAGATGTCAACACTAGGACTGAAATTAAGAGAATTGCGGGAACAGGCAGGTTTGTCCTTGCGAAAGGCCGCAATGCAAGTAGATATTGATGTGGCGGTATTGAGCAAAATGGAACGTGGAGAGAGAAAATTCTCAAAAGAACTGGTTTTGAAATTAGCCGACCTTTATAAAGCTAATTCGGACCAACTGGTTATTGACTTTTTGAGTGAAAAAGTACTTTATGAACTTGAAGACGAAGATTTTGGGCTTGAAGCACTGAAGGTAGCTGAGAAACAAATGAAATATAAGAAACAGAAAAATGTCTAAATCTGATAATATAAAACGGACAAAGCTTCTTCGTAAAAGAAAAAAAGAAAGGGAAAAACAAACCCTTTTCAATGATAATTTGCTCAAAGACCAGCAAATGCTGCTTAAAAAAGCAGAGAAAGAAAACATGAAGATTATTGACAGGTCATTGCTTGGCAGAAAAGAAAAAATATCAACCGTTTTGCTCGAAATGATAAAGCCTGTTTTATTTACCGCACAGGATGAAGAGGATGCAAGGGGGATTATATCAATGGGCGTTGTAGCATGGAATTGCGGAATTATTAAGCAAACGTTGGGCGAAGACAAGCTGAAAGATGCAATGAAGGCATTTAAAAGCAAAGAAAACAGCGACGAAAGAAAATTGCTCGATGAGTACATACAAATTAAATGTAAACAGTTTGGGCAATACAACGATTTTATTACCGACTTTCAAATCTCTTTTGAGCGAGACGGAAGGATGAATTTTACTGTGCTTACAGGTGTAACTGACGATATTGCAAAAACATTAAAAAATTAAATATGCCAACACTCCAATTCAAGGGGAAAAACATCATCTGGAACCACCATTTGGCTGTTCCGTTTCATACATTAGACGAAGTGCCCGAATTGCATTACCAACCCGAAAAAGCTAACGGCAACATGATTATCGAAGGCGACAACCTTATTGCTTTAAAAGCACTTTTACCACAATTTACAGGTAAAATTAAATGTGTGTGTATAGACCCGCCTTATAATACAGGTGAAGAAGGTTGGGCATATAATGATAAAGTAAATAGTCCCTTAATAAACGATTGGTTTGGTAAAATAGTCGGAAAGGATGATTTAACAAAGCATGATAAATGGCTTTGCATGATGGCTCCAAGACTAAAAATTATAAAAGATTTGATGAGTGATGATGGTGCGATTTTCATTTGTATTGATGAAAACGAATTACCTCGCTTAATCTCTTTGATGGATGAAATATTTGGTGAGGATAAGCAAGTTGGCATAATTACATGGTACAAAAAACGAAAAGGGAGTTTCTTGTCTAAAGAAATGATTAGCCTAACTGAATATATCGTAGTTTATAAAAAAGCAGATTATTCAATACCGCTTTTTGGTGGAAGACCTGATGAATCAGAATCACAGCCAATTGTAAAAAGAACAAACTCTATTAAACCCCTTAAATTTATTGGTAATACTGTCAGAACAAAATTACCTGACGGTAATTATAAACCTGGTAAATATGGTAATGGTAGTAGTTCAGTTGAGCTTTTAACCGAAGTCATTATAAAAGATAATATTATTACAAATGATTTTGAACTTAACGGCCCATTCGTTTGGACACAACAAATGTTGCAAGATGAACTTAAAAAGGGAACTCAAGTAGTTATTAATACAAAGAATTTTCAACCACGTGTTTTTAGGGCTTATGATGAGGAACATCACAAAGGTTTACCTTCATTTTTTGACGGAAGAGAGTATAAAGCAACTACAGATGATGCTTATGAAAACTTACAAGAATTATTTGGAGAAGAAAGAATATTTGATTATTCAAAACCATATAGGCTAATTAATTATTTGGTAAAGTCATCTGTGTTTTTAGACGATAATTCTATTGTATTAGATTCATATGCCGGAACGGGCACAACTGGCCATTCAGTTTTAGATTTAAACAATGAAGATGCACTTAATCTTTCATTTATTCTTATTCAAATGCTTGAAAATTCCGAATCCGAACCTGACAAAAACATTTGCAAAGATATAACTAGGGAAAGGGTAAAACGGGCTATTGATAAATACGGTTATGATTTGGGTTTTAAATACTACCGCCTCGGCATTCCGCTTGATGCAGAGACAATGCTTGAGGGACAGTTGCCAACCTACAATCAATTTGCAAAATATGTTTATTACTTATGTACAGGAGAGAATCTGGCAGCCGAAGACAAAATAAACGAGGCAGAGTTTTATGTTGGGGAATTTGGCAAACAGGCCATTTATCTGGTTTACAAACAAGATTATGAAACACTCACCCGACTTGCATTAAATTTAACACTTGCCGAAAAAATTAAAGAACAGCAACCCGGCAAAAGACGTATTGTGTACGCTCCATCATGCTTTCTGGACGAAGAATATTTAATCGACAATCAAATTGAATACGTTGGTATTCCTTATAATTTATTTCAAAGAAACCAATGAATAGAACACAGATGACACGGATGCAACAGATATTCACGGATAAAATCGGCGTAAATCCGTCAAATCTGCGTTATCCGTGTGCCATTAAATAAATATAGTATGAACGAATTATTACACAAAGAATTAACCAATAAAATAATAAATTGTTATTATACAGTATATAACACGCTTGGCTATGGCTTTCTTGAAAAGGTATATGAGAATTCTCTTATGATTGAATTAAATAAACAAGGTATAAGAGCCGAAAAACAGAAACCAATAAAAGTTTATTATGATGATGAACTCGTAGGAGAATATTTTGCTGACATAATCGTAGAAGATACCATTATTATTGAATTAAAAGCTGCCGAATTTTTAATAGAAGAACACGAGTTACAATTAATAAACTATTTAAAAGCTACTGATAAGGAAATAGGATTGTTGTTAAATTTTGGTAAAAAACCTGAATTTAAAAGAAAAATATTTACGAATGATAGGAAGAAATAGAACACAGATGACACGGATGCAACAGATATTCACGGATAAAATCGGCGTAAATCCGTCAAATCCGCGTTATCCGTGTGCCATTAAAAAGTATAAAATATGTATCTAAAGAAATATCAAATAAAAGTTGTAAATGGACTCAAGCAGTTTTTGCAAACTGCCCGTGATACCAAAACATCATTTGACATTGCAAAACAGGCGTTACCCGAAAATATGCGTCATACGTTAAATTGGGTGCAAACAACTTTTCAAACAAGTGGTTTGGAATATAAAGACCGTTGTACAAACGGCCTGGGAAACAGTTATCCACGAATGATTATTAAAGTGCCGACAGGTGGCGGAAAAACATTGCTTGCCGTTGAATCAATCCGTGAATATCAAAACCTTTTTGCTCAAAAACGAACAGGGCTTGTAGTTTGGATAGTTCCGAGTGAAACAATATATAGCCAGACCGTTCAAAAAATCAGGGATAAAGGCAATCCATTACGTCAGTTATTAGACCAATGCAGTGGAAACCGAACTATTATCTTGGAAAAAGGACAACGATTAACAACCAGTGATATTGAAGAAAATTTGGTTGTACTGTTTGTAATGATTCAGTCAATAAGTCGCACCAATGGAAAAGAAGCGTTGAAAGTTTTTCAGGACAGTGGCGGTTATGACAGTTTTTTCCCTGCCGATAATCGTTACGACTTACACGAACAACTTTTAAAGCAAGTTCCAAACATTGATTTTATTTCACCCCTTGGCACAGAGCAGCCATTGATAATGACAAGTCTTGGAAACGCAATCCGTATTTCAAAACCTTTCATCATAATTGACGAAATTCACAAAGTATTTTCAGAAAATGCCCGAAAAACCATTGACAGCTTAAATCCTGAATTTGTTCTTGGATTTTCCGCTACTCCCAAAGCCGAAATGAATGTTTTGGTTACCATTACCGGGCTTGAACTCAAAGAGGAAGAAATGGTAAAACTCGATATGCACATTCTGCCACCCATCAGCAAACAGGAAAACGACTGGAAAGCGATGGTAAAGGAAATAAAAGAGCATCGGGAAAAATTAGAAGATACAGCAAAACAATATCAGAAAGATACAGGAGTTTACATTCGTCCAACGGCATTATTACAAGTTGAAGCAACAGGAAAAGACCAAAGAGGGAAAGGAAGGGTTCACAGTCTTGACGTAAAAGAATATTTGGTAAGTCTTGAAGTAAACCCTGATGAAATTGCAATTAAAACAAGTTCGCAAAATGATATTGAAGATGTAAACCTGTTTTCACAAGATTGTCCAGTCCGCTTTATTATTACTAAAGAAGCATTGCGGGAAGGTTGGGATTTTTCTTTTGCCTACATACTGGGTATTATTCCAAATGTAAATTCAAATACAGGAGTTACCCAATTAGTCGGCAGAATTTTACGTCAGCCTTTTGCAAGAAAATCAGGAGTAAAAGAATTGGACGAAAGCTATGTTTATTACACAAAAGGCGATACACGTGAAATTTTAGACAGGGTTTCAACCGGATTCAAAAATGAAGGACTTGAGGACTTGGTTACAAAATTAAAATTCCGTGATAATGAAGCGATAAATGCCACCAAAACAGTAAAGATAAAAAAAGAGTTCAGCGAGAAATTTCAGAATTCTTTTTATTTGCCTGTATGGCTAATGGTTGATAAAAACGGTTCAAAAAGACGATTTAATTACGAAAGCGACATCAAACCAAAAGTTGATTTTACAAAACTGGAATTGAATGATGAATTTCTGACAAAACTTGAAAATTCATTAAGCAACGAAACAAAAGAAAGAAAAGCATTTGCCATTACACTTGATGATTCGAGTAAAGCATCATTTGTTGAAGAACAAAGCCAATCAAACGGAAAAGCAGAAATAAATATTGACTACTTAACACGCAGATTGAATGAATTAATTGAAAATCCTTTTTTGGCAAGGATTATCGGAACGAAATACTTATCACAAATTGAAGAAAAGATTGGAAAAGAAAAACTTAAAGAACATTACAGTTTCATTGTTTCTCAGCTATGTAAAAAGGTTCAGGAAGAAAAAACAAAGCAGGAAGAAGAAATATTTTTGGAAGAATTGAAAGCCCAAAATCTTGTTCTCGCAGTATCTGATGATGATACGGTCGGTTTCAAAGTTCCAAAAGAGGATGTAATTACAGTAAGCCCAATTCCAAGCACTTACAAATACTATCTTTTCGATGATGTGGAGGTAACAGCAATGAATACGCTTGAAAGAAAAGTTGGAGATTTACTTGACAAACAGGAAAAAATTCTTTGGTGGTTCAGAAATAAAGTAAACCGAAAATGGTACTCAATACAAGGTTGGCAACAAAATAAAATAAGACCAGATTTTGTTGCTGCAAAAAAGACAGCCGATAATCATTTGGAATTGGTTTACATCATTGAAAGTAAAGGAGAGCATCTACTTGGAAACATTGACACGACCTATAAAAAGAAAGTACTTGATGTAATGACCGTGCAGAAACAGCTCAAAAACATTAAAGCATATCAGACACAAATTCCATTTGAAGAATATGTGATTAATGACAAAGTTGAATGCTATTTGATTGAGCAAGGAAAAGAGGAAGAAAAAATTAAAGAGATTCTGAAATAAACAGTTTATTATCAACTTATATCCTATAATCACGTTGTACAAGAACCAGAAACTTAGAAGTCCATCATAAAAGAAGAGATGGCGGAAATGGCTTAGACAATGCTGAAGTTTTGTGTTCAGATTGTCATGCAAACACAAGTACTTATGGAACACCAGGAAAATCGCCTGAACCATTTAGTCAGGAAACTAAAGACAGAGCATTAA
Source organism: Bacteroidales bacterium UBA6229 (assembly GCA_002440975.1). GTDB lineage: Bacteria > Bacteroidota > Bacteroidia > Bacteroidales > F082 > UBA5536. The sequence goes on from DJWN01000132.1 coordinate 8,989, forward strand.
AAAGAGCAGGTTATCAATGCGAATGTACAAGATATACATGTTCACATCATTAGAAAGCCGACACGCACCTTCCCTTCGCTTTCAGGCACATTTGGCATTCCCACAAGGCTTGCCCGCAATCCCAAAATGCCAAAAGAGCCTTCAAGCCCTTCCCTCTCCGACACACGGACTGAAAGACAATGTAGCAAAAATTAAAGACAGAATAATACGACCAAATTATACGAAACGTAAATACCCTTTAAATTAATAATCAGAATTTAACTATTTATTATGAAAATTACCATATTCTAATACACTATCCCGCAATTTTACATCTTTTCCGGCATCCTGATTCCTAATAATCCGGCAGCATAATTCAGCATTCTAGCTGTTAAATCACTGATTTGTAAGCGCAAACACCTTCTGTCAGCATCTGATTCCCTTAGTATTGGATTATCCTGATAAAATTGATTATATGATTTAGCTACGTCATAAAGAAAATTAGCTATCAAGGCCGGACTTCTATTAATGGCAGCCTGTTTGAGTATCTCGTTCCAATTATGCAAAAGGGTGAGCACAGCCTTTTCTTTTGGCATCAGTTCAACTGACAGGCTTGTATTTGATTGCCAACTTAGCTGATTGTCAACTGCTTTCCGCAAAACCGATTTTATCCTGGCGTGTGTGTATTGCACAAAAGGCCCTGTATTGCCATTAAAATCAATAGATTCAGCAGGGTTGAACGTCATTGTTTTCCTGGGGTCAACACGCAACATATAGTATTTTAAGGCAGCCAAACCAATGTCATTATACAATTGTTCGGCTGCTTTGTGAGGTAAATCAGCCCCCTTGCCAAGCTCTTCCGACATTTTTTGTGCCGTATGCACCATCTCATCCATCAGGTCATCCGCGTCCACAACCGTACCTTCGCGCGACTTCATTTTCCCTTCGGGCAATTCGACCATCCCATACGAAAGATGTTCTATTCCATCTGCCCAGGCTTTTCCAAGTCGGAGGAGGATCCTACGCAAAACATCAAAATGATAATTTTGCTCATTTCCCACCACATAAATTAGTTTAGTGGCTTTGTAATCATCATAGCGAAGTTGTGCAGTTCCAATATCCTGAGTCATATAAACTGAAGTACCGTCAGCACGCAAAAGTAATTTTTCATCCAGGCCTTCATCCGATAAGTCGCACCAAATTGATCCATCATCCTTTTTGAAGAACACAGCCTTGGCAAGGCCTTCCATAACAATTTGCTTACCAAGAAGGTAAGTTTCTGATTCATAGTAGATCTTATCAAAATCAATTCCTAAACGTCTGTAAGTCAAATCAAATCCTGAATAAACCCAATTGTTCATTGTTTCCCATAATTTCCGGGTTTCCTGCTCGCCATTTTCCCATTGCAGAAGCATTTGTTGCGCTTCCAGAATAAGTGGTGCATTTTTAGCAGCTTCTTCAGACGAATATCCTTTAGCCATCAAATCATTTTGCTCGGCTTTGTAGGCTTTATCAAAAGCAACATACATCTCGCCTACCAATTTATCTCCTTTAATTCCGGTTGATTCAGGAGTTTTTCCCTCACCAAACTTTTGCCAGGCAAGCATTGATTTGCAGATATGTATCCCGCGATCGTTCACCAGATTCACCTTCACCACACTACCACCATTCGCTCTGAGAATTTCGGCAACACTCCATCCCAACAAATTATTGCGAATATGCCCCAGATGTAAAGGTTTATTCGTGTTAGGGGATGAATACTCAATAACGATAGGCACTGAACTGTCTATTACAGACTGCTCAAAACCAGTACGTTTCAAATTATTATTCAACCAGTTGAGCCAATATTCATCTTGTATTGAAAGATTAAGAAAACCTTTTATCACAGTATAAGATTTAATCAGCTGGCTTTGTTTCATCAAAGCAGTGCCAAGCTCGTTGGCCAATACGACCGGATTCGTCTTGATCAATTTTAAAAAAGGAAAAACCACCAGGGTAAGATCACCTTCAAACTCGACACGTGTTTGTTGAAAACTAATTAGTTCCGGATCGATTTCAAGTTGATAATCTCTTTTAAAAATATTCAAAAGTGTCTCTTTCAGGTTACTCTCAAGCATAAATCAGATTTTAGTGTGCAAAATTAGTGAAATTGCATGGGGTATTTATAGATAGAATTGATTGGGTAAATCCTTAACAATGTTATTTATTTAACAATCTATTTAATTGATTAGAAGTTACTTAAAAATCTATCAAATATTTTTTTTATGAAAAGTGTTCGATTTTAAGACATTTTCCTCTAAATTTGTTGCCTACTTCACTGAAATTTTAACCAAAATAAATCTTTTATGAAAAAAAATGTGATCATTATCGGCGCAGCTGGTAGAGACTTTCACAATTTCAACACCTATTACCGTGGAAATGAATTGTATAATGTAGTTGCCTTTACTGCAGCACAAATCCCTGACATCGACGGACGAAAATATCCAAAAGAGTTAGCAGGTGATTTATATCCCGAAGGAATTCCCATTTATGCTGAGGAAGACCTTCCAAAACTGATTAAAGACTTCAAAGTTGACGATTGTGTATTTTCATACAGCGACGTGCCTTACAATCGTGTAATGGGGGTCAGCGCTATTGTGAATGCTGCAGGTGCAAATTTTGTTTTGCTCGGACCAGCTGATACCATGGTGAAAAGCACAAAACCTGTTATCGCAGTTGGTGCTGTAAGAACAGGATGTGGAAAAAGCCAGACCTCACGCAAAGTGATTGAATATTTAATGGCTAAAGGCCTGAAAGTTGTAGCAATTCGTCACCCTATGCCATATGGTGATTTGGTAGCTCAAAAAGTTCAGCGTTTTGCAACTGTCGAAGATCTGGCCAAACATAAATGCACCGTAGAGGAAATGGAAGAATATGAACCACATGTGGTTCGTGGAAATGTTATTTATGCTGGCGTTGATTATGAAGCCATTCTTCGCGCCGCCGAAAATGATCCTGATGGCTGCGATGTAATCCTTTGGGACGGTGGCAATAACGACTTCCCATTCTACAAACCAGATTTGAATATTACCGTAGTTGATCCACACCGTCCAGGCCACGAATTAAGCTATTATCCGGGTGAAGTTACCCTGCGTATGGCTGATGTTGTGGTAATAAATAAAATGGACAGTGCCGGACCAGAGGCGATTCAGATCGTTCGTGAAAACATTGCTAAGGTAAACCCAAAAGCAATTGTTGTTGATGGTGCATCGCCAATAAAAGTGGATAAACCTGAGCTTATCAGAGGCAAAAAAGTATTGATCGTAGAAGATGGCCCAACCCTCACCCATGGTGAAATGAAAATAGGTGCTGGTACCGTAGCCGCTCAAAAATTTGGTGCTGCTGAAATGGTTGACCCGCGTCCGTTCCTCGTTGGTAAACTTGCCGAAACTTTCCAGATTTATCCCAATATCGGAACTTTGCTTCCTGCTATGGGTTATGGCGAACAACAACTCAGAGACCTCGAAACCACGATTAATAACACCGAATGCGATTCAGTTGTGATCGGAACACCAATCGACTTGAATCGTATTGTTAAAATCAACAAACCAAATACCCGTGTGTATTACGATTTGCAAGAAATCGGTTTACCAAACCTGGAAGGTGTTTTAAATGAGTTTGTTGAAAAACAAAAGTTATAAGCAGTTTAGTTCATCTTTAAATTGTCTTAAAAGCCGCTCCTGATGCGGCTTTTTTACTTCTAAAGCATGAGATATTAACATTGACCCTAAATAAACCCACAAAAATTCTGACTGCATTAATGACAATTTGATTTATGTTTGCACTCCGAACGCAATAAAAACAGATCAAATGCATTCGGTTCTCCTTCCCATGATTATTGCTACTGACAGTCAGGAACTGTCAGAAAAAATATTTGTTAAGACGGCATTAGCCGTCTTTTTTTTATCCATTCAATCCATCGTTAAATGAAAGACCGCACTTACCCTCCGGCAAAATTAGTACTGCCCGATGGCACTCAAATTCATGGAAAATCTTTCGGTTTTCCTTCATCCACCAGTGGTGAATTAGTCTTTAATACCGCCATGACCGGATATCCGGAAAGTCTTACTGATCCTTCCTACAAAGGTCAAATACTGGTGCTCACCTACCCTTCCATTGGCAATTATGGTGTTCCTGCTGATAGTAAAACTGACAAACTTCTTCGTTATTTCGAATCTGAGCATATTCATATCTCTGGCCTGATAATAGCCGATTACTCAGAGGATTATAACCATTGGAATGCTGTTAAAAGTTTGGGAGAATGGCTTAAAGAAGAAAAAATACCGGCATTATTCGGAATCGATACACGATCGTTAACCAAATTAATACGCGAAAAAGGCACCATGCCGGCTAAAATCGTTCATGATTTAATCGAAGATATTCCCTTTGAGGATCCCAATGACCGCAACCTTGTGGATGAAGTCAGCACCAAAGAAGTGATTGAATATGGCAATGGAAATATCAAAATTGCTTTGGTAGATTGTGGTGTCAAAAACAACATTATCAGATCATTACTTCAATTCGACACAAAAATTATCAGGGTTCCTTGGGATTACGACTTCTATAAGTTGGCGTTTGATGGTCTTTTTATTTCAAACGGCCCGGGAAACCCTGAAAAGTGTGAAACTACAATTGAACATTTGAAGTCAGCTCTCGAAAATGAAAAACCAATTTTCGGAATTTGCCTGGGACATCAACTGCTTTCATTAGCTGCAGGAGCAAAAACCTACAAACTTAAATTCGGACACAGGTCGCATAATCAACCTGTTCTGCTTAATGGCACTCAAAAAGCCTATCTCACCTCTCAAAATCATGGTTATGCAGTGAGTGAAGCGTCTGTTCCACAAAAATGGGAAAGCTGGTTTACCAACCTAAATGATCATACAAACGAAGGAATTCGCCATCAAAGCAAACCCTTTTTTAGCACACAGTTTCACCCCGAAGCATCAAGTGGTCCAACGGATACATCTTTCCTTTTCAACACATTTATTCAAACCATCGAGCAATGCAAAAATCAATAGAAAAAGTTCTTGTTCTGGGCTCCGGAGCACTTAAAATAGGCGAAGCCGGCGAATTTGACTACAGCGGTTCTCAAGCTTTGAAAGCATTAAAAGAAGAAGGCATTAAAACCGTTCTGATCAATCCAAATATTGCCACAGTGCAAACATCAGAAGGGATCGCCGATCGGATTTACTTTTTACCTGTAACGCCATTTTTTGTTGAACAGGTGATAAAAAAAGAAAAACCTGATGGAATCCTGTTGTCATTCGGAGGGCAAACAGCACTCAACTGCGGTTTAGAATTATTCGATAAAGGGATGTTTGATCGATATAAAGTAAAGGTTTTGGGCACTCCTGTTCAAGCTATTCAGGAAACAGAAGATCGGCAGCTTTTCGCTGAAATGCTTGATGAAATCGGAATTAAAACTGCCCGCTCACTCTCTGCAACATCACCTGAAGAAGCCATCCTTGCGGCAGAAACAATCGGATATCCTATCATCATCCGGGCAGCTTATACATTGGGTGGACAAGGAAGTGGATTTTGTCACAATCGTGAAGAACTGACACAAAAAATTCATCAGGCCTTTTCATACAGCCCTCAGGTATTGGTTGAAGAATCCTTAAGAGGCTGGAAAGAAATCGAATACGAAGTAGTTCGTGATCACTATGATAACTGTATTACTGTTTGTAATATGGAAAACTTCGATCCTTTGGGAATTCACACCGGTGAGAGTATCGTTGTTGCTCCTTCACAAACCCTCACAAACAGGGAATACCACAAACTAAGGCAAATTTCGATCGATATCGTAAAGAGAGTCGGTATAATTGGTGAGTGCAATGTACAATATGCACTTGACCCAAAATCAGAGGATTACCGTGTGATCGAGGTAAATGCGCGACTTTCACGCTCAAGCGCACTGGCAAGCAAAGCTACAGGATATCCACTGGCTTTTGTTGCAGCAAAACTGGCCTTGGGATATGGCTTGCATGAGCTAAAGAATGACATTACCAAAACCACTTCAGCCTTTTTTGAACCAGCTTTGGATTATTTGGTTGTCAAAATTCCCAGATGGGATTTGAGTAAGTTTCATGGCGTAAACAGGGAAATCGGATCCAGCATGAAAAGTGTTGGAGAGGTTATGGCGATTGGGCGTTCCTTTGAGGAATGTATTCAAAAAGGATTGAGGATGATTGGTGTAGGTATGCATGGCTTTGTTGCCAATCATGAATTACCCGAAAATGATCTCGAAGATGAACTCAATAATCCGAAAGACACGCGCATTTTCTGGATTGCTAAAGCCTTTGACCAGGGCTGGACAGTTGATCAAATACATAATGTCACAAAAATAGATTCCTGGTTTTTGGCAAAACTCAAAAACATTCATCAGCTCAAACAGGAACTGATTAATTTTCAGAAAATTGAAGACTTGAATAATGCGTTTCTTCTTGACCTTAAAAAAGCCGGGTTTTCTGATTTTCAGCTCGCCAGATTACTCTACAATGAAGTTGACCATGATGCCATTGAGAATAGAATCTTAGAAATCAGACTACAGCGTTTGACGCAGCAAATCGTTCCTTACGCCAAACAAATTGACACCCTGGCTGCTGAACATCCGGCACAAACCAACTACCTCTATTTCACCTATCATGGCAACAATCACGACATCGATTTTGAGAGAGACAGGCAATCAGTGATTGTTTTGGGCTCAGGTGCCTACCGGATTGGAAGCAGCGTTGAATTTGACTGGTCAGCTGTAAATGCTATCAAAACTGTTGAACAATCAGGTTACCGATCAGTGATGGTAAATTTTAATCCTGAAACAGTTAGCACAGATTACGACAGCTGCAACCGTCTGTATTTTGATGAGCTAAGCCTCGAACGCGTGCTGGATATCATTGAACTCGAAAATCCGAAAGGCGTTATTGTGAGTACCGGAGGCCAGACACCCAACACCCTGGCTATGAGACTTCAGGCCTACAATGTTCCAATTTTGGGCACACCAGCAGATTCGATCGACATGGCCGAAAACAGGCATAAGTTTTCGGCATTACTTGATAGTCTGCGCATTGACCAACCAGCCTGGAAAGAGCTGAGTAGTATTGATGACATTGAAAAATTTACTACGCAGGTTGGATTTCCTGTGCTGGTAAGGCCATCATACGTACTTTCGGGAGCAGCCATGAACATCGTTTCGAATCAAAATGAACTCCGGCATTTTCTTGAGCTGGCAACACAGGTTTCCAAACAATATCCGGTTGTGGTGTCAAAATATTTGACCGATACCAAAGAAATTGAATTTGATGGGGTGGCCGACAAAGGTGAAATAATTGTGTACGCCATTTCCGAGCACATCGAATTTGCCGGCGTTCATTCGGGAGATGCTACTATTATGTTTCCTCCCCAGAAAGTTTACGTGGAAACTATCCGTAGAATAAAGCGAATAAGCAAGCAAATTGCACTTGCCTTGAACATCAGCGGTCTGTTTAATATTCAGTTTTTGGCTCGCGACAATGATATTAAGGTAATCGAATGTAACCTAAGAGCTTCCAGAAGTTTACCTTTTGTTTCAAAAATTCTGAAAACCAATTTTATTGAATTGGCAACCAGGATAATGTTGGGCGATAAAGTTGCAAAACCGTTTAAATCGTTGTTCGAACTGGAATACATTGGCGTGAAAGCCCCACAATTTTCTTTTTCCCGATTGAGCAAAGCCGATCCCATTTTGGGTGTTGACATGGCTTCAACAGGCGAAGTTGGGTGCATTGGCGATGATTATTACGAAGCCATCCTAAAATCGATGTTGGCTGTAGGTTTTAAAATTCCCAGGAAAGGAGTGCTAATTTCCTCTGGCACAATGCGTGACAAAATAGAATTATTGAACAGCTCGCAATGGCTTGCCGATCATAAGTTCGAAATTTATGCAACAAAAGGTAGTCATTTATTTCTGAGCGAAAACGGCATAGCCTCTACGCAAGTCAACTGGCCGGATGTAGCTGAATACCCCAATGCGCTGGATTTGATAAGAGAAAAGAAAATTGATCTGGTGATTAATATCCCCAAAAATCTAAGCTCAGAAGAATTGTCGAATGATTACACCATTCGTCGTGCAGCCGTGGATTTCAACATCCCATTGATCTCAAATGCACGATTGGCAAGTGCATTTATTTATAGTATAGGACGTTACAATATTGAGGATTTGAAAATAAAAGCCTGGGACGAATATTGAAGTTTTAGTAGTTATTAACAAGAAATCATTAAATTGTGAATAAAAAATGTATCAAACTTCAACATTATGGTTTACTTTTGTGTCCCGATAACCTTAAATATATGTACAAGGTACCCGGACATTCAAATATATCGAAAACTCAGTTTTTTCAAGTATTCTATAAAGATATTCTGACGGCATTAGCCGTCTTTTTTTTGTCCTTCCCGAAAATATTTTTTCCTAGAATAATCTCTAAACCAAAAATTAATCAATGAAAAACCGAAGTCTTATTTCCATCAGTGATTACTCCAAAGAGGAGATCATGCAAATTCTGGAAATAGCAGCAGAATTTGAGAAAAAGCCCCATCAGAATTTACTGAATGGCAGGGTGATAGCCTCACTTTTTTTTGAACCATCAACCCGCACACGACTAAGTTTCGAAAGTGCCATTCAAAAGCTGGGTGGCAATGTGATTGGATTTAGCAGTGCAGCAACTTCCAGTGTACAAAAAGGCGAATCCCTAAAAGACACCATTTTAACAGTATGTAACTATTCTGATCTCATCGTAATGCGTCATCCGGTTGATGGTTCAGCGCGATTTGCCAGTGAAGTGGCCAGTGTTCCAATCATCAACGCAGGCGATGGGGCAAATCAGCACCCAACTCAGTGTTTGCTCGACCTTTTTTCAATCAAAAAAACTCAGGGCACACTCGAAAATCTTGAGGTGACTTTTGTTGGAGATCTCAAATATGGCCGCACGGTTCATAGTCTGGTGATAGCACTCTGCCAGTTCAATACAAAATTCCATTTGGTTTCTCCGGTTGAATTAAAATTACCAAGTGCTGTAAAAAGACATATTAAGGAAGCTAATTTGCAATATGAACAATACACTGATTTCAGTGAGGTGATTCCAAAATCAGACATCATTTATATGACACGTATTCAGCGCGAACGTTTTCCGGATCCCTTGGAATATGAAAAAGTTAAAAACGCATACATTCTCGATAACAGCATGTTAAACAACGCAAAAGAGAATTGTAGAATTCTGCATCCACTGCCCCGCGTAAATGAAATCAGCATCAATGTGGACGATAATCCAAAGGCTTACTATTTTGAACAGGCTCTTAACGGAGTTTTTGTAAGACAAGCTTTAATTGCTTCTATTCTGGGACTTAAGTAAAACGAAAATCATCAAAAATCATGAATACTAAGCGCAAAGAATTAATCGTTTCGGCCATCAGCAACGGAACAGTTATTGACCACATCCCGGCCGACAAAGTGTTTCAGGTTATCAGAATACTCGACCTCGAAGAATCTGAAAAGGAGATTTATTTTGGAACCAATCTGGTTAGCAAAAAATACGGTCGTAAGGGGATTATTAAAATTAGTGAGAAATATTTTAAACCCAGCGAAACAGATAAGATCGCTCTGGTTGCACCTACTGCTACGCTAATCGAAATCAGGGATTATGAAGTTACAAGAAAGACTACCGTAAACATTCCGGATTCGATTGAACGCATTGCAAAATGTTTCAATCCAAATTGCATAACAAACAAAGAACAGGTTCCAACAAAGTTCAAAGTAATCAAAATCGATGGCGAAATAAAACTTGCCTGTCACTATTGCGAGAAAAATACTTCACAGAATAATATGGTGTTTAATTGAAAAACCATTTTTTGTTAAAAAAGGCTTTGGGTGATCAATTCAAAGCCTTTTTTTTTCGTTATTCCATCCAGTCAAACTTTCCAATGGAAGTATTGTTATAAATTTGTAACAATTTCAGAAAATCATGGCAGGATATATTCAGGAATTGATAAAAGAAGGTGAACATCAGCAGCAGGATTTTAAATTTGAAATTTCTGACAGCAAAAAAATTGCCCGATCCCTGGTAGCTTTTGCCAATACTGATGGTGGAAGGCTTTTGGTTGGGGTAAAAGACAACGGTTCCATTGCAGGAGTGCGATCCGATGAAGAAATTCACATGGTGGAAGCTGCCGCCCAGCTATATTGTCAGCCAGAAGTACAGTTCACAACCAAAGAATGGAACATCAACGGCAAATTAGTGTTGGAAGTGGTTGTGCCCAAAAACAAAAAGCTAAAGCACAAAGCCCCTGACAAAAATAACAATTACAAGATCTTTGTACGTGTTGGCGACCAAAACCTTTTGGCAACACCAGTGATGCTTAAAGTTTGGAAAAAAGAGAAACAGAAAATTGCTGTCAAGATTTCAATAACAGAAACCGAAATGCAATTATTACGTTATTTAAATGAATATCAAACCATTAGTCTTGATGAATTTATACAACTAACCGGAATTAAAAAGCGATATGCCGAAGCCATCCTGGTCGATTTCATACTGCTTGGAATCATTTCTATCGAACTTACCGAAAAACATACCCGATATTACCTCACCGAATCAGATTTTATGGAGCGCATCGCCTCATTTTCAAACGACACCTTTGTAACATCCCCGAATATACATCAGAAATAATAAAACTATGATTGAGATTGGTCAGAACAAAATAATACCATTCATCCTTGTGCTTCTGCTTTCAGGGATTGGATTTCATGCTTATTCTCAAATAGCTCAAAGCATTCAACCCATAGAGATTTCGCAGCTTGCTGAGGACCAAAAACCCGTCGAAAGATCAAAGTTTAAAGTCTTTATGAATCTGGAAGCTGGATTTCAATCGGCTTACTTAAGCAAAAAAGGTACTTATTATCAGAGAATTAATCCTCAGTTCAATTACGAATTATCAAAAAATTTCACGGCTTTTGCAGGCGTACAACAAACCTGGATTCAAAACCTCAATCAGTTTAAATTAAAAAAAGAAGGAAACTGGGAAATAGATCACATTGATGCAAATTATATGCTTTGGTACGCCGGAGGAAGCTATCAGGTAAATCCAAAATTACGATTAAGTGGAGTCGCATGGAAACAAACTGACCAGCAAACGATTATACAAAGAAAAAACAACACACCGGATTTCAATGCCAGAGGTTTTCAGCTTTATATGAATTATCGGATTACTAATAATTTGCAAATTAATGCTTCATTCAACTATAGAAACGGAAACTCAGGCAACTTTTTATACAACGAATTTCAACAACCATTCACTCCTTTTGGCACATCTCCATATTATATAGGTAATGGATTTCCAACAGACCCATTCAGGTTTTAAAATAATGCGAAATGTACATTTTAATTTCACCAGCTAAAACGCTGGATATCAGCACTTATTCTAGTAATCTCCCCTCAAGTCAGCCAACTTTTAAATCAGATGCAGACAAAATAGCTGCTATTTTAAGAAAGAAGCAACCAAAGGATTTGTCAAAACTTATGCATATCAGCGATGATCTGGCCAGGTTGAATTATGAACGGTATCAACAATGGAAAAATCTGAGTGACCAACAGCTAAAAGAAGCAATTTTTACATTCAAAGGTGATGTTTATCAAGGCCTTGATGCCAACACCTTAAGGAATGAAGATTTACAGTTTGCCCAAAAACACCTCCGGATTTTATCTGGAATTTATGGTTTATTAAGGCCTCTTGATAAAATTGCTCCCCATCGACTCGAAATGGGAACAAAATTATCTGTTGGCAAATATTCAGGTTTATATGTTTACTGGAAGACGAAGCTTATAAAACAGATTTCAACCGAGATGAAATCATTGAATACCAATGTTTTAATTAATTTAGCCTCAAACGAATATTTCAAAAGTGTAAACCTGAAAGGCACTAAATTGGATGTGGTTTCACCTGTTTTTAAGGACAATAAAAACGGCGAGTATAAGATCATAAGTTTTTATGCAAAGAGAGCACGGGGATTGATGGCGCGACACCTTATAAAAGAAAAGGCAATTAGCAAAGAAGCACTTTTGAGCTTTGAGGAAGAAGGATATCACTATAACGACGCATTATCGTCACACGGAAAGCCTGTTTTCACCCGTGGTTAAACATATACACAACGTCTAACAACCTCATTATTAAACACATTAATTTTTCTTCAAAAAAATCTTG
>DJWN01000048.1 GCA_002440975.1 Bacteroidales bacterium UBA6229
GCAGTTAACTACTGACCTCTATAAAAAAATTTACTTCTATGATAACGGGATTAGAAATATGATAATTGGAAACTTTGATCCGCTTAATATTCGAACAGACAAAGGTGCCCTATGGGAGAATTTTCTCATTTCAGAAAGGGTGAAGCAAAATGAATACAAGGAAAGTTTGGCGAGGAAATATTTTTGGAGAACTAAACAGCAACAAGAGGTTGATTTTGTTGAAGATATCGGAGGACGCATCTTTGGCTATGAATTTAAATGGTCTGAATCAAAAACGAAAAAACTGCCAAAAACATTTACTGAGACCTATCAATCCGAAAACAAAACGATTACAAGAAGCAATTTTAGAGAGTTTGTGATAATATAGCTATCTCTATTGTCTTGTGTTTTAGGCAGAGTATGTCGTTCTCGCGCGAATTGGTCATTGAGCTACTTGTGCTGAGCCTGTCGAAGTATGTCGAGATGCCTTTCGCGTGGTGCAATAAAGCTTAATTTCAGCAAAGGGTCAAAGAACAATTTAACCCCAAGAACAGTTCAACTTTATTTCAATTTTCTTGCAAAAGCAACTCAAACGCTTCGACTATTAGTTTTTAAACGGCATAATCGCAAACATTCAAAACCTGCCCAACCGCATCAAATTAAACCTACCTTTGCAGCCGCCTAAGCATCAAATAACAATAATTCATGATCACCGTCACCGACCTCAGCATTCAATTTGGGAAAAACATTCTATTTCAGGATGTTAATTTAAAATTCACAGCCGGAAACTGCTATGGTATTATCGGTGCAAACGGAGCCGGAAAATCAACTTTACTGAAGATTTTGAGCGGAGAAATGGACAGTACCAAAGGAAACGTGCTGATGGGAACAGGTGAACGGCTTTCGGTCTTAAAACAGAATCACTCCGAATTTAATGAGCATACGGTGTTGGATACTGTGCTGATGGGGCATAGCAAACTGATGGAGGTAATGCAGGAAAAAGACGCTATTTACGAGAAATCCAACTTTAGCGAGGCCGATGGTATGCGGGCTTCTGAATTGGAGGGTATGTTTGCCGATATGGATGGCTGGAATGCCGAGAGTAATGCCGCCAGTTTATTGAGTGGCCTCGGCATTCAGGAGGATATGCATCACAGGCTGGTACGTGAACTGAGTGGTCAGCAAAAAGTGAAAGTATTGCTTGCGCAGGCACTGTTTGGCAAGCCTGACAACCTATTGCTTGATGAACCTACTAACGACCTCGATTTGGAAACAGTGAACTGGCTGGAGAATTACCTGGTTAATTTCCCGAATACGGTGCTGGTAGTTTCGCACGACAGGCACTTTTTGGATTCAATCTGTACGCATATTGTAGATATTGATTTTGGTCGCGTGCAGCAATTTTCAGGGAATTACTCCTTCTGGTACGAATCGAGTCAGCTGGCTTTGGCACAGCTTCAAAACCAAAACAAAAAGGCGGAGGAGCGCAAGAAGGAGCTGATGGAATTTATTCAGCGTTTTAGTGCCAATGCCTCCAAATCGAAGCAGACAACAAGCCGCAAGAAAATGATAGAAAAGCTTAATATTGAAGAAATTAAGCCTTCAACTCGAAAATACCCTGCCATCATTTTTACCCCGGAGCGCGAACCCGGCAACCATATCCTTGAGGTGAACGATTTAAGCAAAAGCAGTGGCGACAAAATGCTTTTCAGCAAACTCAGTTTCAGCGTTCAGAAAAACGATAAAATCATTTTCCTTTCGCGCGACACCCGTGCCATGACTATGCTTTTTAAAATCCTGAAAGGACATGAACAGGCCGATAGCGGAAGTTTTGTCTGGGGACAAACGATCCTCAAAGCCTATCTGCCATTGGAATATGATCATCTCTTTCAAAAAGACATCAGCCTCATGGACTGGTTGGCACAGTTTTCTGAAGATACAACAGAGGTTTACCTGCGTGGATTTTTGGGCAAAATGCTTTTTTCCGGCGAGGAAGTTTACAAAAAAGCCAATGTGCTTTCGGGAGGCGAAAAAGTGCGCTGCATGATTGCCCGCATGATGACTCGTAATGCCAATGTGATAATACTGGATACACCTACTAACCATCTCGATCTGGAGTCGATTCAGGCTTTTAACAATACCCTGATCAAATTCAAAGGCAATGTACTAATGTCGTCGCACGACCACGAATTTATCCGTACCGTTTGTAACCGCATCATCGAAATTGGTCCTAACGGAATGATCGACAAGCTGATGGATTATGATGATTACATCAGCGACGAAAAGCTGAAACAACAGCGCAATGCTTTGTATGATTGATAATTTATTGCAGGGTGTGGGGGAAATACGGTAGGCTAAAACTTTCGCCCTTTGGTCTTTCAAAGGGCAAAAAAAAGAAATACTTTTTCAACGACCTTGCAATAACATTGCAACGCTATTTCAATTATCAGCATTAACGATCCAAAAACCAATCCTCACAAATGAAGCAAAGGCGATCATTTGCACAGAGGAAAAATTTTAATAAACCTAAAATTTGGTACATTTGTAATAAACATTAAAACTAACATCCATGAATGTTGCCGAAAAAAGAGCTTTTATTCGCAAGTTCCTGCTTAAAGCTGATGAAAGCACAATCAATGAGTTTTATGAAAAGTTAAAGATGGAGCAGCAATTGAAACAAAAACTGGAGAAAAGAGCTTTGAAATCAGAAAAAGACATAGCCAATGGTGATGTTTTTGAAAGGGCAGAGGTTATAAGCAAAACTTTGTAAACCAACTGCAATGAAATTGGTTTATACGAACCAGGCTATTGTAAGCTTGAATG
>DJWN01000121.1 GCA_002440975.1 Bacteroidales bacterium UBA6229
ACCCTGGTTCCTATCTCCTAAAGTGCAGGTTTTGGTTTAAAAGTTATCCTGCCTCTACCTCTCTTAATCCAAAAAAATCAAAAAGGTAACCATTTTTTTTCAAAAAAAATTAAAAATATTTCTTAGTTTACTGATTATCTTTGCTTTATTAACGCATTTTTTCTTCTCCTGCTTACATTATGTCAACTTAAGTACCCTTTGCCCGGTTCTGGTTTCAACCTTACCCTTCCTCTTTTCACCCATTATATTCCAATAAGTAGTGAAATCTAATCACTTTTTTTTAAAGAAAATTAAAAAAGTTTCTAATCCTCTGATTAGTTGCGTTTTAAAAAATACAAATTTTTTCACTCAGGATTACATTATGTAAACTTGGTATATAATTAGATCATTTTATAGGCTGTTGGTGTTTAGCTTTTAGCTCGTTTTAACTGATGCAGCCTATTCATTTTTTAATATATACTTTCCTCTATACGCTTGCTCACTCTCTTGCTTCTTCAATCGCACTTGTTTTTTGGGAACCTGGAACATGTCCCGATGCATTCGCTATCGGGAACAAAGAAAAGTTCCAGAACAATTAATGATTTAACGCAACCCCTTCAGGGTTGACAAACAATTTGCACTAACCATTTGCTACAATAGCAGCAACCCCTGCAGGGTTGCGCTATCGAGACAAGTCAGATCTTCACTTCAAATCTTCATGGTGCTGGAGTCCCCAAGAATTGAGCCTGCCTGTCTGCCATCAGGTAGATCTGTCGCCAGATAAATCTAATAACACGTAAGGGGTGGCGGCAAAAAAACATTAATCACTTATGCCCATTTACTTTAATCATTCCTCATCAAACCTTTAACAATAACAACCATGACAACAACGAGTACAATGACAACACCTCAACACCCTATCCGCTCCTACTCCACCGGTACAAAACTCACCGCTGCACCTCCGCCGGGAGCAAGTTCAAGACTCAGGATGTCGCTTTGTTTCAGTTGTTGTTTTACGATCTTATAAGCCGTTGGGTTTTCATCCCAATGGGCATCGGCTGCATCAAGATAAAGCCGGGCTTCGTAGGTAGTTCCGGCTTCCAGAAAATCGAGCTTTACTTCCAGTTTGCGGGCTTCTTCATTGGTGATAGCCCCTAAAAACCAATTGTCTGAATCCCTTTGCTGACGTGCAATTGTCACGTACTCGCCCACTTCTCCGTTGAGGGTAAGGCTTTGTTCCCAGTCAACAGCCACATCGCGGATAAACTGAAAAGCAGGGTGATTGGTGTAAGCTTCAATCAAATCCGGAACCATTTGTATAGGACTGTAGATCACCACATAAAGTGCCAGCTGATGCACCAGGGTGGTATTCACCTGATTATTGGGTTTCCAGGGATCGAGCTTGATATTGAAAATACCGGGTGTAAAATCAATCGGGCCGGCCAGCATACGTGTGAAGGCCACAGTAGGCAGGTGATTGGGCGGGTTGCCTCCGTCAGAAGCCCAGGCATTGAATTCCTGTCCGCGCAAGCCTTCACGTGAGATGGCATTGGGAAGGGTGCGCCGGATGCCGGTTGCTTTTATGGGCTCGTGGGCATTGATGGCAATTTTGTACTTGGCAGCGGTTTCGAGGGCACGGCGATAATGGTTTACCATCCATTGCCCGTGGTGATACTCCCCTTTGGGAATGATCTGGCCTACATAACCTGTCTTCACCGCATGGATGCCAAGCGATTCCATCAGTCGGTAAGCCGTGTCCATCTGCTGATCGTAGGTGCGCACAGCTGCTGAGGTTTCGTGATGCATGATCAGCTCCACCCCTTTCGACTTGCCGTAGCGAACCACCTCAGCCAAATCATAATCGGGATAGGGAGTCACAAAGTCGAAAACGCCTTCGCGATCTTCAAAACCTATCCAGTGCTCCCATCCGGTATTCCATCCCTCGACCAGGATTGCATGGATATTGTTTTCAGCTGCAAAATCAATCAGTTGCTTGGCATATTTAGTAGTAGCGCCATGCTTGCCATGAGGTTTAAGGCCACCAAAGGAATTCATATCCTGTGTAGCAGCATAATCCCATGTTTTGCTTCCCAGATGCATATCCCACCAGATGCCAACATACTTGGTGGGCTTAAACCATGACACATCGCCTAAGCGATTGGGCTCGTTGAGGTTAACGATCAGTCGTGAATCTATCAGGCCGGCTGCAGTTTCGCTGATCTGAATGGTTCGCCAGGGCGTACTGAAAGCACCCTTGCGTTTTACTTTATAACCCAGCCTGTCCGATCCTACCAGCTCACTCACCAGATTGAAATTATTCGTGTCGATTTTAATGGTCATATCGGCATAGTCAGTCAGGTTGGCCTCATGAAAGCTCAGGTAAATTCCTTCGGCAGTCTTCATGGTGACCGGCGTGTTCACCGCATTAAAAGGGATATGTGTTTGTGCCAGATCATTGTGACTTCTGAGAGCCAAAGCATCAATTTCACTCAACCTGGTATGGTGATAGAGGTGTTCGTAAATATCCCAGTCGCCCGGAATCCACCACACCTGATGGTCGCCCGTCAAATTAAAATGCGTGTGTTCGTCCAGGATGATGGTTTCCTGATCATCCGTCAGATCGGGGAAAAGGTATCTGAAACCCAAACCATCATCATACAGCCTGAACTGCAACTGAAACTGTCGTGCAGCTGTTGTTTTTTCTGTTACACTCACCAGCATTTCCTTGTAATGATTGCGCACCACGCGCTGCTCGCCCCAGGGCATTTCCCAGCTTTCATCTTTTTCAGTAAACTCCACTTTCGTCACTTCCAGTTGATTCATCAAAGGCTCCTGATCTTTAAATTCGAAACCCAGCCAGGAGGTATCAATAAGCAGTTGATCCCCGAACCTCAAAAGATATCCCAGCTCGCCCGCCTTGCCTGAAACCAGCTCCACATTAATTTTCCCATTGGGAGATTGCACATGCGTATCAACTGTTTTTTTCATATCGCAGGCAGTTAAAATCATAGCTATCGCCAAAATGCCGACAGTTAAGCGTATTTTTGATGAAGATGAAGCTTTCATTGGAAATAGTATTAGTTTTTTCACACAATTAGCTGTTCAAAGATAATGCTTTGAAAAACAAATGGGGCTGCACAATTCTTCTTTCCTTCCGAAAACACACAAAAACAGCCTGAAAAAGAGCAACATACTTAACCGATAACACAAAAGAATTCTTTGCAAAGGTTTGCAGGCTTCAAAATGTAAAAGCAGAATCTTGCTTAAGATTTAAAAATATTGTACTTTTAAGCCAAAAGAAAGGAGATCAACATGAAATACAACTACACTTGCCCATATTGCAAAGCTTATTTATTAATTGAAAACCGTTTGATTCTGACGGCTTGCAAAGAGGGTGAAGACATTAACGAACATGGTTTACTTTTGCTGATGAACCCCGAAATTGGTAATTATGAAACCCTGCATCATAAAGAAGTGAAGGTCGTAGCAGGCGAAAAATATCATTTTCATTGTCCTGTCTGTCAGCACAAACTACAATCCGACCTGAACGAAAACCTGGTGATGGTAAATTACACTGACGAAAAAGGCAAGCATTTCGAGCTGCACTTTTCACGTGTGGCAGGCCAGAAAAGCACCTATAAAATCATGGGGCGTTCAGTGGAGACCTTTGGCATTGATGCTCCCCATTACCTCGATTTTATGAATCTGATGGGAATGGCTTAAGATTGCTCAAACACCATAGTGCTTAAGAAACTGAAACATCAGCCTCACACCAATTCCTGTTCCGCCAATGCCGCGATAATTATCCCGCTTCTCGATAAAGGCAGGTCCGGCAATATCGAAATGAATAAAAGGGTAATCCGTGAAATGCTCCAGAAATTTACCCGCTGTGATGGCACCAGCTTCCGGTCCGCCGATATTTTTCAGGTCAGCAATTTCGGAATTGAGCTGCTCGCGGTATTCGTCCCACATCGGGAACTTCACCAGCCGTTCGTTCACGATTTCGCCACTTTCGGCCAGCTTACAGAATAAATCGATAGCTTTAACTTCCATAGCCACAATGCCCTGGCTTCCGATAGCTCTGGAGGCAGAGCCCGTCAAAGTAGCAAAATTAAGCACCAGTTCGGGTTCAAACTTTTTGGCATACGACAAGGCATCGGCTAAAATCAAGCGGCCTTCGGCATCGGTATTGAGCACTTCAACCGTTGTGCCATCAAACATGGTGATAATATCACCCGGCACATAGGCATTGCCATCGGGACGATTGTCGGTGGCCGGCACCAGAGCCATCACATGCAAGGGAATTTTGGCTTTGGCAAGTGCATACAACGAAGCTGATACCACCGCAGCCCCGGCCATATCACACTTCATGGTATCCATGGCATTGGAAGGCTTCAGGCTGAGACCACCCGTATCGTAAACCACTCCCTTACCCACCAGAATGACAGGTTTTTTGTTCAACGCATTTTTCGGCTTCCATTCAAGGATTGTGAAGGTAGGCGGGTCGATGCTGCCCATGTTTACCGAAAGCAAACCTCCCATTTTTAAAGCCTCAATTTTTTGTTTGTTAAAAACCTCAGCCTTTGCTCCTACTGCACGCACTTTATCGCTGATCTGCGCAGCCAATGCTGTGGCACTGAGCTTGTTGAGAGGCTCATTCACCAGATCGCGGGCCCAGTGGTTAGCTTCGATCAATATGTTCAACTCCTCTATTATTTTTAGATCTATCGCCTTAGAATACAGATAAATTTCTTGTAAGCTATTCTGTTTTTCCTTTTGGTCTTTGCGGTATTTCAAAAACTGATAATTGCCCAATCCCATGCCTTCAGCGATGGCCAAAGCTTCGTTTTCCAATCCTTCGTCAGGAACAATTTCTACGTTTGTCAGGCCATTTTTGTTCAGGTATTGTCCCATAGCAAAGCCCTGTTTGCGGCACGATTCAAATCGTTTGTTTTCTCCAACCTCCTGATCCACAAAAAGTAAACTTATTCCAACCGGATACCGCTCCAAACTGATCAGTTCTCTTTTCAATTCGTTTCGCTGTTTTTCGACCCATTTGTTTTCTTCTTTAGTAAGTCCGGTCAAATCGCCCGAAACACTTTTTGATAAGACTATAAGCTTATGAATTTCCGCTTTCTCAGCTGTAATATTTCTCAGTTGTATCATCATGGTATTGTTGCATTTTTATTGGCAAGTAAAGCGCAAAGATACAAATGTTGTGCTTAGGCAGTTCGCCAGTATCCAGTGAAACGATTATTCAGGAAACTCATGATTTTTGCGGTAGCACCCAACTGTTTATTCACATAAGTCTTGCAAACTGCCGAGGCCTGATTGTAAAATGCTTCATCCTGTATCAGCTGATCAAAACGAATTTTCAAATCTCGGGTTGTGTGGATGCTGAAGGCACCACCTTCGGCAAGCAGGTCAACGGCTTCGGTGAATTGTTCGTGGTGCGGCCCGAAAATAACAGGACAGCCAAAAGTCACCGCTTCCTGAATATTGTGAATAGCCTTGCCAAAACCACCTCCGATATAGGCAAAGCGGGCATACCGATAAGCCCGCGAGAGCAAACCAATCTGATCGATGATCAAGATTTTATTGGCAGGGTCAAGTTGTTTTTTCGAATACAATCCAGTTGGCATTTGCAGCTTGTTTTCAAGCTGAATGATATGTGTTTCGCTCACATCGTGGGGGGCAAAAATCAGACAATAGTCTTCGGATAAATCAGGAAGCATCTCCAATAGTAAGTTTTCGTCCGGAGGCCAGGTGCTGCCGGCGATGATGCACTTACGGCCATTTATAAACTGTTCTATCTCAGGAATCGGATCGGCCTTGGCTGCAATTTTTGCCACCCTGTCGAAACGTGTGTCACCGGCAATGCTATATTGTGTGATACCAATGCTTTTCAAGAGATCAGCCGAATGTTCATCCTGCAAAAAAAAATGCTCAACAGCAGATAAATGCTTGTTGAACCAGCCACCATAGCTTTTGAAAAAGTGCTGCTTGTCTCTGAATCTGACCGAGAAATAAAACACCGGAACCGCCTTTTGCTGTAAAACTTTGAGGTGATTGAACCAAAACTCATATTTGATAAAAAATGCTGCTTTGATAGTAAAGTTATCCAACAACTTTCGGGCATTGGCCAGGGTATCGAGTGGCATATAAATTACCTGATCGGCCATTTCGTAGTCCTTTCTGATTTCGTATCCTGAAGGAGAGAAAAAACTCAGCAGTATCCTCACCTCCGGAAACATCGCTCTAACCTCTTCTATCACAGGTCTTCCCTGCTCAAACTCTCCCAGCGAAGCAGCATGAAACCAAAACCAGGGTTTGTCGTCCTGAAAAAGTGAAACAGGAAATTCGCGTCTCCCATTTACAAAGGCTTTGGCCTTGGCTGAACGCAAAGCGGCAAGGCGGGCGGCCAGCCCGTAAAAATGAATAAATAAAGTGTAAAGCCATCTCATTGGCATGACAATGATTTGAGTTTTGCTTGCCTGATCAACACAATTATTAGTAATAATAATAATCCTGCGGAGCCCGCTTATAGGTTGGAATCATCCAGCTTATGCGGATTCCAAAGTATTGATCGGAATAGCTCTTATCGTTTTTTCGCATCAGGGCAAAGTCGTAGTCGCGGAGGCTCTTGGCCGAAACCTGTGTAAACTCCAACGCAACACTCAGGTTCAACAAACGTGAATTGCTCATCAGCAAATAGCCGAACTCACCACTAAAGGCTAATCCGCCACGCATTCTGTCGTAACCCAACGCATAATCGTCCATCAGTTGCGGAGCAGTGCCAAACTGCGTTTCGATACGGATACGATGCGTCAGATAGCCCAGTCCGGCCTGCACATAGATCCCTGAATTGGGGTTTGGCCCCAACACATTAAAAAGCTTGCCGGCTTTAAACTGCATATGAAAACCCCGCTCAAACAATGCCAGACTGGTATATAACCCGTTTCCATCAATCACTTCACCATCAGCTGTGCTTATTCCTTTAAAAATTTCGGCCCGGTTATTCACCTGATCACCAAAGATAAAATGCCCGAAAGCTCCAAACAGCCAGTTTTTATCTGTTTTATAACTCACCCCACCCCCGACGGTTGAGTTGTTTCCAAAAAATTCGGTCAGGTCGCCTCCCGGAATTTGAAAAGCATAAGTAGCCTGAAACAAAACAGTAGATACTGTGGTATCACTTACCCTTTTCTGTGCCTGAGAAATCATGCCGATCAAACTAAAAAGGAAAATCAGGAGAAACAGTTTTCGCATTGCTGTATGAATTAAGTGCGACAAATTTAAACAATCCGTGCATTTTCGATTGCACAAATAAGCATCAGGTTTACACAAGCACAAAAAATCTGCCTAAATCAGCGAAACCAGCCTGACAGCTGGCAGGTCTGCGGGAAACTTTTATACCACCATCTTAGGAATCAGATTCCCATCCAGGTCCTGCTGTTGCCTGATTGCCGAAACAGTAATACAGGAGTGCACAGGCAATATCCCAATCAAATCGCCTGGTTTATAATGCGTACAAATTTCCTTTGGAAGCTTCACAATCCCGTGTTCCTGCGACAGCCGTGCCAGCCATGCCCCGGCAACAGCTTCTGTCCAGCCCTTTTCAGTGAAGTTCACAAGGTATCCATACAACCGAAAGTCTTCATCCGCAGCAATAAACTCACTCGAAAAATGAACCGAACCGCCATAGATCACCATTTCCTCCCGTTCAGGATGCACGGCTACCACCGGACAAGCCATCGCCACGGCAATATCCTCCAGGCTACAGGAGCCAATATGGTATTGCATTACATCATAATAAACAAAATTCCCCGGTCGCCATTCATCATAGCCGTTCAACTCATCCAGCATAGAGCAGGAGGGCGTATCGCCCCAGCTCAAAATCAAATCATCCTGTCCAAGCCTTGCCTTCAGCCCCTTCATCCTTTGGCTTATCTGTTGCGTTTTTTCGTTAATAACCCTTTTACCACCAGGCTGATGATAAAAATGTCCGGCATGGGTAAGCAGTCCTTTGAGTTGCAGGTTTTTAGAAGCTTTGATTTGATTAGCCAACTCCAACACACGGCCTTCATCATCCAATGCGATGCCGGTTCTGCCAGCACCTGTATCAAGCTTGATATAAACACCAACGCCATGTTCCAATATCTGATCCAGTTGAGCTGCCACCGATGCATCTTCCAACAACAAATACAGTTTGATACGTCCGGCAAGCCTATTTATATTTTTGATTTCCATAAGATTAACAGGAAAAGCAATCAGAATATCTTTCCAGCCATGATCAGCAAAATATTGCGCCATGTTCACCGATGAAACCGTGATACGATCCACGCCTGCCTGTCTGAACCACTGCCCCACTATGCCCGACTGATGTGTTTTGAAATGAGGTCTGAAAACCACCTGCTGTTTTTTAGCTTTGGCTTTCATGCGATGGATGTTTGCTTTGACACGCAAAGCATCAATGATCAGCGTAGGTTGCGAAATTCCGGATTGTTGCATGGATCTTGAAATTATCCAACAAAAATACAACATCAGTGCCCAATCGTGGCAGAATGTCTAATTTTGCCTCCTGTTTCATTCAGTATCAAGGAAAATCACATGACAGCAAGCTACAATTACCACAGACTCCCGAATGGCATCAGGCTCATCCATCGGCAAAAAGCCGGTCAGATCGCTCATCTGGCACTGATGGTTGACACGGGTTCGAGGGATGAACTGCACAAGGAGTTTGGGATGGCTCATCTGATTGAGCATATGGTTTTTAAGGGCACAAAAAAACGCAAGGCATTTCATGTGTTGAGTCGTCTCGAAAATGTGGGTGGCGAGCTGAATGCCTACACCACCAAGGAAGA
>DJWN01000057.1 GCA_002440975.1 Bacteroidales bacterium UBA6229
TAATTCGTTACAGTTCCTAAGGTAATGCTCGATGTGATTAATGAGGTTGCTACTGCTGAAAAACTTTCTGAAATTAATAGTCTGAAAAAACTTAAAAATCACAAAACAGCCTATAGAATTAGGATAGGAGATTATCGGATTGGCATGGTGATAATAGATAAAACTGCAATTTTTGCAGCTTTTGCTCATCGAAAGGACATCTACAAGAGATTTCCGTAAAGAAATTGAAGACTTCCAATTACCCCTTCCTCTTCAAAAAATGCTGTGAATTCCCCGGCTCGTAATAGCAGATTTTTTCACCAATGGCTTCGATCACCTGGTTGAGGCTGCTGGTGCTCAGTGCGGGGTCTTTGTCCAGATTGGGTTTGTTGTTGTACAGCTGATAGTTTATCCTGTTGATTACGGGTGTGAGGTTCGGCATCACAACATTGGCTCCGGCTAGCAAACCGCTCTGCCGGCCAAGCGGGTCGAGGGTTTCCAGGGCCGTGGAAGAAGCCATATTGATATCAGGCATCAGCAGGCGTAAGCTGGCAAGCATCAACAGGCTCATCCTGAAGCGTTCGGCAGCAGGCCACAGCAATATAAACTTTTCAAAAAGTGGGGTTTCGGCATGTTCGATATAGGGGCCCATGCCAATCATGTCAATATCAAGGGATTTAAAGAAGAGCAGATCATCTGCCAGATCAGCGATGGTTTGTTCGGGCAGGCCGATCATCACGCCGGTGCCCACCTGATAACCTGCTTTACGCAAGTCTTCCAAAGCTTTGATGCGCTTTTCGAAAGCATGAAGCGCGTTTTCGGGATGGATTTGGTAATAAAGCTTCTTGTTTGTCGTTTCGATGCGTAAAAGGTAGCGGTGTGCCCCTGCTTCCTGCCAGCGTTTGAACACTTCGTATGGCTGTTCGCCACACGAAAGTGTGATGGACAATTCGGCATTGGTACGTTGATGGATACCTTTTAGCAAGTGTTCGATATGGTTGACAAAAGTCTTATTTGTCAGTTCTCCGCTTTGAATCACCAGAGAGCCAAAGCCTTTGCGCCAGGCAAAATCAGCGGCCTGATATACCTCTTCATCAGTGAGGGTGTAGCGGTTTACGTGCTTGTTCGATTTGCGGATTCCGCAGTAATAGCAGTCTTTGGCACACATATTTGAGAGCTCGATCAAACCGCGCAGATAGACTTTTCTTCCGACTGTAGCAGCTTTTACTTCAAGTGCACGGTCAAGTACTTTTTGGGTGTCGTCGCCTTTTACGGATAAAAGGCTGATCAGATCCTCGCGCGAAAAATTTTGCTGTTTGAGCAGTTGATCCAGCATATCAGCCATTAGTTTTGTTTTTAAAAGGCTCTATCACACGATCAAAAATACCGTTTATCCAGGCGATAGTCATTCCATAATTACTCACCGGAATATTGGCATTAACAGCCGGACGAAGCCTGTTGATGAGCTGTTTGCGCGTGACCACACATCCGCCGCATTGAATAACCATTCGGTAGTTGGAGATTTCAGGAATATCAGAGAGGCCTGCTACTATATCAAAATCAAGCTTTTTATCACTGAATTCGCTTATCCAGCGGGGCAATTTATGACGACCGATATCTTCGCAGCTTACCTGATGCGAGCAGGATTCGAGAATTAAAATTTTATCCCCATCATTTAGTTGCGAAAGTGTGGGTGTTCCTTGCATATAATGTTCAAAATCTCCTCTTAGTCTGGCGAAAACTATACTAAAACTTGTAAGAGGAATATGCGGTGGTACAATGCTATTAACAAACCCAAAGGCCTGACTGTCGGTAATTACCAGTTGAGGTTCAGGTTGATGCTGATCGAAATATTGTTTCAGGTGCGTTTCTTTCAGCACTATGCAAATATTATCATTATCCAACACATCACGAATAGCCATTACCTGTGGAAGGATCATTCGTCCGTCGGGAGCTTCAGAATCTATTGGTGTCACAAGCAAGACTACACCATTTGGTTCGATGATGCCACCCAAAAGTGAAGGTTTCTGAAAAGAGGTTTCCGGGATGGTTTTTTTGAGCAACTCAATCAAGGTGTCAACATGGGTGTTGCTGGCAACACTAAAATCAATTACTTCTGCTTTGCTAAAAGCCCTGATTTTTTCACGGGTGAGTTGTTCCAGTGGTTGTAAATCGCTCTTGTTGTGAACGATGAAATAAGGAATGCTGTAATCGCGAAACTGTTTGATCAGCTCTTTTTCGTAAAAGCCAAATTCGTTTTTGGTGATAACCAGTATGGCACAATCGATGGTTTTGATGGCATCGTAGGTTTTCTTTACCCGTTTTTCTCCTAATTCACCACTGTCGTCTATCCCGGCTGTATCCACGATGATTGCTGGTCCGATGCCAAAAATCTCGAGAGATTTTTTTACGGGATCGGTGGTAGTTCCGGCTTCTTCTGAAACGATAGCCACTTCCTGTCCGGTCATCAGGTTGATGAGGGAGCTTTTGCCGTTGTTGCGCCGGCCAAAAATGCCGATATGTGGTTTAAGATCTCTTCCTTTAGCCATTGTAGTTCAGGGAGTTATTTGCTAGAAATACAGGTCTCGTTCGCCTTGTTTGATGCGTTCGATACGCGCGTTTACTTCTTTGATGTAGCGTTCATCACCCAGACTTTCCAGATTTCTGTCGATCACCTTCCAACCTTTAGCAGCAGTTTCAGGTGTGGCATAATCCACGATATATTCAGCCAAAGTGAGCATGGCATTTGGGGTGCAGAATTTCTTGATGAAGCCTGGCACGCTGAATTCCATAAAATGCTCACCCGTGCGGCCTTTGCGGTAGCAGGCTGTGCAGAAAGAAGGCAGGTAATCGCTGTCGAGCAGTTCATCAATCACCTGATTGAGTGTGCGATCATCATTGATCTTAAATTGTTCTTTGTGCAGGTTTTGATCAATATGTGGATTTTCGGAATAAGCACCGATCTCCAGCTTGGTGCCGGCATCGATCTGCGAACAGCCAAATGCCAGCACTTCCTTGCGTATCTTTTCCGATTCGCGGGCTGTGAGGATCAAACCGGTATAGGGAACAGCCAACCGAAGAATGGCAACAAGGCGTGTAAATTCGGCGTCAGTAACCAAATATTTGTCATCCAGATCATATTCGGAGGCATCCTGAATGCGTGGGAACGAAATGGTGTGAGGCCCCACATTGTAGCAAGCTTCCAGGTGATTCACATGACGCAAAAGTGCCATCACTTCAAAACGCCAGTCGTACAAGCCAAATAAAGCACCGATTCCCACATCATCGATGCCGGCCTCCATAGCGCGATCGAGTGAGTTGAGCCGCCAGTTGTAGTCAGCTTTTTTGCCTGAAGGATGCACCAGGGCATAGGTTGGATGGTGGTAGGTTTCCTGAAAAACCTGATAGGTTCCTATGCCGGCTTCATGAATTGTTTTAAAGCCTTCAATATCAAAAGGTGCAGCATTGATATTTACCCTGCGGATCTCGCCATGATCTTTTTTTACGCTGTAAACTGTGCGCACGGTATCAGCAATAAAATCGGCTGAGTAGGTACGATGTTCGCCATAAACCAGAATCAAACGCTTTTGGCCGTGTTCTTCCAGTGCTTTCACGTTTTCGATCAGTTCTTCTTTGGTGAGGGTTTTGCGGATAGCACTTTTGTTGGATGCTTTAAAACCGCAATAGCGGCAGTTGTTTGAGCAGTAGTTGCCCACATAAAGCGGGGCAAAAAGCACGATACGTTTTCCGTAAACTTTTTCCTTGAGTTCGCGGGCACCGTTTTTGATTATCTCGATCGATTCGCTGTCGGTGGCCTTGAGCAAAACTGCAGTTTCGGCCAGACTGAGGCGGTTTTTATCAAGAGATTTTTGTACGATGGCCTTCACCTTTTCGGGTGTGGATTCAGTTTGGTTGATATAATCCCAAATCTCTTCATCATCAATGAAAGGCTGCATGGGAACATCCGGTATTTTATAGTTTTCGGGAGTGAATTTCACGTCAGTTAGTTTTAAAGTTCTAAAGTCGTGGCAAAGATACGGTGAAAGTAGTCCCTTCGTCGGGTTTGCTTTCCACTTCGATGGTGCCATTGTATTGTTCGATCATTTTTCTGGTGATCGACAAACCTAATCCGCTGCCGGTGATTTCTTTGGTTTTGGAGTTTTTGATGCGTACAAAATCCTGAAAGATTTTATCACTGTCCTCTTCGCTCATCCCAATTCCGCTGTCGGAAACCTTTATTTCGAGGTCTTTGCCGCGATCGCAGATACTGACCTGAACTTTTCCGCCGTCTTTGTTGTATTTCACTGCATTGGAAATGAGGTTGTTAAATACTATCTCCATTTCATTGGCATCAGCCAGCAGCTGTGGGTCGCCCTGCACATCTAGCTTCATTTTTACAGATCGCTGGATGGCGTAGGGTTCCATAGTATCCATAGCCATTTTGGCTATTTCGGCCAGGTTTACATCCCGCATCTTACGCTCTTTTTTGCCTGATTCTATTTTGGTCAGATCAAGCAGATCCATGATAAGGTTGCGCATCCCTTTGAGGCGTGTGAGCGATCGATCGATCATACGGTCGTAATCTTCCACCTTATCACCAAACTGCTTCTCCTGCATCATCTTCAGGTAGCCTTCCACGGCATTGATGGGCGATTTGAGTTCGTGCGATAACACCGAGAGAAACTGAAACCGGATTTGTTTTCCTTCTTCCTGCATCTTACGCGTCATGCGTTTGAGAAAAAGATGCTTGGCCACATTTTCGATGGAGGCACGTAACTCTTGCGGTGTAAATGGCTTGGGCATGAAGTTGTATGCTCCGTTGCGCGTGGCTTTGATTGCCAGATCAAGCGAGGCATAAGAGGTGATCATCATCACGGCCACATCAAAATTTTGCTGTTTGATGTATTCAAGCACTTCGATGCCATCCATACCGGGAAGTTTGTTATCGAGTAAAACTACATCAACCAGCTGGTTATTAAGCACATCGATGGCATCTTCACCGGTGCCGGCTTCGATCAGATGAAAATCGAAGTCTTCATCCATAAAGGGATAGCCAACGGTATAGTTGCCCAAGATGCGTGTTACGCCGGAGCGGATACCGGGCTCGTCATCCACAACAAGCACATGTAAGGTTGCCATGATTAATAAGTTTTAAAGTTTCAACAGTTTATTGATTTCGCGGTGCAGCTGATCGGGACGGATGCCTTTTTCGAGGTACAGATCGGCTTTGATCCAGTCGCGGTCGTTTTCGTTGTACAAATCAAAGTTGTATCCTGTTTCGGCTGTAACGGCTGAAGCCAGAATGATAGGCATATCAGGATATTTGCGTTTGGCTTTGTAAGACAGGATGAATCCGCTGTCTTCCTGCTCCATCATCAGGTCGAAAATGGCCAGATCGGGTTTTACGGTTTCCAACACTTTTTCGGCTTCGGCCTGGCTTTCGGCTGTTTTTACCCTGAAACCCAGGTTTTTTACCATTGCCTCCATCTGAAACAGGTAATCGGCATCATCATCGGCAATCAGAATCAGTTTTTTTTCGTTGCTCATGGTTTGCAATTTTTTATCAATAATTAAATCGGATTACGGGGCAAGCGGATGGTAAAAGTTGTACCTGTCGGCCCTTTTTCCGGATCAGTATTTGAATTAACATCTATTTTTCCTTTGTGCATTTTCACAATGCCATAGCATAGCGGCAGTCCAAGACCTGTGCCTTTGCCTACCTCTTTTGTTGTGAAGAAAGGTGTGAAAACCTTTTCCATATTCTCGGGCGAAATACCAATACCCTGATCGCTTATGGCGATAACCACATCCTCTGCTTTTTCGCTGATCGAAAGAGTGATTTCGCCCCCATTGGGCATGGCTTCCACGGCATTTTTTTGGAGGTTTGTGAGTACCTGCATCATTTGATCTACGTCCAAAAACACATAAGGATCATTCAGCTCAACCTGAAGTTTGATCGATACATTTTGTGGGCATACGATACTTTGAATGCTTCGGCTTACAAATTTTTCGAGATGTGTTTCGGTGAGACGAACCTGATTTTTACGGGCAAAATTAAGCAGTCCACCTACAATTTTCCGACAGCGTTCGGCTTGCTCCACAATCAGTTTCAGGTCTTCCTTGGTGGTATCGTCAACGGAGTCGTCCATCAGCATATTGCTGTATAAGGTAATAACACCCAGCGGATTGTTAAGCTCGTGGGCAATACCGGCGGATAACTGGCCCATATGTGCCAGCTTTTCTGATTGTTTGAGTGCTTCGCGCGCACTGGCCAGCTCCTGATTGCTCAGGTTTACCTTTTCGATGGACTGGTGCAGTTTTTCGATGGTGTAAGGCAGGCACATTTCTGTTTCGGCCAATCCTTGTGTTATGGCAATGGCATGTTCCACGCAGGTGTCGTAGCCACAGGCTCCACAGTCGAGATAGTCTGAAAGATCGTTTTTGCCCATTTTTTTGAGCACGTCGGCAATGGCATTCGAAGAAGGGATATGCGTGCGGCGATCCATCTGGGTGAAACTTGTAGATAGATCAATGGTTTTTGCCAGTTCCATATCGGCCTCCCATTGTTGCTGGTCGAAATTGTCCAGTTTTTGTGCCACATAATTAGAGATACAGGAACGACGCAGGTATTTTTTCCCTTCCTCGCTCATGCCCGGTCCCATGATGCAGCCTTCGCAACAAAGTAATTCCAGGTGACGTGCATTCAATGCACCCTGAGCAAACTCGTTTAAGGCATCTTTCACATTAATGCGGCCTTCGGCAACCACCACATCCCCTTTGGTGATGTCGGCTTCCACATCCATATTTTGTAACAGGCCGTGGCTCACCGGAAATATGGCTCCTTTTCCTGCAATGGGAGGATCGAAATCACGCATATGATCTTCGTCCGGTTTGATGCGGTTTCGGCCAAACAATTCGCGCAATTCAGTAAAAGTGAGCGCATAATCAATTTCGTTCGATTCGGCTTTTTTTGCCACACAAGGTCCGATGAAAACCACCTGCAGCTCCTCACCGTATTTCTTTTTCAGAAAACGCGAGCTGGCAACCATGGGCGATACCAGCGGTGCCAAATTACCCACCAACTCGGGCAGGTAATGTTCCACATAAAATACGATGGCAGGACAATCAGAAGAGATGATGCCTTTGGAGTTGTTTTGCTGATAGAGCTCTTTATAGGCAACTGACACCATGTCGGCACCGAATGCTACTTCGGTAACCATTTCAAAACCAAGTCTTTTAACCATTCCAACCAGGATACGGTAATCTTCTATTTCCGTAAACTCTGCCGGAAAGCTTGGTGCCAGACATGCTGCCGTACGTTGCCCGCTTTTCAACAACTCACTTACTTCATCTATTTGTTGTAGATAAACTTTGGCCTCCTGACGACACACACGCACACAATTGCCACAGCCGATGCAGCGCTCGCTAAGCACTTCGGCCTGGCCATTGATGATTTTGATGGCTTTTACGGGGCATTCGCGTACGCAGGTGTAACAAACCCTGCAACGGTCTTTTACCGTAAAAACCAACTGTTTATGATTTGCATTGTGTGCCATTTCAGGAGTATTTGGCTTTTAATTTACATCTCTTTTTTGATAATGGGTATGCAACAATTCATGGCTCTTATGGCCCAGTGGCTTACCCAGGAATTTATCGTACAATTCGGTGATGTACGGGTTTTTGTGTGAAACCTTGATGGCGTCTTTTTCGTCAATATCATAAAGCGACTTCATTCTGGCTCTCACTGCTTCCTCGTTGGTGCTTATGGGTTGTCCGCCACCGTTGATGCAGCCTCCCGGACATGCCATCACTTCGATGAAGTGCAGGTCATTGCGTCCGTTTCGGATTTCATCCATCAGGATTTCGGCATTTTTCAAACCACTTACCACAGCAACACCCACTTCCAGTTCACCCACTTTTACCTTGGCTTCTTTACGACCTTCCAGTCCGCGAACGCCTTTCACCTGGAACTTAACCAATTCTTTGCCAGTGATAAAATAGTGTGCCGAGCGAATGGCAGCTTCCATAACTCCTCCGGAAGTTCCGAAGATTTTGCCAGCTGATGAGCGTGTTCCTAGGGGTGAGTCGGCCAGTTCGGGTTCCAGCTTGTTGATGTCGATGCCATAAAGTCTGATCAATCGCGCCAATTCGCGAGTTGTGAGAACAGCATCCACATCCGAAATACCATTTTGGGTCATTTCTTCACGCTGCTGTTCAAACTTTTTGGCTGTGCAAGGCATGATGGAAACAGAATAAATATTTTCAGGAGCAATTTTTTCTGTATCAGCAAAATAGCTTTTGATTATGGCACCCATCATTTGTTGGGGCGATTTACAGCTGGAGAGGTTTTCGAGCAGATCAGGCTGAAACTCTTCGGCATATTTTACCCAACCCGGGCAGCAACTGGTGATCATGGGGAGTTTGCCTCCGTTTTGTACACGGTGTACCAGTTCGGATGCTTCTTCCATGATGGTGAGGTCGGCAGAGAAGGACGTATCAAACACAAAGTTGAATCCCATACGCCGCAGTGCAGCATTCATCAGTCCGATCATATTGTATCCGGATGGCAAGCCAAATTCTTCGGCCAACGAAACGGAAATAGATGGGGCATATTGAACCACAACAGTTTTTTCGGGGTTCGAAAGCATATCCTTTACCTCGCAGATGTGTCCTTTTTCTTTGAGGGCTCCGGTTGGGCAAACCATGATACACTGGCCGCAGTTTACGCAGGTTGAAAGATTCAGGCCATGATTAAAGCTGGTGCCGATAAAGGTTTTGCTTCCGCGACCAACAAATTCGATTGCCGAAACGCCTTCAATTTCTTCACAAACCCTCACACAACGTCCGCAGAGGATACATTTTTCGGGATCGCGAACAATACTGGCACTCGAAACATCAAGTTTGAGTTTATTTTTTTGCCCGCTGATTCTTCTTTCGCGGATGTTAAGGTCTTCCGAAAGATCCTGTAGCTCGCAGCTGCCATTGCGTTCGCAATACAAACAGTCGTCAGGATGGTTGCTCAGCAGCAGTTCTACAATGGTTTTTCTGGATTCGATAACCCGTAGTGAATGTGTTTTGATTTTCATGCCATCCATCACAGGTTCGGAACAGGCTGTAACCAAATTGCGGCGACCTTCGACTTCTACCACACACATGCGGCATGCTCCGGTGGGGAATAAGCCTTTCATATGGCAAAGTGTAGGAACGCTCATCCCGTTTCTGTTCAGGGCTTCCAGTATTGTGTCGCCCTGATTGGCAGTAATATTATTATTGTTGACTTCTATCGTTAAGTTCATAGTTTCAGGTTTTAAACGTTTACACCCAATTAGCTTACCAGTACAGCATCGAATTTACAGGCCTCTTCGCAGGCACCACAGCTGATGCATTTGTCTTGAATGATGAAATGCGGTTGTTTGCGTCCGCCGAGGATTGCTCCGGTAGGACATTTTTTTGCGCAGATGGTGCAGCCTGTACATTTTTCAACATCGATTGTATATTCGCGAAGGTTAGTGCATACTCCGGCACGACATTTTTTGTCAAAAACATGCTCTTCATATTCTTCGCGGAACCATTTAAGGGTGCTCAAAACCGGATTGGGAGCTGTTTGTCCGAGCCCGCAAAGAGAGGTGTCCTTGATTACTTTGCCCAGTTTTTCGAGCTGCATCACACCTTTCATACGTGCCAGGGGTTCGTGTGTTTCGCGGTTTTTGGGTTTGCTTGTAATGCTTTCCAATATTTCGAGCATGCGGCGAGTTCCTTCGCGACAGGGAATACATTTGCCACAACTTTCGCGTTGGATGAAGTCCATAAAGAATTTGGCTACGTCCACCATGCAGGTGTCTTCGTCCATCACCACCATGCCTCCCGAACCCATCATGGCACCTACGTTAATCAGATTTTCGTAATCTATTTCGATGTCCAGATTAACTTCTGTTACACATCCTCCGGATGGACCTCCCATTTGAACGGCTTTGAATTTTTTGCCATTGGCAATGCCACCGGCTATTTTAAAGATGATATCGCGAACGGTTGTTCCCATCGGGATTTCAACCAAACCTGTAGTTGCAATTTTTCCGGAAAGAGCAAACACTTTCGTTCCTTTACTGGTAGCTGTACCCATACTGCTGAACCAGTCAGCACCTTTGTTCACAATTGTTGGAAGGTTAGATAAGGTTTCCACATTGTTGATGATCGTAGGTTTGCCAAACAAACCGCTTACAGCGGGGAAAGGCGGGCGGGGTCGTGGCATACCTCGACGTCCTTCGATGCTGTGGATGAGTGCTGTTTCTTCGCCGCATACGAAAGCACCGGCTCCTTTTTTGATCACAATATCCAAATCAACTCCTGAGCCGAAAATATTTTTGCCCAGCAGACCGTATTCCTTTGCCTGTTTGATGGCGATCACCAAACGTTCGATGGCTAGCGGATATTCGGCGCGAATGTACACATAAGCTTTACTGGCACCAATGGCATAAGCTGCCAGTGCCATACCTTCGAGCAGTTTGTGTGGGTCGCCTTCAATTACTGCCCGATCCATAAATGCGCCAGGGTCACCTTCGTCGGCATTGCAGATAAGGTATTTTTGATCAGCTTCGGTAGCCAGTGCAAACTTCCATTTTTTACCTGTTGGGAAACCTCCACCACCACGGCCGCGTAATCCGCTTTTTTCAACAAAACTGCAAAGCTCCTCGCGGCTGAATATTTTTAATGCATTGAGGTATGCTTTATAACCGTTGCGTGCGATGTATTCTTCAATACTTACCGGATCGCTGATGCCACAGTTTTCGAGAACGATACGTAGCTGAGGTTTAAAGAAGAAATGGTCTTGAATGGCAGGTGCATCACCCCAGGTCTTTTGATCTTCCTGATCGTTGAATTGTCCTAATAGGGGGTGTTCAGGAAGTTTGTCGGCTAAGATATTATCTAGGATGGAAGCCACATCAGCACCTTTTACTTTTTCGAAGGAGAGTCGTTTTTTCCCGGGAATTTTTATATCCATGATTGGCTCAGATGAGCATAGGCCGATGCAGCCAACGGATATTACCTGTGCTTCGATATTTTTTTCCTGAAGGTATTTCTTAGCGGCTTTGATCGTTTCGGCTGCTCCGGCCCCTAATCCACAGGTGCCGGCACCAACGAAAATCACGGGTTTGTCGTTGTGTTCTTTTCTGATCAACCTTAGCTTTTGCGCTGTTTCAGGAGTCAGGGCTGCTTTTTCGCTTTGCATGAGCACCTGTTCTACTAAAAATTTCTGTTCTGTTTGCATGCTTATTCCTCCCTGTTTCTGTAAGAATCAAAAATTGACTGGATCGAATCGGTTGTAACCTTGGCATGGAACTCGCCGTTGATATTGATCACAGGAGCTAATCCGCAGGCACCAATACAAGCAACAACCTCGAGGCTAAAGAGCTTGTCTTTGGTTGTTTGGCCGGTTTTTACCTTAAGTTGCTTTTCGATTTCATCAAGCACGGTTGCAGAACCCAGCACATGACAGGCTGTCCCACGGCAAACCTGGACATGGTATTTACCGGGTTGATTGAACCGGAACTGGTTGTAAAATGTAGCAACACCAAAGATCTTGCTGGCAGGCATTTTCAAATATTTTCCCACCTCAATCACAGACTCTTCGGATAAGAAGCCAATTTTTTCCTGCACTTGTTGCAGAATGGGAATCAGGCTGTCGCGGCCTGCACCAGGATACTGGTCTAAAATTTCCTGAACAGTGGTTTTCATAACGTATATTTCAATTTAAACATTCGGGCATTGGTTTGTAGCAGCCAAAAGTGCTGCCTCCTGCATTTGTGATGCAGGTTCAGGCAGTAGGGTTGGTGGATTGCTTAGCCAACAAGCGTTCTACTTCGGGCAGTACACGGTTTTTATCAACTGGTTTGCGAATAAATCCATTCACAGGAACCCATACCGAACGACCATCTTCAGCGCGATAATCTATCCCGGAGTTTCCGGTAACGATATCTCGAATCAGAATTACCTGTAATTCTTTGTAATTCGGGTCGTTGCGAAATTCGCGTGCCATAGCCTGTACACTGGGTTTGGTAGTCATCAGTACTTCAATTGAAGTCTCTATCAGGGTAGGGATGCCTGCCAGTTCGGGATTGTCAACGAATTCGCGGGCCATTTCGAAGCCTTCGTAATGCGTTGTCATCATTACATCGAGGATGGCCAGATCGGGTTTCTCCTGTAAGGCTTTTTCCAATCCTTCTTTTTTGTTGAAAGCCGAAATAACTTCATATCCTTCGTTGATAAGGATTTGTTCCAGCATAGTGATCACGTCCATGTCGTCGTCAACTACTAAAATCTTTGCTTTTGCCATTGTATTAAGTTTTTTGGGTTTGACTTATTGTGATTTAATTAACAATCACATGGCAAAAGTACATCAGATTATAATGGCAAAACAGGTTTATTGTTACTAATTTCACAATGGAAATACTGCCTTTAAGAGCGGGAGCTACCCTGTAATTTTACGCAATTTGATGCGGAAAAACAGGCAAAGCTTATTTTTAACCTGTTGCCAGATACTATAAACCCGGATAAGGGAGGAACTTCTCAAAAAAATGTATTTTTGTCGCAAATCCAACGGATTATGCAACAGGAAACTGAAAAAAGCAGTCGGCGTCAATTGACGGGTTCATACCTTACGTCAGTTGCCAGTATCATGCTGGTATTGTTTATGTTAGGTCTTTTGGGCTTGCTGGTTTTGCATGCGCAAAAGCTTTCGGAACATATACGTGAGAATATTGGTTTCGAAATTATTATGAAACCTGATGTTAAAGAAGCCGAAATTATCAGGATGCAGAAAATGCTGGATGCTACACCTTACGTAAAATCGGCAGCTTACATCACAAAAGAGGAAGCTACGCGCCGACTTAGTGCTGATTTGGGAGAGGATTTTATTCAGTGGCTCGGCAATGAAGAAAACCCATTGCTTCCTTCTGTGGATGTTCGGTTTAAGGCTGCCTGGGCAAACAACGACAGCCTTGCGGTGATTGCTGATGAACTAATGCAACAGGCTATTGTGAAGGAAATCTTTTACCAAAAATCCCTGGTGCATCTGATCAATCAAAATGTGCAACGCATTGGTATGGTTTTGTTTTTTATGAGTTTGTTATTACTTGTAATAGCTATCGCATTGATAAATAATACGATACGATTGTCAGTTTATGCCAAACGTTTTTTGGTAAAAAGTATGCAGCTTGTTGGAGCTACTGAAGGTTTCATCCGCAGGCCTTTTGTTTGGAGCGGGATTTTGCAAGGGGTGCTGGGTGCATTTCTGGCAATTGTATTGCTTAATCTGGTGCTTTATGTGGCGGTAAATAATTTGCCCGAACTGTTGTTGTTGCAGGACAGGCCTCGTGTGATTTTACTGTATGTTGCGATTTTTGTGCTGGGAATGTTGCTTACAGGAATTTCCACCCAGTTGGCCATCAATAAGTATTTAAGGACTAAGACAGATAAGCTTTTTGTCTGAATCTTTTTGAAGTATTTGTGCATAATTAACACCAATTAAGAACTGTCCTGCTTATTTTTGCTGGCTGGTATGATAGAATATTGTATTTTTGGCTCAGTTTTCAAACCTTTCATTTTTTCATTCTGAATAGTTTAAGCCATGAAGAAGTCCACAAATCAAGCTCCTGAATCTAAGTCTGATCAGCTTTCAAAATCGGATGCATTTGCATTCACACGTGAAAATTATAAATGGGTCTTTATTGGCCTGGCAGTGCTGGCACTTGGTTTTTTGCTTATGATTGGCGGAGGTTCTGACGATCCGGATGTGTATAGCGATAAAATATTTAACTTTCAACGCTGGACACTGGCTCCCGCTTTAATACTTGCCGGTTTTGTGATTCAGATTTATGCTATCATGAAAAAACCGAAAGCCTAAAACCCTATGACTTTATTTGAGATTATTATCATAGCCATCGTAGAAGGCATTACCGAGTTTTTGCCTGTTTCGTCCACCGGACACATGATCATAACACAAGAACTACTTGGAACTGAAATAGATGATTTCGTAAAAGCCTTTACAGTGAATATTCAGTTTGGTGCCATCTTGTCTGTGA
The DNA here is from genome assembly GCA_002440975.1 of Bacteroidales bacterium UBA6229. GTDB lineage: Bacteria > Bacteroidota > Bacteroidia > Bacteroidales > F082 > UBA5536. The sequence continues at coordinate 14,058 of DJWN01000057.1, forward strand.
TAGTATTGTATTGGAAGCGTTTTTTTCAATCGTTGCAGTTTTATTACAAGCTTTTTGTGGCTTTTATCCCTGCTGCGGTAATTGGGTTAATGGCCAGTGATTTCATTGATAGTTTGCTCGAAAATGTGGTTGTTGTGGCCGTGATGTTGGTTTTAGGAGGCATAATATTGATTTTTGTGGATAAATGGTTCGAAAAAACACCAAAAATTAATACGCTCTCTTATCCTTCTGCCTTTAAAATTGGCTTGTATCAGTGCATAGCGATGATTCCGGGTGTGTCGCGTTCTGCTGCTACTATCATTGGAGGTATGACACAGAAAATGAGCCGTAAAGATGCAGCCGAGTTTTCTTTTTTTCTGGCCGTTCCTACCATGTTTGCTGCAGCCGGCTACAAATTGTTTCAAAACTATGAAGTGATTGAAAGCACACATATCACCAGCCTGCTTATCGGTAATGTGGTAGCATTTGTGGTGGCCCTGATAGCCATTAAAACATTTATTTCCTTTGTGACCAAATATGGGTTTAAAGTATTTGGGTATTATCGCATTATGGTTGGGGTGGCTATCTTACTGATGTTGACACTTGGCTACGATTTAAGCCTGGTATAATGGAGTTTCATTTTGAAGAAGGTGAAGTATTGCTGATTGACAAGCCTGTGAGCTGGACTTCTTTTGACGTAGTCAATTTTGTTCGCTCACTCATCAAACGTTTTCATCAGATTCATAAGCTAAAAGTAGGACATGCCGGCACACTTGATCCGTTGGCAAGTGGTTTGTTGATTTTGTGCACCGGAAAAATGACCAAACGCATTCAGGAGTTTCAGGATCAGGATAAAGTATATACCGGCACTTTCCTGCTCGGAAAAACAACACCTTCTTATGATGGCGAAACAGAGCCGGATGCCGTATATCCAACAGATCATATCAGCTCCGAAATGATTGAAGCAGCACGCAAACAGTTTTTGGGCGAGCAGCAACAAATGCCTCCCAACTTTTCGGCCATCAAAGTGGATGGCAAGCGGGCTTTCGATTACGCCCGGAAGCAACAGGAGGTGAAACTCAATCCACGTACCATTTTTATTCATCAGCTGGAGCTGGAACAAAAAAACTTTCCGGAAATTTCTTTTGAAATCACCTGTAGCAAAGGCACCTATATCCGAAGCCTGGCATATGATTTTGGCAGGGCACTGCAAAGCGGAGCCTATCTTACCAGCCTGAGGCGCACACAGATAGGAGAGTTTAACGTAGCGGATGCCAGAACTCCTGAACAAATAAAAGCAATGATTATTGAAACAAGTCAGGACAATAAGTGACATTTTTTATCATTTACCTAGCATTAAGGCTCTCAAACACTTGACTTCGGCATGATATTGGGTTACCTTTGCAATCCCATTTTAGAGCCATGCTTATTTTACCCGAGGAATTTTAGTAAGAAGGAAGTTGGATTTAATTAATTAAGCAAATGAAATTATCGCAATTCAGGTTTAACCTGCCCCCTAATCTTATTGCCAGTTATCCCCCAAAAAACAGAGACGAATCACGTTTGATGGTGCTGCATAGAAAAGATAAAACGATTGAGCACCGGATATTTAAAGACATCCTTGAATATTTTAAGGATGGCGATGTGTTTGTCCTGAATAATACCAAGGTTTTTCCGGCCAGGCTTTATGGCGAAAAAGAAAAAACAGGAGCTAAGATAGAAGTCTTTTTGCTCCGTGAGCTAAATCGCGAGAGCCGCCTTTGGGATGTGTTGGTTGATCCTGCACGCAAAATCCGTATTGGCAACAAATTGTATTTTGGCGAGGACGAATCGCTTGTGGCCGAGGTGATTGACAATACCACCTCACGTGGTCGTACACTCAGGTTTTTGTTTGATGGTCCTTATGAAGAATTCAAAAAGACCATTCAAACCCTTGGCAAAACACCTTTACCAAAGATCCACGACCGACCTGTTGAACCCGAAGATGCCGAGCGTTATCAAACTATTTTTGCCAAACACGAAGGTGCCATTGCTGCCCCAACAGCGGGTATGCACTTCAGCCGTGAGCTGATGAAAAGGCTTGAACTGATTGGGGTTTCCTTTGCCGAAATCACCTTACATGCCGGTATGGGTAACTTCAGAAATATTGAAGTGGAAGACCTTACCAAGCACAAAATGGATTCGGAAGAGATGTTTCTGACCGATGAAAATGCCATCATCATCAACGATGCCAAAGACCGCCGAAGCAATGTGGTTGCTATAGGAACCACCACCATGAAAGCCCTGGAAACTGCCGTAAACATCAATGGCAGGGTGAAGTCCATTAATCAATGGACTAACAAATTTATTTTTCCACCTTATGAGTTTAACCTGGCAGATGCTATGGTTACAAATTTCCATTTGCCCAAATCGCCTATGATGATGCAGGTGGCTGCTTTTGCAGATTATGATTTTTTGATGAAAGCCTATAAAGAGGCTGTAGCTCAAAAATATCGCTTCTTTACTTATGGTGATGCTATGTTGGTCTTGTAAAGCAAAACTGTATAATAATTAGTAAAGAGGTCTGTTACAGGCCTCTTTTTTTGTGATTTAACGCTAGAGGCACGCTTCAATTTCCTATTTTTGCCGCCATGATAAACCAGGAAGATTTTTTCAAGAAAATAACAGCTCATGCCAAGGAGTATGGGTTTGTTTTCCAGTCGAGTGAGATTTATGACGGATTGAGTGCTGTATATGATTACGGCCAGAATGGCGTTGAATTGAAAAACAATATTCGCCAGTATTGGTGGAAATCAATGGTGCAATACCACGAAAATATTGTAGGCATTGATGCTGCAATTTTTATGCATCCCATCACCTGGAAAGCTTCGGGACATGTGGACGCCTTTAATGACCCGCTGATTGATAACAAGGATTCCAAAAAACGATATCGTGCCGATGTGCTGATAGAAGACCATATGGCAAAGATCGAAGGAAAGATCGACAAAGAAGTTGAGAAAGCCCGAAAGCGTTTTGGTGAAGCATTTGATGAAAAACAATACCGCGAAACCAATGCCCGCGTGCTCGATTATCAGCAGCAGATCAATGAGATCAGCAAACGTTTTTATCAATCCCTCGAAAATAACAACCTGGATGACATCAAAAATCAGATTGAAGAGTTGGGTATCGTTTGCCCCATTTCCGGTTCGCGCAACTGGACAGAGGTGCGGCAGTTTAACCTGATGTTTTCGACCAAAATGGGTTCAACAGCCGATGGCGCAAACGAAATTTATTTGCGCCCCGAAACGGCTCAGGGGATTTTTGTCAACTACCTCAACGTACAAAAAACAGGCCGCATGAAGCTTCCCTTTGGAATTGCCCAAACCGGAAAGGCTTTTCGTAATGAGATTGTAGCCCGTCAGTTTATCTTTCGAATGCGCGAGTTTGAACAAATGGAGATGCAGTTTTTTGTGCGCCCCGGCGAAGAAATGAAGTGGTACGAATACTGGAAGGATCAACGAATGAAATGGCATCTTTCGTTAGGCATCCCGGCTGATAAATATCGCTTTCATGATCATGAAAAACTGGCTCATTATGCCAATGCCGCGGCCGATATAGAATTTGAGTTTCCGTTTGGATTCAAGGAGCTCGAAGGAATTCATTCACGCACTGATTTCGATCTTGGAGCACATCAGCAATTTTCTGGTAAAAAGCTCCAGTATTTCGATCCTGAGACCAATGAGAGTTATGTGCCTTATGTGGTTGAAACCTCAATTGGCCTCGACCGTATGTTTTTGGCCGTGCTGAGTTATGCCTACAACGAAGAAAAACTGGAGGATGGCAGTGAGCGTGTGGTTTTGAAGCTTCCGCCAGTGCTTGCACCTTATAAAGCTGCTGTTTTACCCTTGATGAAAAAAGACGGACTTCCCGATAAGGCGCGCGAAATACTGGCCGACTTACAGGAAGATTTCATGTGTCATTACGAAGAAAAAGATGCTATTGGCAAGCGCTACAGAAGACACGATGCCATCGGTACGCCGTATTGCATTACCATTGATCATCAGAGTATGGAAGATAATACGGTAACGATTCGCGAACGCGACAGCATGGCACAGGAAAGGGTTGCTATAACAGAATTGACGGATATCATTAAAAAGAAAATAAAAGCTGTAAGGAGTTAAAAATAGATACCCGTTGTTTTTCGAATAACGGTTTTTTTTATTTGCCGTTATAAGCCGTCATCGTTCGTTCGATGCCGATAGCAGTAAAACTCAAAATCATTTCTGCCGCTATATCCAATCTGGGTTCGACGATGTTGATTTCGGAAGGCTTCCAGCGTCCTAACACATAATCCACCTGACGACCTTTGGGAAAATTATCGCCGATGCCAAAGCGTAATCGGGCAAACTCAGAAGTGCCAAGGGTTTGAATGATATGGTTTAGTCCGTTGTGGCCGGCATCTCCGCCTTTTTTCTTCATGCGCAGTGTGCCAAGGGGAAGTGCTATGTCATCAACAACTACCAACAGTCGGTCGACAGGAATCTGTTCGTGCTGCAACCAGAATTGGATAGCCTTACCACTTAAATTCATGAATGTGGTGGGTTTGATCACTACCAGGTTTCGTCCACGGTGTTTGATGAGGGTGCTTTGTGCCAGTCGGCCGGTCGTAAAACTTACTTTTTGTTGATCGGCCAGGCGATCGGCTACCCAAAAGCCAATGTTGTGGCGCGTATCTTCATATTCCTTTCCAATATTTCCGAGGCAGGCAATTAGAAATTTCATTGTTGACTTATTTTTAAAAACAAAAGGCATAAGGCCAAAAATAACCCTATGCCTTTTAAGCACAAAAACGTCTTTGGGTTATTCTTTTGGAGCTTCTCCGCCTTCGGCACTTTCTGTGGCTTCGCCTTCTTCTGCTTCCTCTTCGGCTTCAAGTGCTGCACCACGAGCTGTTTTCACATCAATGATAACTGCATTGGCCGGACTGAGAAAGCTGATATTTTCAAGGCTCAGGTCTCTAACTTTTACAGATTGACCAATCTGAAGTTTAGATATATCCACCATGATAAATTCAGGAAGATCCTTGATCAATCCTTTCACGCGTATTTTATTCATTTTCAGTTTTAGTTTACCACCACGGATCACGCCGGGAGAAGTTCCCTTGTGTTTAACAGGAAGGTAAACGGTAACGGGTTTGTCCTGAGATGCCAGGAGAAAATCGGCATGTAAAAGTTTATCTGACAGGGGATGATATTGTACGTCCTGCAAGATGGCATTGTACTTTTTGCCATCCACATCAACCTCAATAAGAAATGTGTCCGGAGTAAAAATTATTGGTTTAAAACTGGCTGCGTCTGCAGTAAAGTGGACTTGTTCTTTACCTCCGTAAAGAACACAGGGCACTTTTCCGGCAATACGTAGTGCTTTAGCATCTTTTTTCCCTACGTTCTCTCTCAGAGAACCGCTCAATGATACTGTTTTCATTAGACTGTTAATTTAATAAATGATTATTTAGTTGAGAATCTGAACAACGAACTGATTGACTCATAGTTTTCCACACGACGGATCACTTCGGCAAATAGTTCTGCTGTTGTCAGTACTTTGATTTTTTCATGTTTTTCTTTCAGCGGGATGGTATCGGTTACCACAATTTCGGTGAAAGGTGATTTGCTAATGCGCTCAAAGGCCTGGCCTGAGAAAATCGGGTGTGTACAAAACGCCCTCACGCTATTGGCACCATTATCCATGATCAGCTCACCGGCTTTGGTAATAGATCCGGCAGTATCAATGATGTCATCTATCAGAATCACATCACGACCTGTTACATCACCGATTAGCGACATTTCTTCTACAACATTGGGCTTTGCGCGTTGCTTGTAGCAAATCACAAAACCGGTGTTGAGCATCTTGGCATAAGAAGCTGCCCTGCGTGTGCCACCCGTATCCGGCGAGGCCATGGTTAGGTTGGGCAGGTTAAGTTCTTTGATATAGGGCACAAAAATATTGGAGGCATACAGGTGATCAACGGGCATATCGAAGAAGCCTTGAATTTGATCGGCATGTAAATCAATAGTTATGATTCTGTTAACACCGGCAGTATGCAATATATTGGCTACCAGTTTGGCTGCAATACTTACGCGCGGTTTGTCTTTGCGGTCTTGCCTGGCAAATCCAAAATAGGGTATTACAGCAATTATTTTATGTGCTGATGCTCTGCGGGCAGCATCAACCATCATCAACAACTCAAAAAGATTGTCGGTTGGAGCAAAGGTTGACTGCACAAGAAACACATCTCTTCCGCGCACGTTTTCTTCAAAAGAAGGTTGAAACTCGCCATCTGAAAACTCTGTCACGATGGTCTTGCCAATTGCAGAGCCATAGTGGTCAGCAATTTTCTGAGCCAGGTACTCGGAGGCTCTTCCCGAAAAAATACTTACAATTGGCTCTGGCATAGCAACTTATGTTTTGATGAAAACTGTCTGCAAAAGTATAAAAATCCTGACTAGCAGCCAAATTTGTTTTCAATTAAATATTGAAGGGATACCTTAAATCCGCAACCTTTTGTTACCAAAATTAATCTAAACACTGTGTATAAATAATATACACAGTGTTT
>DJWN01000033.1 GCA_002440975.1 Bacteroidales bacterium UBA6229
GGACTTTGCATATCACCTTCAAAAACAACAAATACCGGTAATGAGCCGCCAAATTTTTTCTGCATAACATCCTCTGCAACCCTTGTTGGATTATCTTTCTTAAAATAGTCGGCCATGTTTACACTGGTTTCCATCAGAAATATGCCACCAATGCATAGCATGAGCAGAACTCCCCAGCCTGTTAGTGTATATTTGGGATGTTTAAACAGAAATTTCACTAAGGGCAACAGAATTTTGTGGGTTAATATGGTTTGCTTTTCTCCGTTTTCGATAACAGCTTTTTTCCCATACATTGATAAACCTGAAATAAGTGCGGGAACAAAGAACAGGGATAGTATTAAAGCAATCAGTGTACCGACCGCAGTAAATATCCCGAAGTCTTTAATCATGGTGAGGTATGCCCCAAAAACAAATGATACAAACCCAATGGCCGTGGTTACTGCTGCCAGTATAACAGGAACCAGAATATATCCAAGTGCTTGAACCAATGCCTGTTTTCTGTCTGCAAGCTTGTTGTGGTTAATGCTGTTGAGCACATGAATTGTATAAGCACTTCCCACAGCAAGTAGCACAACCGGTATTATATTTGAAATAATGGTCAGCTCGTAACCGGTAACTGCCATCAATCCCATTGTCCATATAACGGCCAGGCCTGCTGTGAGCAACGGCAACAATACCCCTCTGAAAGATTTGAAACTCAGCAGTAAAATAATGGCTATAACGAGAAAAACGATGGGAATAAGCCAAACCATATCTGAAATAATCAAGTCGTTAATGTCGTTCATCATCATGGGCAGACCGCCAAAGTAAATTGTTTCGGGTAAATTTAGTGCTTCAATTTTATCCTTAATTTCTTTTGCAACAGCTTGTTTATCTCCCTCAGGGAGAAGTGTAAACATTATTGCGGTTGCCGTTCCGTCCTCCGATACAACAGCTCCCTTGTACATCTCTTTGGAGAAAACATAGTCTTTCAGGCTGTCTAACTGCGATTGCTCAACGGGCAAATCATACTCATCCACCAGCTTGCCAATTTCAATACCCCATTCAGAGCTTTTGATATCGAGAATATTGGTTAAGCTTGTAACGGTTGAAACACCATTGGTATATTTTAGGCTATCGGTAATTTGCTTTATGTGCTGAATGACTTCTGCTTTAAAAACATCATCGGTTTCCAGAACAATCATTCCCATATCGTTTCCGCCAAACTGTGTGCCTATCTCCTTGTACAACCGGGCAGCAGGGTCGTCATCGGGTAAAGAGCTTATTATATCGGAGTTTATATGCAGGTTTTTTGCCTCATAACTGAAGAATACGGTTAATCCTGCAACGGCTAAAATTATAAGCCATTTAAATTTTACTATGCCTTCTGCAAATCTGTTCATATTTTGTTGTTTTTATAATTTATTTATACTTAATTCGTTTTATAGTCAGTTTTGGTGAAAAAAAATTATGAAGACAAACCTTTTGTGAGTATTCCAATTAAACTTTCAAAATGAGGGGCGTATTTCACATATTTATTTTGTAGAAAAAAGGGTATCTCAAGCCCTTTTATAATCATAATGAATACGTCTAACAGAACATCAATATCGCCAATAATATCAAATTCGCCCATCTCAACCCCTTGCAATATCATCTTTTTCAGGTTTTCTTTTTCCCATGCATCTAATTCAGACCGTAAATCATCAATGAAATGAAAATGTTCAAAAAAATCAGCTTTTAGCGTTTCATGATAATTTGCAGCAGAATTTAGAATCTCCATTCTTTTGACGAGATATTTTTTTACCTTTTCAGAAGAATTCAAATCAGGATTATTAACAATAAAAGACAGCTGATTTTTCAGTTTTATCATTTCTATTGATACTACCTCTTTAAATAAATCCTCCTTGCTCGCAAAATGATAATATAAGGAACCTTTGGCTTTCCTCGCAATTTTAGCGATTTCATCCATTGAGGTTTTGTGGAACCCAAAGCGACTGAAAAGCTTATCCGCAACACTTAAAATTGATTCTTTGGTGTTATCAATGCTCATATCATTTTTATACTAAAATTGTTTTTCGGTGCAAAGATAAATATATTTTTTTACAATTCAAGCTTTTTATTTTTTTTCACAACTGACAAGAAATGGGAAATCGCACCATAATAGTAATGGGTGGGCTAGGATGATTGCATTCTTTGGCAAAGCTTTGGCTTGAGCGTTGGCTTGTGAGGCTTTGCCAATGTGTGCAATGTGGGTGGGGTTTCTTCTTTTTTTGCGGGGGGAAGAAAAAAACAAAATAAATTTCCATCAAATTTGAACTGTCCTATCAAAAAGCTAAATCCTTTCTATTTTCAATTTATCACTATCGTATCTGTCTGGTCGTCTGTCTTTTTACACTTGTTGCCAACTTCTTATGTGTTTACTTTTTGTAACTATATCTAACATCATACTGCGGATATGTAAACCTTTTATTGTTTTTATTCCAAATATATTCATGCAATTCCTCCTATCTGATCCAAAGGGTTCTTTATGTTTATTAGATTCTTCATGCTTACATGGGTGTAAATTTTAAACGTTTTGCTGCTGGTGTGATCAGGTTTTGGGTATTGTGGCAGCTAATTTAGCAATTCTTCAATTATTAAACCAGGTACTCTCTGAAAAATTGAAAAAATTCTGTTTTGATGTTAAACTTTCTCCTCTTTGACACACTTTTTTGAACACTCCACCGGAATCATACAAACTTTTCCTAACCCCCCCCGTTCGGCGTAGTTTGCGACTACGTCGCACAATTATTCCAATAACTCCAACTTTCCCCAGTCATTCAATGCAAAAGTGTTACCAAATGGTGAAATGACACACTATTTTGAATACTCCCACCGAAACTTCTCATATTTTTCCTGAAAACATGCAAACTTTTGCCAGGAATCTGCAAACTTTTTCAGGAATCATCCAAGCTTTTCCTGAAAACATGCAAACTTTTACTCAAACTATCCTTACTTACACAAGAAATACGCAAACAAACAACAGATAATCAATTCATTAAATAAATTAGCCCAATTATGTAATGCTTAACAGCCGCTTAACCATAAACAAAAATTCCATTAACTTAAGATGTCAGGGCTCCGCCCCTTATCGGTAATATTCACAATTTTTTCTGCGAAGATGTCAGGGCTTCGCCCCTTACACATTCTTACCTTCGACTTCGGATATTCGATCTTCAGATATTTGACTTTCAGACATTCGGACCTTAGGTCATCGAGCGCAGCCGAGATGCCGACTTTCAGACATTCGACCTTAGGTCATCGAGCGCAGCCGAGATGCCGACTTTCAGACATTCGACCTTAGGTCATCGAGCGCAGCCGAGATGCCCTTTGCCAGTTCCAAAAACTTATCTCCGCGTTGCTCAAAATTCCGGTACTTGTCATAGCTGGCTGCTGCCGGCGAAAGCAGGCAGATTTGCCCTGCACTTGCGTGCAATTTCAGGTAATCAAAGACCTCTTCCAGTTCTTCAAATGGATGCAAAGTTGCACTGTAGTTGCATTCTTGCAAGCCTTCAACAATGCGTTTGCCTGCTTTTCCGGTAAAAAAAATCACACCAGGAGGATTATCAATCAGATATTCGATCAGCTGCTTGTAGTTGATACCACGGTCGAAACCACCCAGGATCAGATAATTGGTTTGTGGCCAAGCTTGCAGGGCAGCTATTGTGGCTTCAGGCACGGTGGCAATGCTGTCGTTAACATAACGTATCCCGTCAAAAGGACCAATAAGCTGAAGGCGATGAGGCAAACCTTCGAAACCTGCCATTGAATGTAGTGCTTCCTCACGACTCACACCAAACTTTTCAACAGCAAGCACGGCCATAGCAGCATTGAACTGGTTATGGTGGCCAGGCAGGCTTATTGGCAGTGGCTGATCATCAGAGGGCAGATCAGGATCAAAAAAATGCACCCGGGTCTCGTTGTCTGACACAAAGGCTTTCAGCCGGATATCAGCCAGGGCATAATCGCTCGGATCAGCATAGCGCAGTATGTTCAGCTTTGCATTTCGATAAGCCGCAAGGGTTCCGAAATAATCCAGATGCTCCTCAAAGACATTAAGTAGCAAAGCCACATGCGGACTATGACGCACATATTGCAGCTGATGAGCCGAGAGTTCAAACACGATAATGGTGTCAGGCCTCAAATCAGAAATGCTGTCAAAGCAGGGCGTCCCCATATTCCCGACCAACACAGCCTTTCTGCCTGCTTTGCACAACAAATGATAGATCAGATGCGAGGTGGTGCTCTTGCCTTTGGTACCCGTTATCCCGATAGTCTGTTCGTGAAAAGCAGCCAAAAAAAGATCTGTTTGTGAACTGATTTGAACTGTCCTGGCAATCTTATCCGGCAGCCTCATCCCTGGCGATTTCAGCACCAGATCAAATTCATCCAGCTTGTCCAAACATTTTGGTCCACCCAGGAAACGGACATCAGGAAAGCTTTCTGTGATTTCTGTCTGCAGCTTGGCATTATGATCGGCAATGGTGACATCGGTCTCTGGCAGATTCTCGCGTACAAAACGCAGGCTCGACCGGCCTTCTTTTCCAAATCCGGCGATCAACAGTTTTTTACCTTTCAAGGCCTCTGTAATCCGTTTTATCACGGCTGATCCTCCAGCTTTTTAATCCATTTTTGAGGCACAAAATGCAACTGATTTCGCTCTTTTAATAAAAGCTCAAGATACTGTTCACCAGAGGGTTGAACGGGATGTTTTTTAAAATAAAGCGTCAACAGAGGCGATCTTACAAATTCTTCATTCCTGGCATGATGCAGAGCCAGCACTGCCTGCACTTCATCCACCGTCCCCACGCATTCAAAGGGTTTTAGTGCTGTTTGTCCGGCAAGCGATTCCAACAACCCCAACAGCTTGCTGTCGTCTTGCATTCGCTTTCCAAAAACTACTTCCAATTCCTCTGTGCTTAAGAAAGGTGAAAGCACAACCCAGGTGAACAGACATTTAGGGCATTTGCCACACCAGCTGTCGGTTTTGCTGCCTGCATTACAGCTTCTGAAAGCCAGATGATAGGCTGTGTGCCAACTGAAACGCCTGGCAATCTGTAATTCGTTGAGTGGGCGCAACAAGCTGAAATAATTCAGCTGTGGATGGATGAATGCACTTATATAATTTCTGAAATCCCGCTCAAAATCAATGGATTTACTGTATTGATGGTTGATTTGGGTATTAGGAACCGTAGCTTCGCTGGCACTGGATTCGTTTGAAAGGGCAATATTCCGAAAACCAGTTCCGGCCGAAACCAACAATGACACAAAAGCCAGTAGAGCCGAAAAAGGTGTGTGCCCGTTCAGGAAGCCTTGCTGATTGAGTGCCAGCATCAGCGGATCGAGGCTACGTTTTACAATGGCCGACTGATCTTCACCAAAGCCAGCCACAGCTGCACATCGCAAACTTGCCGGACCAGGGTTGACCATCAGTGGTATCAGCTGTTTTTCGCTTTTAAGCAACTCCAGACTTACCACTGAATCTTTTCCACCTCCAACAGGCAGGAGAACACCTTCCGAAAAGGTGGCTTCAACAGTTTTTAAAACTGAGCCTTCAGATTCTATTTGCATGAAATCGTCTAGAGAAGCTTTTATGTTGTTCAGGTAAAAAAATTCACCCAGCCCCTGAAAATATAGCTCTTTCCAAAACTTCAACTGAACCTCATTAAGGTGATGCGGCCGGATGATCACCTGAGGTGAGCAACTCAGCTTCCAATAGCTGATCAGTTCGATCATGCCAATATGAAAAGCCAGGTTGTGCAGGCTCGATTCCGGAAGATTCCAATCATAAAAACTGCGAAACGGGATTTCTATCTCAGGACTAAAATGATAGGTGTCAGCTAAATTAAAGTTAAAAACCAGCCTTAAGTTTCCTTTTGTTCGCTTAATTTGGTAGCTTTGGAAAACGAAATAAGGATATTTTTCGCGTAATTGAAAAAACTTTTGTTGTTGATCAGCACTTTTCAAGCTATGGTATATTTTTTGATTCAGTGTGTAAAAATAAAGAATTGCAGGCATCCAATTGCAAAACAAAAAAAAGCTGCCCATGAACATTGATAAGCTACTTCATATTCAGTCGAACAAGCTAAGTCCTCAAAAAGGTAAAATCCTGATTTCGGAGCCCTTGATGCACGATTTCTATTTTGGCCGATCGGTGGTGCTTTTGGTTGAACATGCTCAGGATGAAGGCAGCTTTGGCGTGATTATGAACAAGGTGATCGGCCGCACACTAAACGAAGTGGTGCAGGGTTTTCCTGAATTTAATGCACCTGTTTACCTGGGTGGTCCGGTGCAACAGAACAATTTGTTTTATATTCATCAGCTGGGCGAACTGATCCCACAGAGCGAACCCATTTTGGATGGCTTGCATTGGGGTGGTGACATCGAAACGGTGTGCGCCATGATGGAGACCGGACATCTGAAACCACATCAAATCAGGTTTTATCTGGGCTATTCCGGATGGGATGCCGGCCAGCTGAACAGCGAGTTGGAACGCAATTCGTGGCTTGTTTCAAATGCAACAGCTAATGGATTATTCAACACACGCTCCTACCTGATGTGGCGTCATTTTGTCAGACGCATGGGCAGCCCCTACGAAAAATGGCTCAAATTGCCGGAAGATCCATCGCTGAATTAGGATGAAAACTTTTTTCGGTCTCCCGCAAATAGCACAGATCAGCGCAGATTTAAATTTCTCATTAGATTCCGCGTAATTCAGCGTGACCAGTCTGAGAGCTGGCAGGTCCGCAGGAAAATTTCATCCAAATAGTTGTGCAAAAAAGCCTAAGGCAAAATCAGGATTGATCAGGATGGTAAATACCAGGCCAAAAACAGCACCAAAAAAGTGCGCGTTATGGCCGATATTGTCCGAGCCTTTTTTGCCCATATAGGCCGAATAGATCAGGTATAAAATTCCGAAAAGCCAGGCCGGAACAGGAAAAGGAATAGGGAAGATAAACAAGCTGTTAGACGGAGCCAGCAGTATGCTCGAAAAAATCACCGCAGCCACCGCACCCGAAGCCCCCACCGCATCATAATGAGGATTCGATTTCTGCTTGCTAAAATCGTAAAGCGTCGAAAACAAAACGCCTCCCACATATAGCAAAACATAATACAATAGGCCTTGCCCTGCTCCGAACGACAACTGAAAAACATGCTCCACAAAGCGTCCGAAGGAATAAAAAACAAACATATTCACCAGCAGGTGCATCCATCCTGCATGTAAAAGCGCATAGGTGAAAAAACGCCAGTTCTGTTTCTTTTCCTTGATCAGCCAGGCATTGAAGCGTAACTGCTGAAAAAGCTTGGCATTGCTAAATGCCAGAATAGAAATAATCACTGTAATAGCTATGATGGCGTAAGTCATGGTGTTAGTTCTGTTTGTGGTTTTTCTTCCTGTTTGGTATAATCTATTTCCGAACCCAAAACGCTGTGCGGAATCAGGTAAACGGCCAGCATCACCACAGTAGCGATGGCAGGCCAAAGTCTGTTTGCACGATTTTTACGCAGCACAAGCCAGGCAATCAGCCAAAAGATAAAAGCTATCAGCGTTTTGTTATCTGTTAGGTCGTGTCCAAAAGGCCATCCTGTCCAGTAAGCATCAAAGGCATACTTTTGAACGATGGGTCCCATGATTAACCCTCCAACCAAAAAGAGCAGGAGTGTAACAGTTGTCATCCAATAAGTTTGCCGGCCTTTGACCAACACTTCCAAGCCAGTACGCAAACTAAAGACCATAGCAAAAAACATAAAAAAGATATGCGGAATAAGCACAAAGTCCGGTACGGATCCTTTAAAACGAATGATCACAGGCTCATCTGTGAGTGGAATATATTTTTCGCCATCCGACACAGCCAGCTGATATTCGACTTTTCCTGCAGGTGGCTGCATGGGAATAGCAGTGCTGATTACTTCGTCTTTTTCTTCCAACTCAACAGCTGTCCAATCGTCGTGGCTTTTGAAACGCTTATAGCGAAAGATGGCTTTCGTGCCTTCTGGAACCTCCAGCTCAACTGGGGCATCCTTATCCGAATCCTGGCTACGCAGAAACTTGAATTTATATTCCTTACCCTCAAGTACCACACTTCCTTTTAGTGGGTAGGTAGGGCCGGTTGTCCGCTGATAAATTGCCAGCGATCCCATTAATATTAAGGCTAAAAACCAAAGTAAAATAGATTTCAATTGCATATTTATTTAATTAATTCATTTGATTTAATGGTCGAAACATCGCTGCAATACCCAATTTCGGGCTGCAAAGTTACATGATGTATGCCAAATTCTTCCTCCAGTTTGTGTTCGATCTGATGATACAACTGCTGACTTTCCGAAATTTTCATATCCTCGCACAACTCCAGATGTGCTTCAAAATGTATCTGCTGATCGGTCAGACTCCAAATATGAATGTGATGAACATCTTTAACTTCTTTGATCTTGATCAAATACTCCCTCACCTGATCAACTTCTATCCCGGGAGGAACCGATTGCATCAAAATCTGATAAGTTTCAATCAGTATGTGATAGGTTTCCCTGATGATATAAATACTGATCAATACCGTAATCAATGGGTCAACCCAATGCCAGCCCTTCCACATCATCAGGAGTGCTCCTGCGATCACAGCCACGCTCGATAAGGTATCGCCGATCAGATGCAGATAGGCCGCTTTGATGTTGATATTGGAAGCCGAAAATCGTTTTAACAATAACACCCCGACCAGATTGGCGATCAAACCAATTGTAGCAACGATCAACATTGGCCTTGTTTTTACATCCTCAGGATTCAGGAAGCGATCATAAGCTTCAAAAATCAAAAACAAACAAATGCCAATCAGCGTCACCGCATTAAATAAGGCTGCCAGAATCTGAATGCGTTTGTACCCAAAAGTATGCTTTTTGTTTGCTTCCTTCTTGCTGATCTTAAGCGCAATATAAGTGATTAGCATGGCTGAGGCATCACTCAGATTGTGCAGCGCATCCGAAATCAGTGCCAGACTATTGGAAAAAAAACCACCCAGCAACTCGGCAAAAGCGATTACGAAGTTTAACCAAACGGTAATCAGCAGGTTTCTGCTTTCCTTCTTAGTGGAGTATTTGGTACTGATCTGATGCATTGGAACTTAACTCTCTGGATTTTCAAGCGAAATCGCTTTGTAAAACAACTCGTGAATGTTTGTTCTGATATTCAACCGCATCAGCATGGGATTAGCGGCATCAGGATGTACGCGATTCGACAAAAACACCACAACTAATTCATTGACAGGATCGGCCCAGACAAAAGTACCTGTGAAGCCGGTATGCCCAAAACTTTCGGGTGAGGCACTCTCGGCGGGTGTTCTGAACCGCGAATTTGCTTCGATGGGTGGTTTGTCGAAGCCAAGACCTCGCCGGTTTTCATTCTCCCGAAAATGTACCGTATTAAAATAGGTAATAGTTTCTGGTTTTAGCAGTTGCAATCCATTCAAACTGCCTCCATTAAGCAGCATCTGCATGATCAATGCTGATTCCTTTGCATTTGAAAACAACCCAGCATGGCCGGCAATGCCCCCCAGCATGGCTGCCCCCTGATCGTGTACATCTCCTCTTAGGGTTTGCTGCCTGAATGTGAGGTCGTTCTCTGTTGGGGCAATGCTATCAGCAGGATACTTTCTTAATGGCCTGAACAGGGTATGCGTTAAGCCCATCGGCTCGTAAAAGTTTTGTTCCAGATAGAGGTCAAAAGGTGTATTGGTGAGCATTTCGACCAGCTGTGGAATAAAATAAAATCCCAAATCGCTGTAACGGTATTTTTTTGTTTTGAGCGGACTATCAGCTATTTGCTGAAAAATTGAATACCTGTAAATCCGCTCGATAAACATATTTCGGGCTACCCTGTTCGGAAAATCTTCATTTCCCACGGTGGCATAAAATTCGGGTAAAGGGCCATTCGGTGAGATGGTTTCTTTAAAATACGGAATCCAGCCATCCAAACCAGACTGATGTGCCAGGATCTCTTTCAGGCTAATGCACGCTTTGTCAGTTTTGCGCAGATAAGGAAAATACATCCCCAGCGTATCATCGAGATTTAAAAGGCTGTCCTCTACCAGCTTCATCACCGCCAGCGTAGAAGCGAAAACCTTGGTAAGGGAGGCCAGATCATACAGATGATGGGCTTCAACCTGTTGAATTCCATCGCTCGAAAGTGACCCAAAACTCTTATTATAAAATACCTGACCCTTATGCAAGGCAACGATCTGACAACCCGGATAAGCTTTCTTTTTGATGCCTTCCTGAGCAATGGAATCAACCTTCAGGGTATAATAATTCTCAATCATTTCGGCCGGTTTCTCAAATGACGCCCTGAAAACATTCATCTCAACACCTTCGCCCAGCTTAAATTTTCTACTGGCCGTCACCGGAAGTTTTCCATGAGCAGCAATCTTGCCCATAATAATGCCTGCCGTTGAAATCATGGCTTCCGGCTTGTCCTGATAAGCCACCAAAATAGCCTTAACATTGTCATTAAAATCAAAGAAATCAAGTGCGTAAGGGCTTGCAAAAAGACTAAAGCTAACCGCTGTGTTCTTAATTAGCTTCTCAAAGAATTGTATGGATTCATCAGCAATGCCAAATTTCCTGGAAGCCAGGATGTTCGTGTTTTGAACGGCAACCATAACAAGGTCATAAGCCTCTAGTTTTTCAAGTAGCTGATCGCGTACTTTCTGATCCGCATTGTTCGGTAGCTGAAAATGATCAGCAGGCAGTCCGTTGCTTGATAGTGCCCGCTGAAAAAGAGTTTGCTCGGATTCGCCCAAAACCAGCGTGGCATATTTTTTATTCTGCATTTTCTCTGGCGTCAGCGGTAAGATGTCATTCTGATTTTTGAGCAGAGTTATGGCTTCATCAAACAGCTTTTGAACTAACAGGCGATACTCCTCTTTGTGTAAATCCTGATAAAGACCTTCTACAAAGTCAGGACGATACTCATTAAGTCCGGCCAAATATTTATAC
>DJWN01000004.1 GCA_002440975.1 Bacteroidales bacterium UBA6229
AGCTCCTGACGCAGGGCATCTGAATCGAGTTTTACGAACAACACCTGTTTTTCAACATGCAAATCCATGGTCTTGCGATGAATCAACGGCCCAACAACTTTTGGCCAGCTTTCGATCAGCTTCACCTCATCCAGCCGGGCTTCCCAACCATATACACGCAGCAGTTGCCGGATAATATCACCCAATGGTTCTTCTTTGTTCGTTGACATTTATATAATTTCTTAAACTTTTGTTTCCGTAACAATTTTTCCGGAATCTATCTCAAAAATCCGATGATCAATCTCACTCTCTTCAAAAAGCTGATCAACGCGATACTGCTGGGTATCGGTTAAAAAAACCTGACCAAAATAATCCTCACCCACCAATTTAATAAGCTGCTTAACACGCTGATCATCAAGCTTATCAAAGATATCATCCAAAAGTAAAATCGGTTTGTAGCCCATCTTTTTTTGTGTGAAATCATATTGCGCCAGGCGAATGGCAATCACAAAAGACTTTTGCTGGCCCTGCGAACCGAATCGCTTCACCGGAAAATCATTCATCAAAAAAATTAAATCATCCTTGTGCACTCCTACTGTAGTAAAACGTGCCATGCGATCGCGCTCCAGTTTTTTATCCAGCAAATGAGAAAAACCCTGCTCATTCAGATCGGAATCGTATTGAATGCCAACGCTCTCGTTTCCACCTGAGACCAAGGTATAATATTGTTGAAAGATGCCCTGAAAGTCGTTTAGAAACTCCTTTCTGTACTGATGAATCGTCGCAGCAGGCTGATGCATTTGTTCTTCCCAAAGCAAAAGCAGAGATCTGTCGAATTTCCTTTGTTCGGCAAATTGTTTCAACAAGGCGTTTCGCTGTGAGAGTGCTTTGTTATATTTGAGCAAAGCATCCAGATAAACCGGATTAAACTGGGCAATCACACCATCGATAAATTTGCGGCGCAACTCGCTGCCATCATTGATCAGATCACGATCGTAAGGCGAAATCATCACCAGCGGAATCTTTCCGATATGATCCGCCAGTCGGTCGTAAGTTTTTTTATTCCACTGAAAAACCTTTTTGTGTCTGCGTTTTTGAATGCAACTCACCTGATCGGTTTCCATGCCCGGGCGTTGATAATAGCCATGTACTGTAAAAAATTCGTCCTCATGCCGAATATTCTGCTGGTCGTTGGCATTGAAATAACTTTTGCAAAAGGACAAATAATAAATGGCATCCAGCAGGTTTGTTTTTCCGGCTCCGTTGCGGCCTACAAAACAATTGATCTTTTCGGAGAAATGAATTTCGGCCGTGTCGTAATTTTTAAAACTGGCAAGTTTGAGTGTTTGCAGGTGCATAGACAGAGTATTCCTGCAAAAATACAATCTGTTGACTGATTAACGAAATCTAATTCACAAAGTCGCTAAGGCGGGTTATGATACTGAAATAATTGGGTGAGCCCACAGCATGATAACTTGAGCGGGAATAGTTAATCTGAAACTTGGAGATACGAATCCCAACGCCCCAGGCAAAACCCACCATGCCAAGTTTATCCGGGATTTTCATTTCCTGGCGGCGTTTGTAGTTATAGCTTCCGCGCAAAACAAGGCCTTTGCCAATATAAAACTCCCCACCAATAATAATATGTCGCAAAAACTGATCACCAAACTTAGCCAGGCCTTCCTTTTCCTGCTTTTCACCGGTTATGGGATCGATATTTCCATCCAGATCGATTGGATCCTCATAAGTCAGATCCCATTTTTGCAGGTTATCATACACTATCATAAACCTAAAAGGGACGTGATCAAGTCGTTTCGAAACACCAAACTGCATACTGAAAGGCAGGCTTGCATCAGCACCTTCGAAAAATGAAGAGAGCTCGGTGCCAATATTTCTGGCCGTGAGGCTCAGCAACCAGCCGCTTTCGGTTCTGTAATTAGCCCCCACATCCACTGCCATAGCAAAGGCATTGTAAGATTCGTATTGCCGCCCGATAAATTTGGCATTGGCACCAATGCTAAAACTCGAATCCAGTTGCCGCCCCCAACCCAGGGTAAAGGCATAATCTGCAGCCGAAAAACTACCATCGGTGAGGCCGCCTTCATCGGCATAATCGAAGCTGCCGTAATGATGATACTGTAGGCTGGCCAAAAAATTACCGGTTTTTTCAAAGCTGCGGGCATACTGCAAACCGGCATAATTGATATCAGCAAAATAATCCACATAGGAGAGTGCCAGCTTTCCGCTCGTTTCAGCCGAAATCAAGGCCGGATTGAATAAACCCAACTGTATGTCGCCATCATCTATCGGAACCAGCGAACCGCCAAGTGCAGCAACTCTTGCAGCACTGGTAGTATTCACAAAGCCGTAAGCCCCTTGTTCCGTATTTTGGGAAAAGACCAGATGCAACTCTACAGTAAAGAATAAAATCAGAAAAATAAAGGTTGTTTTTTTCACAATATTAGGATTTCGTTTTGCAGTAATTACGCCAATTTAACGCACAGGTATAAACTTTATTATAATTGTTTACTAAAATCAGCAGCAGATTATTTTTTTTCACAATATGATGTCTATTTATTTGGACAGGAGCTAAATCCACTTAAAAAAATCCCGCAAATGCTCAGTTGATCCATTTGCGGGAAAATATTAATGATGAAAAAACTATTTCTGCTGAAGTATTTTAATCAGATTCAGGGCACTTCCAGCCTTAAACCATTCAATCTGATTTTGATTGTAGGTGTGTTGCACTTCGAAGATGTCTGTTGAACCATCGGCATGATTCAACCGGATTTTTAGATGCTCACCCGGCTTAAAATTCTCCATACCCAATACATCAATCCGATCGTCTTCACGAATCAATTCATAGTCTTCTTTATTCACAAAGGTGAGTGCCAACATACCTTGTTTCTTCAAATTCGTTTCGTGGATACGGGCAAAGGATTTCACCAGTACCACTTTTACGCCCATGAAACGAGGCTCCATGGCCGCATGTTCGCGCGAGGAGCCTTCGCCATAGTTTTCGTCGCCCACAACGATAGAACCAAATCCGCTTTCCTTGTATGATTGCGCAGCATCGGGAACTTTACTCACCTCAGCGGTGATTTGATTTTTAACGGCGTTGGTTTGTTCCCCGAAATAATTCACAGCACCGATCAGCATATTTTGTGAAATATTTTCGAGATGGCCCCGATAGCGCAACCAGGGACCAGCCATTGAAATATGATCTGTGGTACATTTTCCTTTTGCCTTGATCAATAAGTACATCCCTTTGATATCCTTTCCATCCCAGGGAGCAAAAGGCTCAAGCAATTGCAAACGATCCGAATCAGGAGCAACAACCACTTCGATATGACTTCCGTCTTTTGCAGGCTCCTGGTAGCCATTGTCTTCCACGGCAAATCCTGTAGGAGGAAACTCAATGCCCTGAGGTTCGTCCAGTTTAACTTTTTCACCATTTTTGTTTATCAGATAGTCCGTCATAGGGTTGAAACACAAGGTTCCGGCAATGGCGAAAGCCGTAGTGATTTCGGGAGAGGCAACAAAACCGTGGGTGTTGGGGTTTCCATCGTTACGTTTGGCAAAGTTCCGGTTGAAAGAAGTCATGATAGAATTCTTTTCGCCTTTGTCGGCATTGTGGCGTGCCCACTGCCCGATACAGGGACCGCAGGCATTAGCCAAAACCACACCGCCAATCTCTTCAAA
>DJWN01000141.1 GCA_002440975.1 Bacteroidales bacterium UBA6229
TTTTTTTGATTTCAGCCCTTTCAGCAGCCTGTTTTACCACTTGCTGTATCGAACGATCAGAATACTTCCCGCCAGTAGCTCCCCGAAACAACAAATTATCCGTTGGCTCATTACTAAGGTATTCGTCCAATATGGGTAATATTTTAGCAGCAAGTTTGGTATAGCGATCCTTGCGCCCTTTTCCGTTTTTCACACGCAACTGCATACGCTCCCTGTCGATATCACTTAGCCTAACGGCACTAATCTCGTTTAAACGCAATCCCGAACCATAGCCTAACATCAATATCAACTTATGCTTGATGTTTTCGGTTAGTCTTATCATGAATGATGCTTATTTTTCGAACTTGTTTTTTTTAAATAAAACATTGCCCAATCATACCTGTTAAAAAGCCATACAAGACAACCCAAAAATTCAAGCGCACAAGTTGATCAATTCAAGCGCACAAGTTGATCAACTCAAGCGTATCTTTTTTACGGTTTAAAAAATTAAGTGTAATAAATTAATTTTCAGCAAAACAAGTAAATCCTTAAAATACCGGACAGCACATTTTTTCTTGGGGGAACATATTGTTGTTCGCTTTAGGCATTAGCCTACTGAAGTTCATTGTTTTAAGACACAAACATCTTCAATTCCTCTTGCTCAATACTCACACTCAAACTTCTTCAATCGTACTTGTTTTTTGGGAACCTGGCACATGTCCCTATGCACTAGCTATCGGGAATAAGAAAAAGTTCCAGAACAATTACAGATATAGCGAAACATCCCGACAGTATCATCGGTAGGTTGCGCTATCAGGCCATATCAGGCATACTATTTAAATCACCACAGGGCTGGAGCTCCCATTAATGGGTATGCCTGCCTGCCACCATGTAGATCTGCCGTCGGGTAGGGGATGGGGGCAAAGTTAAAGAAGCTAAACCCAAAAACCCGAAGGCTGTTAGTGTTGGGCAAAACCTGCTTTACCACCGGCTAACAGGATAATTGCATGAATGATTTTTGTACATGATCAATCTAAAGGATTATGCAATGCCATTTAAATACTGTTGCAACGACATTTAAATGCTTACTGTTACAAATCAACTTTTTACAGTAGCCACTGCGCCGGATCCCAAAAAACACCTTCAAAATTTACGATTGTATCATTTTCAATACGATGGCCTTCCTGTTCAAGTAGTTTTTGCATCAGGTCAGGGTGCCCGAAATGATTTTTTCCGGTGAGCTGGCCATTACGGTTTACAACCCTGTGTGCCGGAACATTCAATCCGCTGCGATTTGATTGGTTCATCGCCCAGCCCACCATACGTGATGATTGACGTGATCCCAAAAATGCCGCGATTGCACCATAGGAGGTAACTCTTCCGAATGGAATTTGACTTACTACAGCATACACTTTTTCAAAAAAAGAGATCCGGTCGTCAGTTGAATAATCCAAAACGTAAGTATTTGATTTTAAGGCCTTGTTCGAGCCACATCTGTTCGTAAAAAGTGTGAATGTTTTTCACTTCAAGTTCTTGTTTATCAGCATAAAGGTCAGGGATATCAGCATAAACAGGAAGCTTTTGTTTGCGAATTACTTCCCTGGTATAATCGTATAATAAATCACTGTCCGTTTTCAAATGCACCAGCCCGTCTCTTCTGAGAAATTTACGATATTCATCCAAAAAACGTGGCGCAGTGAGCCTTTTTCTTATTCTGGATTGCTGTGGCTGCGGATCGGGAAAAGTAATCCAGATTTCAGAAACTTCATCCTGACCAAAGAAATGACTAACCAGTTCAATCCGGCTTCTGATAAAGGCAACATTGGACAGACCATATTCCCGTGCATCTTTCAAACCCCGCCACATGCGGGCTCCTTTGATGTCCATTCCGATATGATTATATCCGCTGCGATGTCGTGCCAGGCCTATCGTATATTCTCCTTTGCCACAGCCGAGTTCGAGCACGATAGGATTGTTGTTTTTAAAAAAATCCCTGTTCCAACTTCCTTTCAAGGGAAAGCTGCTTTGCTGTATTTGTTCGAAATTATATTGAAAAAAGTTTTCAAAAGTCTCATTCTCAGCAAAACGCTGTAGTTTTCTTTTCTTACCCACGAAGTTTAGGAAATATTAAAATATTAATAATAAGGTCTTTTAGATCAGCCCGAACGAGCATAATATCACATGCTGAACAGCCAGGCATTTTCGTTTTCTTCTTCTTTGATGGCATCAAGACGCGACAGTGCTTCGCTTTTGCTTTGGTGGCCTTCAAAAGCCACACGATGCAGTCCGCTTCCTGTTTGACCGGCAAATACGGCATCAAAACCTTTGGATCTGAGCGTTGCTACCAGATTAACGGCATTGGTTTTTTCGCGGAAAGCCCCTGCGATGATAAAATACTTTGCCTGGGTTC
This sequence comes from Bacteroidales bacterium UBA6229, assembly GCA_002440975.1. Taxonomy (GTDB): domain Bacteria; phylum Bacteroidota; class Bacteroidia; order Bacteroidales; family F082; genus UBA5536. The sequence continues at coordinate 2,390 of DJWN01000141.1, forward strand.
TGGTTTCAACCTGAGCCGGAGCGATTGGTTCAACCAAATCTACAGGAATTTCTTCCGGACTTGCACTAAAGGTTTCCGCTGAAATTTCAGCTGTAGCTTCTTCTGTTTTTTCAATTACCGGCGTTTCGATGATATCTGCTTCAGAAGTGTTTTCGGCTTCAGCGGTTAATTGGGTTAATTCATCAGTTTTAGCAGCGACTTTGGTATTTTTTTTCAGAAGCAAATTTTCAGCAGTAAGGCCGGCTTCATTCACTTTAACTGAACTTTTATTTTCCAGTACTGACATCATCCCAAACCGATCCATATTCGTGGCTACATATTCATTGGGGCTGGAATAAAAAAACGGGATAAGACTGGCATAATTCTGATAATATTGCTGAACAAGCTGTTTGTTCATATAAAGCCATCCACTAAACATGAAAACCAGCAAAACGCCAATGAATACCAATTGCTTTTTATATGAGTTTTTCCTTTTGGATGCCCTGAAAACTTGTTTTTTTGGAGCAATGACAGCTTTTTTCGGATGATCGTTATTCAGCTTGCGTGATTTTTCTTCGCGCTGTTGTTTGATTTGTTGTTCCAGCTTTTTAGTAAAGGTTTCCCTTTTGATGGCAGGCGAAACAAAGCCTGAAAGTCCAAAAGATTCTGCCAGATAATTTTGGCTGAGATCTGGATCAAAAATAAGCTGTTGCGTATCGTCCATTGAAAGGCTGCCAATCTGCCTGAAATTTATTCGTCTTCCGACCTGCATTTCTTCGAGGCATCGCAACACAAATTTGTCCATCCGCTTTTTGGCTTCGCTGTATGGCAGCGATTCCTTATGTGCAATATGATTCAACAACATCCCATCATTGGCACGAAGATGCTGATTGAAAACGATTTCTTTGTGAGGAGGCTTAAACTGATGCTTAACAGGATGCACCGAAGCAGGATGTGTTTTGGTAATAAAACCTCCCAAACCGGGAATGACAACACATTCATGTTCGAATAATAAATCTGCTATACTACTGGCAATCTTCATTTTACAAGGTAAACGATCGGATTTGCAATCTTTGGATAATTCAAAACTAGTCTGCTAAGATACAACTCTAATCTTTGTTGATCAAATTTTGTTGAAAAGTTTTTCCAGGTCGTCAGGTGTATCCACACCAAATTGTGCATGTTCGCTAAGTCCGGTTTGGATGGTTATGCCATGCTCAATCCACCGCAGTTGTTCAAGCGATTCGGCCATTTCGAGTGGAGATGGCGGTAGATTTGTTATCTGTTTCAACGCCTCTGTCTTGTAGGCGTAAATACCAATATGTCTGTAAAAAACAAAACTTTCGAGCCACTGCTCTTTCTCAGTATTGCGCAAAAAGGGAATCGTTTGCCGGCTGAAATAGATTGCTTTTCCGGCAGGATTGGTAATCACTTTAACAACATTAGGGTCAAATAGTTGTGATTTATCCCTGATGGGTTGAATCAGAGTGGCGATAGATACATCTTCGGGCTGAATGAGTTGAGCCAGCTGGTCAATTTGTTCGGGATGGATAAAGGGTTCGTCGCCTTGCACATTGATCACGGCATCAAAGGTTTTTTGTTGCTTCTGAAGGGCTTCAAAACAGCGATCGGTTCCGCTGGGATGCGTAGGACTGGTCATCACAAATTTTCCGCCAAAGCGTTTCACCTCATCGCAAATGCGATCATCGTCAGTTGCAACAATAAGGTCGGTGATAAGTCTGGCCTTTTTAACCTGCTCAACAACCCTTTGGATCATTGTTTTACCCTGAATGATGGCCAAGGGCTTGCCCGGGAATCGGGTAGAGGCATAGCGGGCAGGGATAACAGCAAGGATTTTCATGGCATTTCCTGTTCAGGATTTTAGAACAAGCCGTGTATTTCGGCATTGATCTTTTCGATCACCATGCCCAGGTCATCCGGTTTTTCCAGGTCAATCTCGTCCACTTCAATGATCAGCAGCTTGCCAATGGTATATTTGGTTATCCAGGCTTCGTAACGTTCGTTGAGGTGTTTCAGATAATCCAGGCGGATGGATTTTTCGTAATCTCTGTTACGTTTCTGAATCTGATTAACGAGCGTTGGCACACTGGCACGCAGATAGATCAACAGATCAGGAGGCTGAATAAATTTACTCATCAATTCGAAAAGCGAGCTGTAGTTTTCAAAATCGCGGGTAGTCATCAGATTCATGGCATGAAGATTTGGTGCAAAAATGTAGGCATCTTCGTAGATGGTTCTGTCCTGTACGATGGTTTTGCCACTGTTGCGAATTTCGATCACCTGCCTGAAACGGCTGTTGAGGAAATACACCTGAAGGTTGAACGACCACCTTTGCATATCTTCATAAAAGCTGTGCAGATAAGGGTTATTTTCAACATCTTCGAAATGGGGTACCCAATTGAATTGTTTGGCTAAAAGCTTAGTGAGTGTAGTTTTTCCTGAACCTATGTTCCCTGCGATGGCGATATGCATGGTAAATGTTTTGTGAGCGAAATTAATAAGTTTTTGAAAGCTTTACAAGAGCTCAAGTATTTCCTCGAGTATGGTTCTGTTGTTCGACAAACGGGGGACTTTGTTTTGGCCGCCAAGTTTTCCCTTGCTTTTGAGCCATTTGTAAAAAGTTCCCGGTGGAACAGCCTTCACCATTGGAGGTCGGAGCACCATGTTGTGATATCGCTTGGCCTCATAATCAGAGTTGAGCGATTTAAGTGCGTTATCGAGTGTTTCATTAAAGAAATCGAGGTTATCGGGTGCTTTCTCAAACTCGATCAGCCATTCGTGTGCGGCAGAGTCTTTTCCGCTGAAATAAAGTGGAGCGGCAGTGTAATCAAGTATATTCACTTTGCATTTGCGACTTGCAATTGCTAAAGCTTTTTCGGCGTTATCAATAATAAGTTCTTCGCCAAAGGCATTGATAAAGTTTTTAGTGCGTCCAGTGATTTTTATTCTATAGGGATTTAAAGAGGTAAAAGTCACCGTGTCGCCGATCAGATATCGCCAAAGGCCTGCATTTGTGGTGATTATGAGGGCGTAGTTTTGGTTCTTTTCTACCTCATGCAAGGCCAGTGTTTTTGGGTTTTCGTCCGCTAAGGTTTCTATTGGAATAAACTCATAATAAATGCCATAATCGAGCATCAACAATAACTCCTTACTGTCTGACCTGTCCTGAATGCCAAAAAAACCTTCGGAGGCATTATAAGTTTCCATAAAATTCATCCCGCTGTGTGGGATCAATTGCTGAAACTGTTCGCGATAGGGTTCAAAATTGACACCTCCGTGAAAGAAAACTTCCAGGTTTGGCCAAACTTCCGAGAGGTTGGGTTTGCCGGTTAGCTCCAGAATTCTTTTTATCAGAACCAGTGTCCAGCTTGGCACACCCGAAATACTGGTAACATCATGTTGCATGGTTTCGCGGGCCATCAGCTCAATCTTTTGTTCCCATTCGTCCATCAGGGCAATACTCAGGTTAGGTGTTTTCATCAGTTGCACCCAAAACGGCAGGTTTTGAATCAGGATGGCCGATAAATCCCCGTCATAATAGGATGCATTGTTCACCTCGCTGATGGTATGGCTACCACCCATTACCAAGCCTTTGCCATCAAATATCTCCGTTTCGGGGTGGTTGTTGATAAAGAGGCTTAGCATATCCTTACCGCCTTTGAAATGGCATTCTTCGAGCGATGAATTACTTACCGGAATATATTTGCTTTTGCTGCTGGTTGTTCCCGAAGATTTGGCAAACCACTTAATTTCTTCCGGCCAGAGCAGGTTTTGTTCGCCCTGACGCAATCTGTCGATATAGGGTTTGATGGCTTCATAGTTGTTGATCGGAATGCGCTGTGCAAACTCTTCAGGTGTTTTGATGCTCTTGAAGTCGTATTTTTTTCCGTATTCAGAATTTTTACCAGTCATTATCAGGCGTTTAAACCATTCTGCCTGAACTTCATGCGGATATTTGATAAAGAGATCAATCTGATGCATTCTCTTTTTGATAAACCAGGAGGCAAGGGTGCTGATGAATGCCATAGCTTTTGTTTTCTTAGGTTTGCAAAGGTAAGAATTGCTGACCGACTGATGTTGATTAGATTCAATACAATTTATTTGGGTGCTTTGATAATCAGGTAAACCCCCATGATAGCATACAACAAATTAGGAATCCAGGCTGCCCACACCGGAGAGAGGTTTCCGAAGGTAGCAAAAACGGTTGAAAACTGCATAAACAGGATGTAAGAAAAGGTGATGGCGATGCCCAAACCGAGATGCATGCCAATGCCGCCTCTTACTTTTCTGCTGGATAAGGCTGCCCCAATAAAAGTCAGAATCAGTATGGCAGCAGGCGATGCCAGTCGTTTTTGCATTTCAACTTCATAGTTAACTACTCCCGGACTGCCTTTCAGCCGTTCTTTGTTGATGTGTTCTTTCAGCTCCCAAAAATTCATCACCTCAAAGTCTTCTTTGATCTTGTACAGGTCAGTCGGAATGAGATTTAGGACGGTGTCGAGGGTGATGCCCTTTTCAATTCGTTCGTTCATTCCATCGATATATCTTTTGGTGTAATTGATTATTTTCCAAGCGTTTGATCCTCTGGTTGTGTCCAACTCAATGCGATCGGCCATAAGCTTGTAGGTCATCTTTTCGTCTTCGAAATGTTCGATGGTAAAACGATAAGCTGTTTGTTGCTTCGCATTGTAGTTTTCTACGTAGACAAACACACCTTTTTCAATCTGCAAATGAATGTTGCGTTCCTTGTCTTTCGACAAATCCTCCATGTATCTGTCTTTAAAAGCCCGGCGTGTAACATTGGTTTGTGGTATGAGAAAGTTGCCCAGGTAAAAGGAGAAAACGCCTAATAAAAGGGAGGCCAAAAAATAAGGCCAAAGCATCCGCATAAAGCTTACCCCGCTGCTTAAAATAGCGATGATTTCGGTGTTTCCGGCCATTTTGCTTGTAAAAAAAATCACCGAAATGAATGTGAAAAGATAAACGAAAAGATTGATGAAATAGGGGATAAAGTTGATGTAATAATCAATAATTATTTCTTTGACGGGTGCTTTGTTTTTAAGGAAATCTTCAATATTTTCGGAAATATCAAAAATAATCACAATGATGATGAGCAGCGAGATGGCATAGAAAAATGTTCCAATAAATTTTTTGAAGATATACCAGTCAATCAGCTTCATAGTTTATAGTCGTTGGGTCACTTTTGGTATCATTTGTTGCTTCCAGCCGGCAAAATCACCTTCGAGGATATGCCTTCGGGCTTCATTCACCAACCAAAGATAAAAGGATAAGTTATGCAAACTGGCAATCATACTTCCGAGCATTTCACCTGCCACAAACAAGTGACGTAAATAGGCCTTAGTATATTGTTTATCAACGAAAGAAGTTCCGTTTTCGTCTATCAGACTAAAATCGTTTTTCCATTTTTCGTTGCGCATATTAAGTATGCCGTCGCTGGTAAACAACATGCCGTTGCGTCCATTGCGGGTTGGCATCACGCAATCGAACATGTCCACACCAAGGGCAATACTTTCGAGTATATTAGCCGGCGTTCCTACGCCCATAAGGTAGCGTGGCTTGTCTTTGGGAAGTATTCCGCACACCATTTCGGTGATTTCATACATCATTTCGGCTGGTTCTCCTACTGAAAGCCCGCCAATGGCATTTCCGTCAGCACCGGCAGCGGCAATGGTTTCGGCCGAAATTTTTCGCAAATCTCTGTAGGTGGAGCCTTGAACGATTGGGAAAAGCGTTTGCCCGTAACCATAAAGCGGATTGCTATCCTCCATCTGCTTCAGGCAACGGCCCAGCCATTGATGGGTGATGTCCATCGACCGTGCCGCATAGTCATAATCACAAGGGTAGGGGGTGCACTCATCAAAAGCCATGATGATATCAGCACCAATTTGCCGCTGGATGTCAACAGCCCGCTCAGGAGTGAAAGTATGGCGCGAGCCATCGATGTGCGATTGGAAAGTTACGCCTTCGGGAGTAAGTTTTCGGCTGGCACTGAGCGAGTAAACCTGATAACCACCACTATCGGTAAGGATGGGTTTGTTCCAGCCATTAAACTTATGCAGACCACCTGCTGCCCTTAAAACTTCCAGGCCCGGACGCAGATAAAGGTGATAGGTATTGCCCAGAATGATCTGCGCTTCAACATCCGAAATTAAATCCCTCTGATGAACTGCTTTAACCGTTCCGGCCGTCCCGACCGGCATAAAAATAGGCGTTTGAATGGTTCCGTGTGCCGTGCTTATCGTACCAGCTCGTGCACCACTTTTTTTATCCAGCCCGTTGATTACGAAATCCATGCTTTGAATTTTGCGCAAAAGTACAGGTTTTTTTGGGCTCCTCATCTATCCGGTAATTTGGATTGCAGCCTGGTAAGTGTTAACAGCTGCTTTTTCAGTTTTGTTGATTAGTTTGACAAAAGTTTTGTGCTCGGTCTGTTTTCTTTGGATAATTTTGCAGCAACCAAAACTTTTTGACGCATGTTGGTATGCTATGATTCGGTTGGGTTTGTATTGGGAGCCGTTTTCCTGTTGATGGTTTTTATTCAACTGATGTTTTATGGGGTGTTTTTTTTGCGTCTGGTATTTTACAAAAAGTCAAAACCGGAAATGGCTTCCAGCCCCGAACCGGTATCGGTTGTGATCTCTGCCCGCAATGAATATCATCACCTGAAACGCTTTTTACCTCAAATTTTGGATCAGGATTATCCTGATTTTGAAGTGGTTGTGGTGAACGATTGTTCGGATGATGAAACAGCTGAATTGTTGGATGATTTGGCACGTCATAACCCAAAATTGAAGCTTGTCCACCTGACCCAAAGCCTTAATTTTTTTCAGGGGAAGAAGTTTCCGCTTAGCATGGGAATCAAATCGGCGAAGCATGACTTGCTGGTTCTGACGGATGCCGATTGTTATCCTGAATCCAATCAATGGCTCCGCAGCATTACAGAAGCGTATCATCCTGGAACAGAAGTGCTTTTGGCTTACGGGCCGTATCAAAAAATGAAGGGCTTATTAAACAGTCTGATTCGATTCGACACCTTGCATATTGCCATTCAATACCTTTCGTTTGCGCTGGCCGGTTTGCCTTATATGGGTGTGGGACGTAATTTATCTTATCGTAAATCTCTGTTTTTAAGGAATAAAGGATTTACATCGCATTACAAGATTGCATCAGGTGATGACGATTTATTTATCCATCAGGTGGCAAACAAACATAATACCCGTGTCTTGATTCAGTCAAAAGACCGGATGCTTTCTGTTCCTAAAAAAACTTTTTTGGAATGGATCAGGCAGAAACGCCGGCATTTGATGACAGGAAAGTTTTATGCCTTTAAAATCAAGATGTTACTGGGTGCTTATAATATGAGTGCTTCCTTGTTTTATGTTTTGTTTGTTACCTTGTTTTTCGTTGAACCCGCTTTTTCTTACCAGGATTTGTTTTGGCTTTATCCTGCTGTTTTGGTGATTGTTTTTGCCCTGAAAGCAATTCCCCAATGGATCATCTTTGCAAAAATTGCTTCAAAACTTGGCGAAAAGGGCTTGAAATGGATTATTCCGATGATGGATTTCTTTTTTGTTATTTTTACACCTTCACTTTTACTCTTAAATGTTTTTGTCCGCAAGCCAAAATGGAAATAAATGATCAGTTAACGGAAAAGGCCAAACACGATCTGGTGCTGATTGACAGAGCTCTTCAACACAAAGATCAGCTGGCTTATGCCGAATTGTTAAAGAGATATCGGGATGCCATTTATTTTCTGATGCTGAAGATGTCGGGCAATCATTACGATGCCGAAGACCTTACTATTGAAGCGTTTGGGAAGGCATTCAGAAATTTGCGGCAATACACAGCTGATTATGCGTTTTCGACCTGGCTTTATCGCATTGCCACCAACAATTGTATTGATTTTATGAGGCGAAACAATAGGATTCCTTCGGCAAACAAGCTTTTCTGGAAGTCGGAAGACCAGGAGGAATTGATTGATGCAATACCTTCCTCGCTGCCAGATCCGGAAGAAGACCTGATGCACAAGCAAAAAATCAGGATGATGCGCAATGTTGTTGAAAAACTCAAACCCCACTACCGCAATTTGATCACGCTACGGTATTTTGAAGAATTGAGCTACGAAGAAATAACACAGGTTTTAGATCTCCCCCTGGGAACCGTAAAAGCTCAACTATTCCGTGCCAGGGCATTTTTATTGCAAATCATAGAAGAAAATCAGCGTACTTCCTGAAGTTTTCGCAGAATTATCATTCTTCTGTCTTCATTAGTCCTTATCCTTGATCGGCTTTTATTAACTTTGCTGCAATAAAAAGACTTTGCTATGACTGACGAGTTAAAAGCTTTCCGGGAAGCTGTATTACAAGGTATTCCAGAAATTCTACCCCGGCCAAAACCGTATGACGTCCAAATCAATCATGCCCCCAAACGCAAGGAAATACTGAGTGTAGAAGAAAAAAAACTTGCCTTAAAGAATGCACTCCGCTATTTTAATCCCAAACACCACCAGGAATTGGCTCCTGAGTTTGCCAATGAACTAAAAAAATATGGCCGGATTTATATGTACAGATTTCGGCCTGATTATCCCATTTCGGCCCGAAGTATCGATGCATTTCCGCACAAATCCAAACAGGCAGCCGCCATCATGTTGATGTTGAGTAATAACCTGGATCATGCTGTGGCACAGCACCCACATGAGTTGATAACTTATGGAGGCAATGGTGCTGTGTTTCAAAACTGGGCACAATACCTGCTAACCATGCAATATTTGGCCTCGATGACTGATGAGCAAACACTGGCTATGTATTCAGGCCATCCGATGGGGCTTTTTCCATCACATCCTGATGCCCCGCGAGTAGTTGTGACCAACGGAATGATGATTCCAAACTATTCGAAACCAGATGATTGGGAGCGGTTTAATGCATTGGGTGTATCGCAATATGGACAAATGACGGCAGGTTCGTTTATGTATATTGGTCCCCAGGGAATTGTTCACGGCACTACAATCACAGTTCTCAATGCCAGCCGGATGAAGAATCACCCGGCCTATAAACAAGGTCCGAAATTGTTCGTAACAGCCGGACTTGGTGGAATGAGCGGCGCACAACCCAAAGCCGGAAATATTGCCGGAGTGGTTAGCATTACTGCAGAGGTTAACCCCAAAGCTGCTCACAAGCGTTACGAACAAGGCTGGGTTGATGAAATTGCTGCCGATGCAGATGAAGCCATCGATCTGGCACTGGAATGGCAAAAACGCAATACACCACATTCTATCGCTTTTCTGGGTAATGTAGTTGATCTGTGGGAGCGATTGGCTGCCCGTGAAGTGAATGTGGATATGGGATCGGATCAAACTTCGTTACACAATCCCTGGGCGGGTGGGTATTATCCGGCCGGCCTTAAGTATGAGGAGGCAAACCAAATGATGGCCGATGATCCTGATCAATTTAAACAGTGGGTGAAGAAATCCCTGATCAGGCAGGTGAATGCCATCAACAAGCTCGCAGCTAAAGGGATGTATTTCTTTGATTATGGCAATGCTTTTTTGCTCGAAAGTAGTCGTGCCGGTGCTGATATTCTGAATGAAAACGGAAAGTTTAAATATCCTTCCTATGTGCAGGATATCATGGGCCCGATGTGCTTCGATTATGGATTTGGCCCTTTCAGGTGGGTATGTACTTCATCCAAACCCGAAGATCTGGCATTGACAGATAAAATTGCCTGCGAAGTACTCGAGGAGATTGCAAAAACAGCACCAGAAGAAATTCGCCAGCAAATGAACGACAACATCCATTGGATCAGGGAGGCACAGAAAAATAAACTGGTAGTTGGTTCGCAGGCAAGAATCTTATATGCTGACGCAGAAGGTCGGATCAAGATAGCAGCAGCTTTTAATGATGCCATCGCCAAAGGCCAAATCAGTGCGCCTGTGGTGTTGGGAAGAGATCATCATGATGTATCCGGAACGGACTCACCTTATCGCGAAACATCTAATATTTATGATGGTTCTGCCTTTACTGCTGATATGGCCATTCAAAATGTAATTGGCGATTCATTCAGAGGTGCCACCTGGGTTTCAATCCACAATGGTGGCGGGGTTGGCTGGGGCGAAGTGATCAATGGCGGATTTGGGATGTTGCTGGATGGCTCTGCCGAAGCTGACCGCCGCCTGCGGATGATGCTGTATTGGGATGTGAACAACGGTATTGCCCGTCGTAGCTGGGCACGTAACAAAGAAGCTGTTTTTGCGATTACAAGGGCAATGCAGCAAAACCCGGGATTAATAGTAACGCTTCCAAACTTTGCAGATGATTCACTGATTGACAAGCTGGATTTATAAAGCTGGAAGGATTAAAAAAAAGCCGGTTGTTAATACATACCGGCTTTTTTTTTGAACTATTGAATACTTATCTTTTCGATTTGTTTTTGCCCGTCGTATTCCAAAGAAAGGCGTAATAGACAAAAAGGAGGC
>DJWN01000133.1:0-26511 GCA_002440975.1 Bacteroidales bacterium UBA6229
GGTTTTTTAAGTTCTAGTTTCATAGGATAAAAAAATAAAGGGTTGAGAAGTCAGCTTCCCAACCCTGTTGAATTATTTGATATTTTTCAGATTTCTCTTTCCGGATCAAAGTTTTCGAGTAATTCCTTCATTCGTTTCAGATACATGCCGGCCAGCGCGCCATCTACAATGCGGTGGTCGTAAGCCATCGAAAGAATCATGATATGACGGATTGCGATCACATCACCCATAGCCGTTTCGAGTACTGCAGGCTGTTTGCGAATGGCACCCACAGCAAGGATAGCCACCTGTGGCTGGTTGATGATGGGAGTACCGGTAAGACTGTCGAACGAACCAAAATTGGTAATCGTAAAGGTGCCTCCTTGTATTTCATCAGGTTCCAGCTTGTTGTTTCTGGCACGGTTTGCCAGGTCATTCACTGATTTGGTGATGCCCAGCAGGTTTTTCTCATCCACATTTTTAATCACCGGAACAATCAGGTTGCCGTTGGGGAGGGCAGTGGCCATGCCGATGTTGATATTTTTACGAAGGATGATATTATAACCGTCAACAGAAGCATTTACTTGCGGGTAGTCTCTGAGTGCTTTGGCAGCAGCTTCGAAGAAGATAGGTGTGTAGGTAATTTTTTGGCCTTCACGCTTCTGAAATTGATCTTTTACCTTGTTACGCCAGTTCACAACATTGGTTACGTCCACATCAATAAAAGAAGTAACATGAGGCGAAACCTGTTTCGACATAACCATGTGATCGGCAATAAGACGACGCATCCGATCCATTTCGATGATCTGATCGCCGGTGCCGGCACTCACTTTTGGTGCTTCCATACTAACTGTTTTGGCTGGCAAAGACGTTGTTGACTTTTCTTTTGCAGGAGCATCCTGTGCTGGTTTTGCTGTTCTGTTTTCGAGGTGGGCTAAAATATCATTTTTTGTTACCCGGCCTTCTTTTCCGCTTCCTTTGATGCTTTCGAGTTCTGCCAGACTAACATGCTCGGTTTTAGCGATTTGTTTTACCAAAGGAGAATAAAAGCGCTCTGAATCGGCGTAATTTACTGCTGTTTCTTTTGCAGTAACATCTTTATCAGCAGTGGTTTCAGCTTGTTTTTCTTCTGGTTTGTCAGTTTCTTTCTCTGCTTTTTGGGCTTCAGGTTTAGCAGCTTCTTCTTCATCTTCACCTTCCATCTCTACAATGGCAATCACCTTACCAACAGCCACAACCTCACCTTCATTATAAAGAGTTTCAACAATTTTTCCTTCAATAGGCGAAGGGATTTCGGAATCAACTTTATCGGTGGCTATCTCAACGATGGCATCATCTTCTTCCACAGTATCGCCAACTCCTTTGATCCAACGTGTAATTGTTGCTTCTATAACGCTTTCGCCCATTTTGGGCATTACGATTTCAAATTTGGCCATTTTGTATTCTTTTTTTGAAATATTTTGATCAATAATGTATTAAAAGCCAGTACACAGGTTTTGTTCACATGCGGCTGCAAAATTAGGATAAATTTTGAAATTTGGAATAATTCTAAATTGAAAGCTTTTGCTTACAATACAATATAATAAAAGGGATTGTTTTAAATAATTTGATTTTGAAAATGCATATCAACAAAATTATCTGCTGTTATCAGAAATTATTATTTTTGCCTTGAAACTTATCAAGCAAATAATATGGATAGCGCAATGGAAGATCAAGGAAGGCCAAACAAACGTGAAGAATTGTTTTCGAGGGCGATACGCGCAGGAAAGCGGACCTACTTTTTTGACGTAAAGGCAACGAGGCAAGACGAGCAATACCTGACAATTACTGAAAGTAAGCGTCGGTTTAGCAACGAACAGGGCAAGTTTTTTTATGAAAAGCACAAGCTGTTCCTTTATCGCGAGGATTTTGAGAAATTCATAAAAGGGCTGAACGACTCTGTTAAATTCATCGAAACGGGCGAAGTGACTGAGGATGACGAAGCAGAAACAACACTTCCAACGGATGAATCGGTTGATGTTTCTTTTGAAGATCTCGACAAATTAGACGAAGAAATCTAAGCTTTTGTTATAGTTATTTTAAAAGCTGCTCAGGCAGCTTTTACTTTTTATGACGAATTGTTCTGAAGCACGAATGTTGAAAAGTAAATGTTCATTTGCTTCGGGCACCTGTTCGAAAAATGTATTTTTGTAGGGTGCTGCCTGATGGTAGTGGGATGAATATTTTAACAGAAAACCATTTATTTATGGGTAAGACCATTGCGATAGCAAATCAAAAAGGCGGTGTTGGCAAAACTACTTCAGCCATCAACCTGGCTGCCAGCCTGGCTGTGCTTGAATATAAAACTTTAGTAGTCGATTTTGATCCGCAGGCTAATGCAACTTCCGGTGTAGGTTTCGATCCGAAAGAAATTGAAAACAGTGTGTATGAGTGTATCATCGATGGCATTCCACCCAAAGAGATTGTCCGCGAAACAGATACACCCTTTTTGCATATTATGCCTGCTCATATTGATCTGGTAGGGGCTGAGATTGAGATGATTAACCTGCCCAACAGGGAAAGGATGATGAAAAATGTGCTGGATCAGATCAAAGAGGAGTATGATTTTATCATCATCGACTGTTCGCCTTCGTTGGGTTTGCTTACCGTAAATGCTTTAACAGCAGCAGATTCGGTGATAATTCCTGTTCAGTGCGAATATTTTGCCCTCGAAGGATTAGGAAAGTTATTAAACACCATTAAGATTGTCCAGACGCGTCTGAACGAAAAACTCGACATCGAAGGCATACTTCTAACGATGTTCGACAGCCGTTTGCGCCTTTCAAAACAAGTGGTTGATGAAGTGAAAGCGCATTTTCAGACGATGGTGTTCGACACAATTATTAACAGAAACACGCGTTTGAGTGAAGCCCCCAGCTTTGGGCAAACCATAATAATGCACGATGCTACCAGCACTGGTGCCGTCAATTACTTAAACCTTGCCCGTGAAATACTTCGAAAGAATAACTTAAGCCCACAGGCAAAGGCAAAACAGGAATAAATCGAAAACAAAAATGACAGCGAGTTCAGGAAAATCGAAGAAAAGAGCGTTGGGACGCGGGCTTGAAGCAATACTGCAAAGTCCGGATACCGATATTACATCAGCCGATATTTCGGGTAATTATGTGGCCGGAGCAATTGCCGAGATTGCACTTGAAAAAATTGAAGCAAACCCTTTCCAGCCCCGAACCGAATTTGATGATATGGCCTTGCGTGAACTCGCTGCTTCCATTAAGAACCAGGGAGTAATTCAGCCAGTTACGGTGCGAAAACTGGGGTACGATAAATACCAGCTGATTTCGGGCGAAAGAAGGCTGCGTGCCTCCAAAATTGCCGGATTGACTACAATTCCTGTTTTTATCCGGGTAGCGAATGACGAACAGATGCTCGAAATGGCACTCATCGAGAATATCCACAGAGAGAATCTTAATGCTGTGGAAGTAGCCATTTCGTATCAGCGTCTGATCGAAGAATGTGCGCTGACTCAGGAACAGCTTAGCGAGAGGGTAGGGAAGAGCCGGTCAACAATAACGAATTTTTTGCGGTTATTAAAATTGCCTCCCGAAGTGCAGGTAGCTTTGCGCGATGGCCATATCACTATGGGACATGCCAGAGCTTTGATAAATTTGGATAGTTCTGAACAACAGTTGATTATTTTGCAACAAATTGTTGAGGAAGAACTTAATGTAAGACAGGTCGAGGCATTGGTAAGAGCGGTGAATACACCCCGGAATAAATCGAAATCCACGCCAAAACAAAAAAGCAGTATTCCGGATTACCACAAAGAAAAAGTGAAACAGCTTGAACAGCAATTGAACACAAAAATTTCTATTAAGCGCAACAGTAAAGGCAAAGGTAGTATTCTGATAAGTTTTGCTGATGACTCTGGTTTTGACAAGTTGATTGCACAATTGGCAAATGATTAAATTGTTATGAATCGGTCAGTTTTATTGACTTTTTTTGTTTTGTTTTTCCTTGCATTGAGTCTTAATGCTCAAGAGCCTGAAAGCAGCGCAAAAGTTAAAAAACCTCATTCGCCGCATAAAGCAACGATATACTCTGCAATTCTTCCAGGCTTGGGACAAGCCTATAACCGCAAGTATTGGAAAGTTCCGGTGGTTTATGCCGGAATAGGAACCATTTATTATTTTGCAAGCACCAACGGCAAAATGTATCGCAAAGCACGTGAAGCCTACAATTATGTTTCAAGCGAAAGTGATTATCCTATTGATAATGACTTTGTTGATAAATATACAGCACAGGATTTGCAAACAATCAGAGATTATTACCGGCGAAATATGGAACTTAGCTGGGTAGTGATGGGGCTCTGGTACGTGGTGAATATTATTGACGCTACGGTGGACGCTCATTTTTTTGATTATGATATTTCGGAGGATTTGTCCCTTAGGGTTGAACCAATAATAACGCACGATCAACTGTTTGGAGAGATTCCACATTCGTATGCCGGTATGCAGGCTGGGCTAAGTATTAAGATTAAGTTTTGAGTCTTTTGAACAGCATTTAGCCAAAATGTGCTATTTTCGTGCCAAATCAATTGGTAGATTTTAGAAACAGTTTCATGAAAACGATAAAGATTGCTTTGATAGGCTACGGACGCATGGGTAAGCTCATTGAAAAAATGGCCTTGGTACGCGGTCATCAAATCGTTGCCAAACTCGACAACGAAAGAGACTGGCGCGAACAACTGGATCAGTTTGTGAAGGCAGATGTTGCCATTGAGTTTAGTCTTCCGGATAAGGTGGTCAACAATATCCATAAGTGTTTTGATGCAAATATTCCGGTTGTTGTTGGCACGACCGGTTGGTATCATCATTTAAATGAGGTGATTAGCTGGTGTGATGAACAAAAGCAGGCCATTTTTTATGCGTCTAATTTTAGTGTTGGCATGAATTTGATGTTTATGCTTACCAAAGAAATGAGTCAATTGGCAGCAAAATACGGATTCAGGATGAGATTATCCGAAAAACATCATCAGCATAAAGTAGATAAACCAAGTGGCACTGCGCTCGAAATTGCACGTTTGGTAAAAGAGTATCATCCGCTTATCAAAGGATATGCGCTGGAAGAAACCCCAAATCAGATGTTTTTACCGATTGAAGCGGTTCGCGAAGGAGAAGTGAATGGCCTGCATTGCCTGGAACTTTTTTCATCTGATGAAAAGCTAAGCCTGACGCACGAAGCCTTAAACAGAAACGGTTTTGCGCAAGGTGCTTTGATGGCTGCTGAGTTTTTGGTTGGGAAAAAAGGCGTATTTACTATGAATGATTTATTGCAAACAGATGAAGATTAGCAAATCACGCTATATTATTCCTGGCCTATTGGTTTTGATTTATGCCTCATTCATCTTTACAAATTGTTCAGGTTCCAGGAAACTTGTCGGTAATAAGAATGATTCATCGGATAGTTGCCTGAATCTTAATATCTCGGATAATAAGGCCGACAAAATTAACGGCAGAGCTTACGACATAATTTCATTTGATCTGGTTGGTGATTGTCTGCATACTGTTGTGATGTACAGCGGAGGCTGCAGTATCCCGCAAAAGAGGGTGAATTTGATTAAAATCGAAAATGAACCTTACCCAAAACAGGCCTTGATTGATTTGGTGATTTCTAATGATGACGCCTGCCGTGAGATGATAACCGACAGTATTTCAATTGATTTGTCCTATCTTAATGCTATGGCACGCGATGGAGGCATTCTTATCAGATTTGATGGTCAGCAAAAAGATTTTTTTTATGCATTGCCGTTCAGGTGATTACGAATTATTAACAAAATCCCGGCCGGCCTTTGAGTTCACTTTCCTAATTTAGCACTTTCAAAAAACAGTATCATGCTTGCACTGATTATTATCATTCCGTTGCTTTTTACCATTCCAACAATTTTTGCCTGGCAGTTATTTGCCAAGGCCGGAAAAACGCCTTTTCTGAGTTTAATTCCATTCTACAACCTTTATGTACTGTTGCAGATTATTAAAAAACCTTTGTGGTGGTATATATTGCTTTTGATTCCTTTTCTTAATGTGTTTGTGTATATGCTGATGCTCGTTGAGTTGGTAAAGTGTTATGGAAAGTATGGCCTGGGAGAACAATTTTTGGCTGTGGTAGTTCCAATTATATATCTGCCCTGGATCAGTGCCGACAAAAAGCTTACCTACCACGATCCTTCGGTAACCGAGCGTCCGAAGAAAGGACCGGTGCGCGAATGGCTGGATGCAATCATTTTTGCCGTGGTAGCTGCCACCATTATCCGCACCTTTTTAATAGAAGCCTATACCATTCCCACTTCAAGTATGGAGAAATCACTTTTAGTAGGCGATTTTTTGTTTGTGAGTAAGATGAGCTATGGCCCAAAAATCCCGAATACACCGCTGGCGTTTCCGTTTGTTCATCATACCTTGCCCTGGAGCCAGACTTCAAAAAGTTATGTTGAATGGATCAAACTGCCTTTTTATCGCTTTGCAGGTCTGGGAAATGTTGAACGCAATGATGCTGTTGTGTTTAACTATCCGGCCGGTGATACGGTAAGCGACAGATTCCAGAGTAATGTGAGCTATTATTCCTTAGTGCGCGAATATGGAAGAGAAAGGGTTTGGACAGATAAGAGAAATTTTGGTAATATTATTGCCCGTCCGGTTGATAAGCGCGAAAACTATATCAAACGGGGGGTAGGCTTGCCGGGAGATACGATTCGAATCGTAAAATCTGAGTTGTATGTGAATGGCAGCAAGGCTGATTCGCCTGTCACACTACAGTTTAAGCATCTTGTGAAAACGGATGGAACTATGATCAATCAGCGAGTTATGGATCGGTATGCTATTACTGAAGGTAAGCGTCTCAGCCAACCAGATGAATACATGCTTTGGATCAGTGATGCGGTTGCGGATGAATTGAGAAAACTACCAAATGTGAGAAGCATCGAAAGAGTAATAGAATCGCCCGAAACCTGGGATCCGGAAGTTTTCCCGAATTCTGAAGAGTTTAAATGGAATATCGATAATTTTGGACCACTTTGGATTCCTGAAAAGGGAAGAACAATTCAGCTAACTACCAAAAATCTTCCTTTGTATGAGCGTATTATCACAGCTTATGAAGGAAATTCTCTGGAAGTAAAAGATGGGAGTATTCTGATAAATGGTTCTCCTGCTTCTGAATACACCTTTATGATGAATTATTATTGGATGATGGGCGATAATCGTCATAACTCTGCTGATTCACGCATTTGGGGATTTGTGCCTGAAGATCATGTTGTTGGTAAAGCTGTTTTTGTCTGGCTGTCGCTTGATCCCAACAAATCATTATTTGGCGGTAAAATCCGTTTTAATAAGTCGATGCGTGTTGTAAATTAAGATATTCGCAAACAAGTTTTATAAATATTTAGCTAGATAACTATGAAGAAAGCAAAAATTGAAACCGAAAAAGGTACCATGATTGTTGAATTGTATGATGATGACGCACCTAAAACCGTGGAGAATTTTATCAGCCTAATTCAGAAAGGCTTTTATGATGGTCTTACTTTCCATAGAGTAATACCCAATTTCGTAGTTCAGGGCGGTTGTCCCAAAGGCGATGGCACCGGAGGCCCTGGTTATACCATAAATTGTGAGCTTGACGGGGAAAAGCAACGACATGATCGCGGTGTGTTGTCAATGGCTCATGCCGGAAGAAATACGGGTGGTTCCCAGTTTTTCATCTGTCACAGTCGCGAAAATACTGCGCATCTGGATCGTAATCATACTGTTTTTGGTAAGGTGATTGAAAATATCGAAGTGGTTGATAGGATACGACAGGGAGATAAAATGATTAAACTCAGTGTTTTTGAAGAGTAGTTTCAAAGCATTGCCTTTTTTAATCCTATACAATAAAAAAAACACCGAAAACGTACAGTTTTCGGTGGTTTTTGTTGATCTTCTGCGGAGGAAGAGGGATTCGAACCCCCGGAGGCTTGCACCTCAACGGTTTTCAAGACCGCCGCAATCGACCACTCTGCCATTCCTCCGCTGCAAAAGTAAGAAAATTTGATTTCGCACAGAGCCTAAGTTGAAAAATGATGATTATTTTAGAAATGTATTTGTTTGATATTAGCATTTATTCGTCAAAGACAGCCTTAAATTGTTGGGTTTTCCTGTTCTCAATGATACCTAATGTATTGATTATATTACAATAACTGTTTACATTGTGCCGTTTGCTGACTTCAACTTGTGCTTTCAGTACAAATGATCGTATCTTTGTATTATAAATGATTTCCTTCTGTAGGATTGCCTCATTTAATAACATACCGATTATGAGAAAATTAATTACGCTTATATTACTTTTTTGTTTGTTTCAGGCATTTGCTCAGGAGCAAAACAAAAGCATGAGAGCCTATTTATCCTATGCAATCTTTTATGTTCCAGACGCTGATCCTTATATCGAAACTTACCTCGCTGTCGATGGCAATTCAGTGTATTTTAATGAAATAGAACCTGGAAAATTTAAGGCCAGCATTGAAATTATAATGATCTTCAAACAACGCGATTCTATTGTTGACTATGCAAAGTATGCCCTAAACAGTCCAACCATCACAGATACTTCAGCGATTGATTTTGGCTTTATCGACCAACAGCGTTTTTCGTTACCTGCCGGTGAGTATCAGTTCGAGCTGATCATCTCTGATATGAACAATGAGCTGGAGCCTCCTTTCCAGACATTGGAGAATATTCAGCTGCAGTTTTCGGAGCATGAAGTATCAATCAGTGGAATTCAGTTGATTGAGAGTTATGAAAAGACTGATAAAGTAGGTATGTTGACCAAAAATGGATACAACCTGGTTCCGCTTGTTTATGCCTTTTACCCCGAATCGATGAAAACAATGTCGTTTTATGCCGAGGTGTATCATGCCGAAAAGGTTTTCGGGGAAGGCTCCGGATATCTGCTGAACTATTACATTGAATCGTTTGAGAGTGGCAAAACTATCGACGGTTTTCAATTCAGGAAGCGAATGGATTCCAAAGCTGTTAACATTGTGTTTAACACCATTGATATCAATGAGTTACCATCCGGAAACTATGAGCTAGTATTGGAAGTGCGAGATCGTGAAAACAAACAGATCACACAAAATACGGTGTTTTTCAGACGGTCGAATCCCGGTATGGGTTACAAAATGAATGATTTAGCAGCTGTGAATGTTAATAATACTTTTGTAAACCGCATCACCGAGTTGGATAGTCTTCGCGAGTATTTATTATGCCTGGAGCCTATTTCATCAGAGGTAGAAAGAGATTATGTTTACAATCTTGTTGCTAAGAATGACGCGGATTTGATGAAAAAGTATTTCTATAATTTCTGGGTTACGCGCAACTTTTCTGCACCCGAAGAAGCCTGGCAACAGTATTATTACGAAGTAAAGAAAGTTAATCTGGCTTATAAAACACCGACCAGGAAAGGTTATGCTTCTGACCGCGGACGCGTTTATTTGAAGTATGGCCCACCCAATCAGATCATGGAAAGTTATAATGAGCCAGGCGCATATCCTTATGAAATATGGCAGTATTATACACTTGGTAATCAACGCAATAAGCGATTTGTTTTTTATACAAGAGATATAGTCACCAACGATTTTATGCTGATACATTCCGATGCCTTTGGAGAATTATCCAACTACCGCTGGCAGTTGGATATCTATCGCCGTACCTGGGATCCTAACAATATTGATGAAACGGCACCTCAGGATACCTGGGGCAACAGAGCAACTCAAATCATCAATGATCTGAAATAAAAACAGCATAGAAGATTTACCATTGCTGCTGTCACATACAGCTGCTTTTTCAAGATTTAAAAATCCTTACCTTTGCCTGATTGTTTTTATATACAAGCAAAGTAACAGCCTAAATGAATAGCCCGGGATATAAATTGCTCAGAAGTATTGCCCGTTTCTGGGGTCGTTTCCCATTGTGGTTTTTATACCTCTTCTCCGATTTTTTATATTATCTTGCTTATTATCTGATTCGATACAGAAGAAGCGTTGTAAGAAAAAACCTGATGGACAGCTTTCCTGAAAAATCAAGATCAGAGATAAAGTCCATCGAAAAGAAGTTTTATCATAACCTGACTGATCTTTTTGCTGAGTTTATAAAGATGGCCAGGATTAGCCAGGAAGAATTACATAAAAGGATGCATTACGAAAATGCAGAAGTGCTGGTTCAGTTGGCTGATCAGGGTAAAAGTGTATTTCTGGCTACTGGTCATTGTGGTAACTGGGAGTGGTTTGGAGGAGCTATTCCATTGAAAACCCAACACAATAGTATTGCCATTTATAAACAACTGTCGAACAAGGTGTTTGAAGTATTGGTGAAGGAAATCAGAACCAGTCACAACAACCTCACCATGCTCGAATCACGCTCGACCTACAGAGGACTCAAACAATTGAACGACAGACATAATGCTGTATTTATTGCTGCTGATCAAAGCCCCGGCGGAAGCGAACAGGATTATTGGACGAATTTTTTGAATCGTGAAACTGCTTTCTTCAATGGCCTCGAAAAGATGGCCAAAGCACTTGACTATGCTGTTTTATTTGCTGACAATTCGAGAGTTAGAAGAGGATATTACAGGGTAAAACTTATTCCCATTACACTAAACCCTAAACAAACATCTACCAATGAAATTACCGAGCAATACGCACGTTTGCTTGAGCAAGCTATAACTAAACAGCCCGACAACTGGCTTTGGTCGCACAGACGCTGGAAACACCAACGAAAAAATACTGCCTGATGCCTGAAATAGCCGTTGTTATTCTTAATTATAACGGGAAGAAATTCTTGGACCAATACCTGCCGATTGTGCTGAGACATAGTATGGAGGAGGCTAAAGTGGTTGTTGCCGACAACGCTTCCACTGATGATTCGGTTGACTTTTTAAGATCGAATTTTCCTGAGGTCCGTCTGATTCAGAATTTTCATAACGGTGGTTTTTCAACGGGTTACAACCATGCACTAAGGCAGATAAAAGCAGACTATTATGTGTTACTCAACTCAGATATTGAGGTAACGGCCAATTGGATCAGTCCGGTGATTGCGTTGATGCAAAGTGATCCGAATATCGCTGCATGTCAGCCAAAGATAAGAGCGATACACCAAAAAGATCACTTTGAATATGCCGGAGCTGGAGGTGGTTTTATTGATAAGTTTGGCTATCCATTTTGCAGGGGCAGAGTTTTTCAGCATCTCGAAAAGGACAACGGGCAGTATGACGATCCGGTTGAGGTTTTTTGGGCAAGTGGTGCCTGTATGTTCGTACGGGCCGATCTGTTTCATCAGCATGGCGGGCTCGACGATAGTTTTTTTGCTCATATGGAAGAGATAGACTTTTGCTGGCGATTGAAAAACAAAGGATTTAAAATTATGTACTGCCCTCAATCAGTTGTTTATCATGTTGGCGGAGGAACATTACCTAAAATATCATCCCGAAAAACCTACCTTAATTTTAGAAATAATCTTTCACTCTTATACAAAAACCTCCCGCAAAAAAGGCTTTACCGGGTTATTTTCATCAGACTGATCCTGGATGGTGTTGCCAGTGTTAAATTTTTGCTGGAAGGTGGCTTAGGAGACTTTTTGGCTGTTGCCCGCGCACATTTACATTTTTACCGTAAGTTGCCTTTACTGGCCATGAAGCGTGAAAAAATTAAGCCACATCAGGTAGGTCAGATGTATCAAAAAAATATTGTAGTTCAACACTTTATAAAGAAGAAAACAAAATTTACCGACCTTGATCCAGCTGATTTTTCATAAATAGATATTGTAAGGCCAGTCGGTAACCCTCCATTCCCAAACCAGAAATACTTCCTTCGCAAGCAGCTCCTGTAAGCGATTGATGCCGATAAGATTCTCGGGCAAAAATATTGCTCAGGTGCACTTCAACAACCGGAATGGAAATCGCTTTGATGGCGTCGGCCAAGGCCACTGAGGTATGGCTATAGCCTCCTGGATTAAAAATTACCGCATCCTGTTTCTGATCCGACTGCTGAAGGATATCAATCAATTCGCCTTCAATATTGGATTGAAAATAAGTTAGTTGGATTTTCGTGAAATCCTTTTTCAGCAACGATATAAATCCTTCAAATGTTTGATTTCCATAGTGTTCTGGCTGACGTTTACCAGTCAAATTCAAATTTGGGCCGTTTAGAATTAAAACTTTCATACTTCTGCTTTAGGGCACAAAGATAGTCTGAATGCAATTTCATCAAAACAGCTTATTAAATTTCCTTATTTAGAACTTATTTAGAAAGCATTTTGTGCAAAAATCCTTACCTTTGAAGCCATACAAAAACGATTAAAAGATTTTGCACATGGAAAGCCCAAAAACTACAACTGACATCCTGAAAACAGCGATTTTACTTGAACGTAAAGGGAAGGCATTTTACGCACAGGTGGCCCGTCAAACGGAAAGTAAAGCAGTGAAACAGGTATTTGAAACCATGGCCGAAGAAGAACAGGCGCATATTGAGTTTCTTTCGAAACAGTTTAAGCATTATGAAGCCAATCATGAGTTTCTGAAAAACGAATTGCACAAAGATGTGGACGATACCGATGTGGAGCGTATCCTTTCGGATCAGGTAAAGAATGAAATTTCAGCAGCAAGCTTTGAGGCAGCTGCTATTTCGGCGTCCATCGACTTCGAAAACAAAGCAATCGAGGTTTATACCGAAAGAGCCAATAGTGCAAAGGATTCAAACGAAAAGGAAATGTATCAGATGCTGGCCGACTGGGAAAAAACCCACCATCGGTTGCTTCATAGGTTGAACGAAGACCTGAAAGAACAAATCTGGAACGATAATCAATTCTGGCCTTTTTAAAAGGCATTCGAAATACTACGAGAAACCGGTTGAGGCCGGTTTTTTCTTTCTTTTTAATCAAATTAATAATTTTTAATATCATGCAAGACGAAAATTTGGGATTCAACTCCAGGGCAGTTCATGCCGGAGGTTTTGAAGATCCGAAAGGAAGTGCGGTAACGCCTATCTACCAAACATCAACGTTTAAATTTGAGAATGCAGATCATGGTGCCAAGTGTTTTTCCGGTGAGGAAGATGGCTATATTTACACCCGTATCGGCAATCCCACCATCAACGAGCTCGAGAATGCAGTAGCCAATCTTGAAGGTGGCTTTGGCGGTATTGGTGCCAGCTCGGGCATGGCAGCTGTAAATATTGTTTACCTGGCATTTTTGGGAGCCGGAAAGCATCTGGTTGCACATAATTCGCTCTATGGGCCATCGCGTGCAATCATGGAAAGTCTTTATCCAAAATATGGTGTTGAATCAAGTTTTGTGGATGCTACAAATGTTGAAAATGTCAGGAAAGCCATCAAACCCAACACTTCGTTGATTTATCTGGAAACCCCCGCAAATCCAACCATTGGGATTACTGATATAGAAGCCATTAGCAAACTTGCACACGAACACAATATTCCGGTTTGTGTGGACAACACCTTCTGTAGCCCTTACCTCCAAAAACCGCTTGATCTGGGAGCTGATGTTGTGCTTCATTCGATGACCAAATTTATCAATGGTCATGCAGATATTGTTGCCGGCATGGTAGTTTCCAAAACCGAAGAACATTACAAAATGATGCGTGGAGTGATGGTTAATATGGGCTTTAATATGGATCCGCATCAGGCTTGGCTTACCCGCCGCGGGTTGAAAACTTTAGGTATTCGTATTGATCGGGCACAGGAAAATGCGCAAAAAGTAGCTGAATTTCTCGAAAATCATCCAAAAGTAGAGTGGATATTGTATCCCGGTTTGGCATCACATCCGCAGTATGAACTGGCCAAACGCCAGATGAAAGGTTCGGGTGCCATGATAAGTTTTGGTTTGAAGGGTGGACTGGTGGCCGGAAAGAAAATGATGGATCATGTGAAGCTTGCTTTACTGGCAGTTTCATTGGGAGGTGTAGAAACGCTCATACAGCATCCTGCCAGTATGACTCATTCCAAGCTAAGCAAGGAAGCTAAAGATTTAGCAGGTATCACAGATGGCTTAGTGCGTTTGTCAGTCGGTATAGAAAATGTGGAAGACATCATTACTGATCTTGATCAGGCACTCCGATCTGTCTGATTCAGCAGGTGAACGTTTTTTTTTGAAATCCGTTAGATCAACATAGGTTTAACGGATTTTTTTATACAGAAGGTAGGTTAATCTCCGGTATAATTGTATTTTAGCGTCAACAATCTGGCCATGCAAATCCTAAAAAGAATAGTTTTACTTTTTGTTTTATTTGCGCTTACTTATCGTGTTGAAGCCCAAAAAGTTGCGATAGTATTAAGTGGTGGAGGAGTCAAAGGTTTGAGCCATGTAGGAGTGCTTAAAGCTTTGGAAGAAAATGAGATTCCGATCGATTATATCGTGGGCAATTCTATGGGTGCTATTATTGGAGGCTTGTATGCTTCGGGTTATTCCCCATCCGAAATTGAAGCTTTGGTTAAGAGTGTTGATTTCAAGCAATGGGTGACTGGCAAAATTGATGAACGATTTTTTAGTTACCGGCATGAGGAGGCTAATCCGGCATGGGTTACGATTCCCTTTAGCATTGAGAAACGTTTTATTTTGCGTTTGCCCTCAAGTCTGATCTCTCCCTATCTGATGGATTATGCTGTGATGGAATTGTTTAGTAGTGCCTCGGCTGCCTCTGATTATGATTTTGATAAGCTTTTTGTTCCATTCAGATGTGTGGCCTCGGATATTGATTCCTCCACACTCGTTGTGTTGGACAAAGGCCAGCTGGGTATTGCCATCAGGGCTTCGGCAACTTTTCCTCTGCTGATAAAGCCTTTGGTTGTGAACGACAGATTGCTTTTTGATGGCGGGATGTTTAATAATTTCCCTACAGAAATCGCTCATAATGAGTTTAATCCTGATTTGATAATAGGAAGTGTAGCTGCCGGAAACTATGGTTCGCCAAGGGAAAATGACATTGTTTCGCAATTGCAGAATATGCTCATGCGAAAAGCTGATCTCACCCTTTCTGAGGATGAAGGTGTTTTAATTCGATCTAAGATAGGCCCTGTTGGTTTGCTTGATTTCGATCGGGTTCAGATGTGCATCGACAGTGGCTATCAGGCAACAATTGACAAATTACCTGAGATAAAAACTAAAATTAAACGAAGGAGAGATACCTTAGCGATTAAGCAGTTAAGGGATTCCTACAGAGATAATCTACCTGAGCTAAAATTCGATACTGTCGTTGTGCGAGGTGTGAAACCAAAGCAATCTGTCTATATCAACCGAAAGTTAAATTTTAACAAAAAAAATAGTGATCTGCAATCCTTGAAATCGTCCTATTTCGATCTGTTGGCAGACGATAAGATTAGCTATATCTACCCACAATTGGTTTTTGATACCTTACGTCAGCAGTTTAATCTGATATTGGACGTAACGCTCTCGAAGCCTTTTTTGGCTGAGGTAGGAGGTAATATATCGTCTTCTGCTTCAAATCAGGCTTTTGTGGGCCTGACCTATCGTAAGCTTTCAAGGATAGGAAGTCGCTATGGTATAAACGCTTATTTCGGAAGGTTTTATTCCTCTGTTCAGGGTGAGCTGCGTTTCGATTTGCCTGGGGCACAGCCGTTTTTTGGACTGATGAGGGCCCAACTGGCACGAAAAGACTATTTTAAAAATGCTACCTATTTCTTTGAAGATCCAACACCTGCTTTTATTATTGAAAACGAATCAGGTATTGCAATTGAAATGGGACATAGACTGGGAAGCAAAACAAAGGCAGCCATTGGGATGGCAGGTGGGAGAAGGAGTTTTGACTATCATCAAACAAATAACTTTAGCAGAAATGATACCACAGATATTTCTCAGCTCGATTTCCTAAAACCCTATGTGGGTATTTATTACAACTCCTTGAATAAGAAGTATCTGGCGAATGCCGGGATGCGATGGTACGTAGAACTGGCTTTTTTTGATGGCAAGCAGAAGAATATTCCCGGCTCAAATTTGACTAAGTCATTGATATTTAGCCAAAATCAGGCCTTTTACAGTCTCAAGGTTCATTACGATAACTTTTTTGCCAAAACAGGTCGATTTACTTATGGTTTTTTGGGTGAAGCCCTACTGTCTGATCAAAAGCTGCAAAATAATTATACAGCCAGTGTTTTGTCGGCTCCTGTTTTTGAGCCGGTTAGTGAGATGAAAACGGTTTTTTTGGAGCGTTACAGGGCTTATAATTACCTGGGAGCAGGATTCAAACTTATTTATTCGCCATTTAGAAACATGGATATACGCGCAGAAACCTATATGTTTCAGCCGTACGAAAGAATTGTAAATAAAGGGATTAATGAAGTTCCTTATTTTAGTGTCAGCTTTCCTGAAATGTCATGGGTGTTTTCCGGAAGGGTGGTATTGCATACACCGCTTGGCCCGTTGAGTGCAGCCCTGAATTATTACGACCGCGAAAACAATAAGTTTATGTTTGTGATAAACTTTGGTTATCTGTTGTTTAATCGTTCCAATTTCGATTGAGGATTAAACTAATGGTAACAAGTGTTGTTTATGTAATTTATAGAACGAAATGAAGTGATCATTTTAACAAGTATTTTCATTTTATTTGGGTTGTCCGTTATAGCTCCTTTTGTCAACCAGAAGTTTCCTAAAATATCAGGATGGTTGCTTGGGATCGTTCCGGCCAGTCTTTTTTTTGTTTTCCTGAGCAAGATTCCTGCTGTTGGTCGGGGTGATGCTTTTAAGGAAGTTTATCCCTGGCTGTCGGATTTGGGGATTGGTTTTTCGTTTAATCTTGATGGTTTGTCCATGTTCTTTGCCTTGTTGGTAACTGGTGTTGGAGCATTGATCATGATCTATGCAGGCTATTATATGCGATCTTATCAAAAGACCAACAGGTTTTTTGGTTACCTGGTATTTTTTATGGCTGGGATGCTGGGTTTGGTCACGGCAAGCGATTGGATAACGCTTTTTATGTTTTGGGAGTTTACGAGTATCAGCTCTTTCATGCTGATAGGTTTTAAACACGAAAAAACAGCTGCCCGTGAAGCTGCCCTGCAGGCTCTGCTAATTACCGGTGGGGGCGGACTTGCTTTGTTGGCAGGCTTAATTATGATGTCGCTTCCGTATCATAGTTTTAGTATTGAAGCTGTAATTAACGATCCACAACCTTTTTTGCAGAGCAGCTTATTTGTGCCTGCTACCATCCTGATCTTGATTGGAGCCTTTACAAAATCAGCCATTTTCCCGTTTCATTTCTGGCTTCCCGGTGCCATGCAGGCTCCCTCGCCGGTTAGTGCCTTCCTGCACTCGGCAACTATGGTCAAAGCCGGCATTTACCTCCTGGCACGTTTACATCCGGTGATGGAATCGCAGGAATTGTGGATTTATACTTTGTCTGTTTTTGGAGTTGTAACGATGTTTGTTGGTGCATGGTTTGCCCTGGCACAGCAGGATCTGAAAAAGATTCTGGCCTACACTACGGTGAGTGCTTTAGGCACGATGGTCTTACTGATCGGCACCTCTACAGCTTATTCCGTTACTGCTGCCCTGGTGTTTTTGCTTGTTCATGCGTTTTACAAAGCCACCTTATTTATGATGGCCGGAAACATTGAAAAGATTACAGGCACACGCGATATGAATCAACTTGGGCAGTTGAATCGATTTATGCCGGTGGCAACCGTAATCAGTTTGTTAGCACTATTATCCATGTCCGGAATCCCTCCCATGATTGGGTTTATTGGCAAAGAACTGATGTACGAAGCAAAACTCAATGCACCTGCGGCAGGAAACTTCATCCTATTGACGGGCTTTTTGGCCAATGCCTTTACGGTATTTGTTTCACTGCGCTTTGCCTATGGAGTTTTTTGGGGCAAAAAGCAAGATTTTAAAAAACAACCGCACGAGCCAGATGTATCCCTTTTGGTTGGCCCGGCTGTTTTAGTTTTTATCAGTCTTTTGCTGGGGATTTTTCCCAATCAGATTGCCGGATTGCTGGGTTCGGCCTTTCAGTCTGTCCTTCCTGGCGAAACGCTCATCAAACTCAAGCTGTGGCACGGATTCAATGAAATCTTGCTGCTGAGTTTTCTCACTGTGTTACTTGGTGTTGTGATGTTTGTTTACCGAAAGGCGATAATCCGCATTGTTTGCTATTTGAACAGCAACTACTTTAATTTAAAACTTTCACAAAGATTTTTTACCGGTATTGATGTGTTCCTGAATCTAACCAAGAAAAAAACTGCTGTGGTGCAGCATGGTTATCATCGTTTTTATCTGATGACAATTTTTATTGCTGCTGCTTTGCTATTGATTTTGACAATGCCTGCTGTTGATTTTCAGTTCGATTTCGATCTGAAATTTGACGGCTTGTCATTTTTTGTGATGCTGGCAGCGATTATGATTATAGCCGGCAGTATAGCCGTAATTGTGGCTCAAAGTCGTTTGGTAGCACTTATTGCTACAGGTTTTGTCGGTATTGGAATAACAATTGTTTTTGTTTTGTATAGTGGTGTCGATCTGGCAATTACAATGGTCATGGTGGAAACACTTACGGTTGTATTAGGTGCCATGGTGGTTTATCATTTGCCAAAGTATCTGAATTACTCAGGTGTTGGTTCGCGCATTCGGGATGGAATTGTGGCAGTATTTTTTGGATTTGTTATGGGTTTTTTAGCTTTACAGACCAGCAAGCCAACAACACTGACAAAAATCTCTGATTATTTTGTTGAAAACAGTTATACCAAGGCTTTTGGAGAGAATATTGTGAATGTGATTTTAGTTGATTTCAGAGCACTGGATACGCTGGGCGAAATTGTTGTACTGGCATTGGCTGCCATAGGAATAGTGTCGCTTTTGAAGTTGAATGCCCAAAAAAAGAGTAGCAGATGAAAACAGAGATATTAAAAATAGCTGCTGCCCATCTGAAGCCATTTTTACTCATTTTGAGTTTGGTTGTTTTATATCGTGGGCATAATGAACCGGGCGGAGGTTTTATTGCAGGACTTTTAGCCGGTATGGCCTATGTGATTTATGCCGGTGCCTTTGGGGTTAGCAAAGCAAAACAACTTCGTTTGGCTAAACCCATGTTTTTTATGGGATTTGGAATTGGCATTGCCCTGTTTAGCGGTATGATTGGTTTGATGAATGGTGCTGACAGTATTTTCACAGGCGTTTGGACAACGCTCACCTTTGGTGATTTTTCACTTAAATTGGGCACCCCTTTACTATTTGATCTGGGTGTTTATTTAACTGTAGCAGGTATGTTAGTCAAAGTAATTTTTACAGTGATGGAGGAGGATGTATGAGTTTATTGATGGCCATTTTGATTGGATTTTTATATGCCGTAAGCATCTATTTGCTTTTGCGTCGGAGCATTGTAAAACTTGTGATTGGCATTTTGTTTTTGAGCTATGCCACTAATCTGATGCTGTTTTTCACAGGAGGTCTCACCGAAACCAGCCCTGCTTTTACAGATATAGCTTCAACCAGTGAGGTGGTGACGGCTAGTGATCCGCTTCCACAAGCCCTTATCCTGACTGCACTTGTAATTGGTTTTGGAGTGGCAGCATTTAGTATGGTGTTGATTTACAGGTTTTACAAGGAATCCGGAACGGTCGATTTAGACGAATTAAGCGAAATAGAAAAGTCATGATGTTTTTTTTACCTATACTTATCCCTTTGATTTCGATCGTTTTATTGATCGCTTTTCGAAGCAGGCTTAAATTCCAGCAGGGATTGAGTATTCTTTCAGTGTTTATTCAATTGTTTGCTGCCGTGTCTATCTTATTGAAGTTGAGCGAGAATGGACATCTGGTAGCTCAGTCCGGCGGCTGGCCTGCTCCCTTCGGGATTACGTTTGTTGCCGACTACACCAGTGCAATATTGTTGCTTGCGGTTAGTTTGGTTGCCATAGGTTCTATCATATATAGTATTGGTTTTGTGGATTTTGACCGGCAGAAGAATGGTCTTTTTCTGCTCTACCAGGGCTTACTTGCCGGTGTGAATGGTGCTTTGCTTACCGGTGATATTTTTAACCTCTATGTATGGTTCGAGGTTATGGTTATTTCATCTTTTGTGCTGATTACTTTGGGTTCTGAGAAGACGCAGTTGCGTGCTTCGGTGAAATACCTCGTTATGAATCTGGTTGGCTCGATGCTTTTTGTGGCAGCAATTGGACTGTTATACAGTCAGCTTGGGACATTAAACATGGCCGACATTGCCTATAAATTGCGGTTACAGCCTGTACCTCCGTTAGTAAATAGTGCGATTATGCTGTTTTTTGTAGCTTTTGGTATCAAAGCAGCCGTTTTTCCATTTTTCTTTTGGCTTCCGGCATCCTATCCCACGCCTCCGATAGCCATAACAGCATTTTTTGGTGCCACACTCACCAAGGTTGGCGTTTATGTGATGTTGAGGTTCTATAGTTTATTTGCGCAACTTGATGTTACCTTCTGGCAGCCTGTAATTTTTACAGTGGCGGCATTGACGATGATTTTTGGAGTTTTGATGGCAGCTTCCTCTTACGATATCCGGAAGATTTTGTCATTTCATATCGTCAGCCAGATTGGCTACATACTCATGGGGATAGGATTGTTTTCGGTTGCGGGACTAGCAGGGGCCATCTTGTTTATCGTCCATAATATGTTTTCCAAAACGGCTACCTTTATGGCGGGAGGTTTGATATACCTTTACAAAGGATCCTATGACCTGAAAAAATTAGGATGGATTTATAAAACGAAACCATTATTGGCATTTCTTTTTCTGATTCCGGCACTTTCACTGGCTGGTATCCCGCCAACACCAGGATTTTTTGGAAAGTTCTTGCTCCTGTATGCCGGATTTGACGGTGCCCACTACACCATCACGATCGTTGCCTTGGGAGTGAGTATCTTAACCCTCTTTTCGATGGTTAAAATCTGGAATGAAGCCATGTGGAAACCTGAAGAAAATAGTGTTGATCTTGTTGTGAAAAAGATTCAGCCTGCTGCCTGGACAGGTACAATTATCGTTGTTGCATTAACACTCCTATTGGGTTTGACAATCGGCTATACCTACGATTATTTGGCCGATGCTGCCAGGCAACTGCTTGATCCAAGCTTGTATATAAAAGCCGTTTTGCCTGAACAACCTTAAATGAACTTGCTTATGACACAAAGTAAAACATTCATTATTAAGCAATTGCCTGGAAGGGTTTGGGCATTTATAAAGTTTATTCCCTTTTATACACTTGAGTTGATTCTTTCAAGTACGATTTTGGCTTATGATATCCTCAGGCCGAAGAAGACTTTCAAACATGGTATAGTGGCATATAAGCTTGATTTGAAGACAGATACTGCAATTTTGGCTTTTATAAATCTCATTTCGATGACCCCCGGTAGTTTGAGTGTGGATTTAAGTCCCGACCGAAAGATACTTTATATTCACAGTATGTATCTCGATGATCCTGAAGAATTTACAAAAAATGTGAAGCTTACTTTTGAAAAACGTATAAAAAAGATTTTTGAATGATGGAAATACAATCACAGTTTTTGATAATTGCAATATATATCGCCTTTGCGAGCCTGGCTGTGGCATTTCTTGCAGCAATTTTCAGGCTCTTTAAAGGACCTGATATTACTGACCGGCTCATCGTGATCGATCTGTCTGCATCCTCACTTATTGGCTTTATCATCATGGTAATCATCGTGAGTGGAGAAATAGTTTACCTGAATGTGGCTTTAATCACGGCTTTGGTGATGTTTATGGGCAATATTGCCTTTGCACGTTATTTGAAAAAAACATTGAAACAGTAATGGAAATTTTAATCGCTATTTTGTTGTTGCTGGCTTCGTTTTTTACCTTGGTTAGCTCGTTTGGGATCATCAGATTACATGATGTTTATATGCGCATGCATGCCATCACCAAAGCATCGTCACTGGCAACGATCTTGTTCCTGATAGCATTGATATTGGCTCATCCTGGCTGGCGTGTCGCCCTTGGCGGATTGCTTCTGATTGTGTTTGTTATTGCCACAGCACCAGTTTCTACCCACGCACTGGCGCGGATATCAGTGCAACTGGGTATTAAAATGGCAAAAGGGGAAGTACGCAATGATATGAAAACTGACGAGGATAGTGAAATTGAACTTCCGGATAAGTCTTCTGAGAAAGAGAGCTTTGAGGCCTAGCTGAGATTTTTCCTTCACGATCACAATGCCGGGATGTCGGCAAAACGAATTATTGCTGAAATGTACCGAAAACCCACGCGAATTTGTTAAATATATTACTGTTTATCAGCTCTGCAAACGCTTTTTTATCAAATAATTCCTATTTTTGCAACCTTATTTTGAAACTGCTTTACAGAATTCCATGAAGATGGTTTTCTGATTCGATAAACAAAATTTAAAATGGATAACTTAGAACAATTGCCCGCATCCAAAAACGCTGCAAACAGCGAAAATGGAATTCAGCCGGAGAATCAATCCGGAAAAAATAACGTTGAAAAACAGGAGAAAACCATGGCCAAAGTTGAAAAACTGATCAGTGAAGCCGAAAAACTAAAAATTATCGCACTGATCACCGGTAAAGACCTCAAGAAAGGCTCACAACAAAATCAGGAACAACAACCTGAGCAGGAACAAGTTGAGAAGCTGATCAGTGAAACCGAAAAGCAAAAAATTGCCGCCCTGATCACTGGTAAAGTCATGGAGAAAGACTTACAGCAAAATCAAAAGCTACAACCTGAGCAGGAACAAATCGAGGCCACAACTAAAGAAATTTTAAAGCCTGAGGAGGTAAGTGAAATTCAGCAGTTGATTGCCCCCGATCAACACCTGGATGATGAGGACGATGAAGATGATGATGGGCATGATTTTACTACCTTAGACAAGCTCCAACTGGTTGAAACACTGGAAGAAACAGTCGAAAATTCCGACATCCCACAGATCAAAAGTAAAGTAGCAGCAATCAAGGTTCACTTCCTGAAACTGAACAAAGAGGATATTGAAAAAGAAATGGAACAATTTATCCTCGATGGTGGCGATAAAGATTCTTATTCGCACACGGACGATCCTCTCGAAACAAGGTTTAAGGCTGCCTTTAATAAATATAAGGAGAATAAGGCAAGGTTTAACGAACTGCTCGAAAAGCAGAAACAAGAAAACCTGCAGGCCAAAAACACCATATTAGAGGAACTCAAAGAGCTCATCGCATCGGAGGAAACGCTCAAAAAGACTTATGATGAATTTAAGATTCTTCAGGATAAATGGAAGCAAATCGGACAAGTTCCGGCCGGAGAAATCACCAACCTCTGGAATAACTATCATTTCCTGGTTGAGAAGTTTTTTGATAAAGTAAAGATTAACCGCGAATTGCGCGACCTTGATCTGAAAAAGAATCTGGAAGCAAAGATCGAGCTGAGCGAGAAAGCCGAAGAGCTCCTGCTGGAGACTTCAATCACAAAGTCCTTTAAGCTGCTTCAGAAATATCATGACGAATGGAAAGAGATCGGGCCGGTTCCACAAGAGAAGAAAGATGAAATCTGGGAACGTTTCAAAACGGCTACAGATAAGATAAATACCTTGAGGCGAGAGCATTATGCTCAGATCCATGAGGAGCAGATGGGGCATTACGAAACCAAAGTGGCCTTATGCGAAAAGGCAGAAGAGCTGGTGAGTGAGTTGCCCGAATCTGTTTCGGCCTGGCAGAAAAAATCAAATGAAATCAATGATCTTTTCAAGCTTTGGAAATCAGTGGGTCAGGCCCCTAAAAAGATTAATGATGAGATTTGGAACAGATTCAAGGCTGCCATGGACACCTTCTTTGAAGGCAAGAAGTCGTTTTTTGCAGTGATTAAAGAGCAACAGCTCGAAAACTATAACCGCAAACTTGAGCTGTGTGTTGAAGCCGAGTCTATTAAGGATTCTGAAGATTGGCGAAAAACTACCAACAGGTTGAAACAGCTTCAGCAGGAATGGAAAGACATCGGCCCTGTGCCTCGTCGCCATTCCGATAAGATATGGAAAAGATTCAGAGCGGCCTGCGATTCATTCTTTAGCCGCAAAGCCGAGCATTTTTCAGGCATGAAAGCCAATGAAGAGGATAATCTGAAGAAAAAACTCGAACTGATCAGCCGCATCGAGGCTTTTGAAGTGAAGAAAAGCCGTTCAGAAAACCTGGATGCTGCCAAGGCCTTTCAGCGCGAATGGATGGAGATAGGTTTTGTGCCAATCAAGAAAAAAGACCAGCTGCAACAACAATATCGCAAGGTGGTAGATAAGCTTTTTGAGAAGATGAAGATATCCGAAGCCGAGCTCACAGCTGTTGAGTACCGCGGGATGGTAGAAAATATGAAGGAAGATCCGGATGCACGCGACCGTATCCGCAGAGAACGGAATACCTTATCGGCTAAGATCAGTCAATTACGCGAGGAGATTCAACTTTGGGAAAATAATATTGGATTTTTTGCGCAAAGCAAACAAGCCGATCTGATGAAAGCTGAATATGAGAAAAAGATCAACAGGGCAAAGAATGATTTGAAAATTCTTGAGTCGAAATTAAAAATCCTTGTGGAGTAAAAGACCTAATAAACAGCTGAAAACCTGCCTGATATGCGGGGGTTTTTATGGGTTTGTAACGGGTTTTGTTTTCCAACTGCTTAATATCCAATTGTCTGTTTCGTTTTTGTATTGCCGGTAATAGCGGATTAGTCCAACATTTTTTGCCATATAAAAATGCATAAAAACAGTATCTGGTGCTTGTTGATAATCTTTAACACTCGACTGAAATACAGCTTCAAAGCGATGGCCGTTTTGCTCAAAAGCATTATAAAATGCTTCATTTGTATAAACCCCTTCGTTGATACCTAACAGCTGTTCCTCCTTTATAGGATAACGAGGTGTTAAAATACTAAAATACCTGTTGTTATTGAAATAAAGACGGTAACTTTCTGCCAGGGTATCACTTGGTTTTACTGTGTAACATCCGGTTATTTCTCCTTTTATAATGCCGGTTTTCTTACCTGAGAAATGGAGTACGTAAGCATCATAGTGAAATCCCTGACTTTGATTAACAGGGGCATGATAGCGTTTTTCGGTGTAAAAATCAAGCAGCCGAACTGTATCAAGTTGTTGATTTTCAGTATTTGTATAAATCCAATAGCTTAAAGTGTCAAATAGGGTATAAGACTTGAATAAATCAGAAATTTCGCCTGATGGCACGCCAGGCTCATAGTTTTCGTTTTTTTCACAGGAAGAAAAAATGAGTAACGAAAGAAGACATGACATAATAAAAACCCCTCTGGAAGAATAAGCTTTCATTTCAAATATTCTAATATTCTAAGGCCCTTCGATGCATAGCTAAGGACGACATAATTCCTGAAATCGTGTTTTTTATTTGAATTATAGCGGACAATACGTAATCAAATATGAAGCATAAAAATACGATTTGTTCCACGATTTTGCAAGTTTTATACAAAAAATATTCCGAACTTAAATGATTAATAATTGTTTAAGTGTTGCAGATGCTCTAATTTCGTGTTGCGTTTTAGCTGTGTTTTTTAATATCTTAATCCAATGGCAGGAAATTCATTCGGTGAAATTTTTAGACTGACCACTTTTGGTGAATCACATGGAGCGGGAGTTGGTGGTGTGATAGATGGTTGCCCTCCGGGGCTTAAGCTTGACCTTACTGCTCTTCAGGCTGAACTGAATCGCCGAAAGCCCGGCCAGTCGAATTTGACTACTTCGCGAAAAGAGAGCGACACTTTTGAGATTTTGTCTGGTACCTTCGAAGGGAAGACAACCGGAGCACCCCTGGCTTTTTTGATCAGAAATTCAGATCAACGGTCTCAGGATTATGACCATCTTAAAACTGTTTACAGGCCTTCTCATGCCGATTTTTCCTGGCAATCAAAATTCGGTTTTAGAGATCATCGCGGCGGCGGAAGAACTTCGGCCCGCGAAACGGTAGCCAGGGTTTTTGCCGGAGCTATTGCCAGGCAATTTCTGGCCACCCAAAACATACGGATTTTGGCCTATGTTTCTCAGATCGGGGCTGTTAAGATGATAAATTTTGAAGAGCGATACGATCATCAACAAATTGAGGCTTCGATTGTACGCTGTCCTGACAAACAGCTTTCATCAAAAATGGAGTCACTCATTCTGGAATCAAAAGACCATGGCGATACTCTTGGTGGCACTATTCACGGAAGTATCCTGGGCTTGCCTGCCGGACTGGGAGAGCCTGTTTTTGATAAGTTTCATGCCGATCTTGGCAAAGCGATGTTGAGCATCAATGCTGTAAAAGGTTTTGAATATGGTAGCGGTTTTGAGGCCGCTAGGATGAGTGGAAAAGACCATAACGATGTCTTTGTTATGGAAGCTGATAAGCTGACTACCAAAACAAATTTTTCAGGTGGCATACAGGGTGGAATTACAAACGGCACCGAAGTATATTTTAATGTGGCATTTAAGCCTGTTGCAACGCTTATGCAGCAACAGCAAACAGTGGATAT
>DJWN01000133.1:26591-46073 GCA_002440975.1 Bacteroidales bacterium UBA6229
TATTCTGATTCTTCCATTGTTCTTTAAAGCCGAGATTGTTGAAATTGTTAAGACTGAGCTGAACAAGCAAGTGAACGCAAAGCTTGATTTTGCTGATGCCGACCTGAGCCTTATCCGGCATTTTCCTGATTTTACGCTCGATTTGAATCAGTTGAGTATCATTGGTACTGATGAGTTTGAGACTGATACCCTGCTGAATCTTGAAGCTTTGAGCCTGCGAATTGATGTGTTAAAGGCCTTAAAAGGCGACTATGTGATCAAGGAATTGAGGTTTTATGAACCTTTCATTAATCTGCTGGTTAACAAAGACGGACTGGCAAACTGGGATATCGCAGCGACTTCGGAAACTGCTGATGCTCCTGTTGAAGAAACAAGTACTGAAGCTATACAGCTAAAAATCAAGCAAATGAGCCTGAAGGACGGAACCTTGAAATATTTTGATCAGTCAATGGACTTGGTAGCCGAAATTTATGGAATGGAGATGAGCCTGAAAGGTGATCTCTCAACCGACAAATCGAGTTTGGCTACCCGGCTCACTGCAAAATCCTTTGATTTGAGTTACGAGGGTTTTCCTTATTTTAATAGCGTTGCAGTGCGTTTTAACGCCATGTTTCTGATTGATTTGGCCAATAGCATTTACACTTTTAAGGAGAATGAACTTGTACTCAACGATTTGCTGATCAATTTTGAAGGCTCGGTAGGTATGAATGCGGATAGTTACACCTTGCTTTTAAATTTTGATGCACCAAAATCTGAATTCAGGCAGCTGGTTTCGCTTATCCCGGCCTTTTATAAAAATGATTTTGATAAGTTTCAGGCGAGCGGAAATTTTCAACTGGATGGCTTTGTGAAGGGAACCTATAGCGAGAATCAAATTCCGGCTTACGGTCTTAATCTCAAAGTTGACAATGCCTCTTTTGGATATCCTGATTTGCCTGCCAGGGTCGAAACCTTAAATCTGAATGCCTCGGTTAATAATAAAACCGGCGAAACCGATGATGCTGAAATAGAAATTTCCGATTTCAACTGGCAGCTTGCAGGTCAGCCATTTCAGATGAATCTAAGCCTGAAAACTCCGGTTTCTGATCCGCAATTTAATATTTCTACATCGGGTGTGCTCGATTTTGGACAGCTGACGGCCTTATTACCCGACGAGCATAAGCTTGATTTGCAAGGATTATTGGAAGCCGATTTCAGAATCAAAGGCAAGATGTCTGATATCGAAAACAATCGGTTTGATCAGGTGAACGCATCCGGTAGTCTGGTGTTGCAAAATTTTGAGTTTGCTGATTCAACCATATTGAGCTTGCCGGTTAAGATTTCCAATGCGCAGTTGAATTTATCTCCCAAATTCATTGATTTGCTCAATACCAGTATTAGTATTGGCAGGAGCGACATCAGAGTTGATGGTCGAATCGAAGATTACCTGCCTTATGCACTTGCTGACGGCACTTTAACAGGCCGACTCAATCATCAATCTGTGCTGCTGGATGTGGATGAATTGATGACCCTCACCGGTGAGGAGCAACAACCGGAAGGTTCTGCCTCGGACACGAGCGAATTTGTTTTGGAACTACCGAAAAATCTGATATTTGATTTTGAATCGAATATCCAGAAAATCAGCTTCGAGCCTTATGAACTTACAGCAGTAAAAGCGAAATTGCACTATGATAATCAGGAAATTAAGTTCGAGGAGTTTGCTGCAGAATTGTTGGATGGAAAGATGAATATGAACGGCACTTTTGCTGCCCTGGAAGATATGCCGGCTCAGTTGGAAGTGGATTTTAAACTTACCGATCTGGATATTCCCAAAGCCTGGAAAACCATAGACCTTCTGCAGAAAACCGTGCCAATTGCGCAACAGGCTAAAGGAACCATGACGGCACAGTTTGAGGTTTCCACCAGGCTGGATGCTGAATTTAGTCCGGTATATGAAAGTATGCATGGAGGTGGAATATTAAAAACCAGTCAGTTAAGTATTTCAAACCTGAGTAGTTTGCAAAAGCTAAACTCCTTGCTTGGAACGCAGCAATTTGACCAAATGGTAACAGATGGTTTGAATATTTCGTTCGAGTTTATCAACGGACGGGTTTATCAAAAACCTTTCAATGTAAAATTAGGCGGGCAGGAAACGACCATGTCGGGCAGCACGGGTTTTGATCAAACCCTTGATTATGATTTGTTGTTTAAAGTGCCTTATGGTAAGCTAGGATCTTCAATTCAAAAGGGTATCACTGACTTGGCAGGTTTGGCAGGCAATACCTTTTCGGTGA
This sequence comes from Bacteroidales bacterium UBA6229, assembly GCA_002440975.1. Classification (GTDB taxonomy): domain Bacteria; phylum Bacteroidota; class Bacteroidia; order Bacteroidales; family F082; genus UBA5536. Next base: position 28,865 of record DJWN01000133.1, read on the forward strand.
ATCCTGAGGATGAAATGCAAATCAAGGCAAAAATGACAGGAACAACTTCCGATCCGGTTTTTAGTATTGATTACAAGGATTATGCCTCGAACTTAAAGCAACAGATTAAGGATCAGATCAGCCAAAAAATTGATGAGGAAAAAGAGAAACTGCGCGAGCAAAGCCGTGAGGAAGGCGCCAAAATATTGAATCAGGCTCAGGCGAAAGCTGATAAATTGATTGCTGAAGCCACATCAGCAGCGCAAAGGATAAGAGAAGAAGGAGCTTCGGCGGCCCAAAGAGTTCGTACTGAAGCAGAAGCGCAGGCAGTGAATGTAGTGGCAGAGGGGAAAAAGAAAGGAATCCTGGCAGAAGCTGCAGCAAAAGAAGTTGCTAAGAAAATACGCACTGAAGCTGATAATCAGGCAAAAAATCTGGAGCAACAAGCTAATCAGCGGGCAGATCAGGTAGAATCAGAAGCCCGGAAGCAAGCCGAAAATATTATGCAAGAGGCTCAACAACAAGCTGATAAACTCTGATTTCTCTTAGGTAATTTGAAGTTCTTAATGACACTGCTTGTTTTCTCCTGGCAAAAAAAATTCCAGCCGTCTTTCTTATAAGAGGCTGTTCACTTTTATCGTTCCAAAGTTACGATCAGTGAACACTTTCGCTGGAATAGGGAGCGATTTTCAGTCAGTAAGCTTTGGAAAACATATTGTCGTGATAGAAGCAAAAGCCATCCTGGAAATCAAATTTTTCATCAGAAGGTTATTTTAGAACCATTTTTATGCTGTCGAGCTTGCCGTCAACTGCAACTGGTTTTAGCTTAAGTATTTCGGCCATTAAAGGGTAAAGATGAATGTTTTGGAAAGGCTTTACAACGGTATTTTGCTTAAAGGATTTGCCTGTTGCATAAAAAATGGCACTCACATCCTTGTTGCGGATGTCGTAGCCGTGGGTTCCTTTTGCTTCGTTAACAGTCCACGACCAGAAAATACTCCAGCCGTCATCTGCCAGAAGTGTCATATCGTGTGTGCGTGGGTGAGTGCCATGATTGAGGTGTTCTGGTGCCTGGCCATGTTTCCAGATTTTCAGGTGTGGCACATGGCTTAAAGCATTGTAAACGCTGTCTTCGAACTCGTCTTTCACAATCAGATTCATGGTTGGATTCCAGCCATCAATCAGTGTAATCATACTGGTATCGACGTAATGATCCAGCATGATTCGACGATCTGGCGAAAGGCTTGCCATACCATGATCCGAAACCACAATAAAATCTACTTTCCCGGCAATGGACAGTTGTGCCAGCCTGTTGCGAAAAACACCCACCAAACTGTCAACGCGATGAATAACAGGCTGTAGGCTGTCGCTTTCGGGGCCGTAGTGGTGTCCGCTTGAGTCGGGTTCATCAAAGTACCACATAATCAAACGCGGACGTTGTTCTTCGGGGAGTTGTAGCCAGGCAATCACGGTATCAAGCCGCTGTTCAAAAGGGAAATCGTGTTCGTATCTTTTCCAGTAGGTTGGCCTGATGCCTTGTACATCAGCTTCGCTTCCTACCCAAAAGAAGGTGGCTGTTTTCAAACCTTGCTTTTCTGCTGTTACCCAGATAGGCTCGCCACCGTAAAACTTTCCTTGTTCCACAGAGCTTCTGTTGCTCTTGTCGTTATAATATTCCTTCAGTTCAGGATCATAAAATCTGTTTACTAAAATTCCATGATGATCTGGATATAAACCTGTTGCCATAGTGTAGTGATTGGCAAAGGTGGTAGAGGGGAAGCTCGGAATCATGCGTTCGGCTTTAACGCCTTCAAGTGCCATTTGATCCAGCTGTGGTGTACCGTGAATTATTGGGTAATCCCAACGGAAACCGTCAAGAGAGAGAACAACAAGGATACGTTCGTCTTTTTGATTTTTATTGTTTTGTGGGGAGCAACCGAAAAGCAGTAAAAAACAAATTGAGATTACCAGTAAGGATAGCTGTTTCATTTGTAAAAGTTTCAATTTATATAACAACGAAATTAAGAAAAAAAGAGGCCCGATCAGGAGCCTCTTTTTTAATAGATTATTAATTATTCGGGATTAGTTGAACAAGTATCTGATACCGATCTGGCCTGTCCAGCGCGAACCGTAGATGCCAACATCGCTAACGTTATAGATATCTTCTACATCAGCAGGGCCGGTATAGGTGAATTGAGCATTGCCAATTGCATCCACACCTTCATATTTTATCAACTGCCAGGCATCGTTTGTAATGTATCTGCGAATACCCCATTCAGGATTAAGCAGGTTAGTAAAATTAAAGATATCCAAAGTAAGCTGCAAGGTATGCCGTTTGCCACCTGCATTAATATAGAAATCCTGGGCAAGTTTGAGGTCGATCACACTTTCGAAAGGAAGTCGACTGCCATTTCTTACAGCATAATCACCTCGGTTCTCACTCAAATACTTATCGCTTTCGATAAAGCTGTTAAGGGCAGCCCACTGTTCATCAGCAGTTTTTATAACTTCACCTTGCTCATCAAAGATTGGCACAAAATTAATTTGACTCTGATTTGCAGGGATCCAAATGAGATTACCAGCATTTTCACGTTCGTTATTTAAACGTCCATTGTTGTCATTATATACATAGGAATATCTTTGACCACTTTGTCCGTTATAAACAAGACTCAGCGTAGTAGCAAAGTTGTTCGCGTATTCGATGCGATAGGAAAGGAAAGCTAGCACACGGCTGCCTAAATCAAAATCTGAATAACTCAGATCCAGATGATTCAATCCGCGCACTGTTTCCATATAACGCCATTGCGAGCTATTTTGAGAAGATGTTCCGTCATTTACTGATTTTGACCGGCCAAAAGTATAGGCTACTGTACCAGATAGACCTTTGCTGATTGGTTTTGTGAGTTGAGCAGTGAGGTTATAAGTATAGCCTTCGCTGGTATTTGTGCCATAGATTATACGGGAGTAAACATTTTCGATTCTTTGATAAGGATACTTTGGACGATGATCTGGATAAACGGATCCAACCTCTGGATCAAGGTTAGGATTAAGCATAGCTCCATTAGACGGTACCTGATTAACGTCATAGTAAATTACATTGTTGATGTTTTTAGTATAAATAGCTTCAACACTTCCAATCAAACCCCACCAGGGTAATTTATGGTCAATGCCAATGCTTGTTCTGAGTACCTGAGGATTTTTGAAATCTTTGGAAAATAAGTCAACCTGCCCACTTGGAATTGGATCGGATTGTCCGAAATCTGTTGCGGTATACTGGTTATCCCATTCTGGTCTGAAATCAACAGCACCATTATAAATTACCCCGCCAACAGTTAGGCCGTTATTTGTATAGGCACCACCCGGCCAAACCAAGGGTAAGCGACTTGTAAACAAACCAATACCTCCTCTTAGCTGAGTGCTTTGATCTCCATAAACATCCCAGTTAAAACCAAGCCGGGGATTCACACTTAGGTAAGCATTAGGCATTTCACCTACCTTTGCGCCTTTAAGATCATAACCATACGATTCAATTTTAGCAATCGTGGTATCATTGAATCCGTCCCAAACTGACTGATTGCCTTTTGCGTTTGGAGTATCGAGGTATTGAGGAATATCAAAACGCAGACCTGCAGTAATTTTGAAGTTGTCATTTATTTGCCATTCATCCTGCACATAGAGGCCGTATTGCATGGTGCGAAAATCAGCAGCAGCTGCAGAACCATCACCTACAATGTTATCAACGAGTGAATAGCCACGGTCGTATCGCACAGCAGGAAGACCTGCCATAAAAGCACCCAGACTATCGTAACGATACTGACCATATGCCTGACGCATGAACAGGTTGTAGGATTTGCCATATTCAATGTTTACCCCAAAAGTAACAGTATGAGAGCCTTTATAAATTGTGAAATTGTTGTTTACAGTCAAAATGTCCTGATCAAGCTGGTTCCCGGTTGAGTAGGGTTCTGATCCGGCGTAGATTGTACCTTCACCATCAAAGATTTGTAAATAGGGGAACTTGCCACCAAGTGGATTACGGTCGTCGCGTACGGCGGTATAGCCAACGATCAGGTTGTTTGACATGGTGTTCCAGTTGCTTTTCAATTCCAGTGCAGTAGAGTTGGTTACACTTGGGAAGAACTCACCATTGTTATAAAAATTAATCGTTGAGTTACTAGACCTGTTAGCTCTTATGGCTTCGCTATTAGTATAGGAATGACGCAAAGTCAGCTTATGATTCTTACCCAGGTTAAGGTCGAATCGGGCTAAAAATTTATCGCTGTTAAGTTCGCGGACATTGTTTAAATATCCACCAGGATCATAGCCAAATTCTTTAAGTTTATTGGCAAATGCCTGAAGTTGACCTTCGGTAGATTTACCAATATAATTGCCAAAGCTGAATGGCTGTGGTGTTTCATCGCGTTGAAACTCGGCATTTACAAAGAAGAAGAGTTTGTTTTTGATGATGGGGCCTCCAACGCGCATACCATAAGTTTTGGCTGTGAACTCATCCAGTTTGGTTCTGTCTTTCACATCTTTGCCTGGGGTTTTTCCGGCCAAACTTTCATTGCGGTAAAACATATAAGCCGAACCTTCAAATTCGTTTGTGCCACGACGGGTTACAGCATTGATGCTTGCACCTGCAAATCCACCCTGACGGACATCGTAAGGAGCCACAACTATCTGAAACTGGTCAATAGCATCCAGGCTGATCGGATTAGCTCCTGTTTGTCCGCCATTAGTGCCGGAAGCAGAAAGCCCGAAAACATCGTTGTTTACAGCACCATCAAACGAAATGGCATTGTATCGGTTATTAATCCCGGCCACGGTAATGGCACCAGTGCTTCCGGTAACATTAGCCTGTGGTGTAAGCCTTACGAAGTCGCCAATCGAGCGACTAAGCGTTGGCAATTTGGTAATCTGGTCTTTGCTTACATAAGTTTCGGCACCTGTTCTGTTACCATCGAAGATATCGTTTGTCGAGGCGACCACCTCAACATCGGCAAGTGTAACCGCTGTTTCGCTGAGTTTTACATCAAGTTTTAAAGTCTGTCCCAACGTAAGGAAGAGGTCTTCTCTGACATAAGGTCTAAAACCAACAAACGAGACAGTTACCTTGTAAGGCCCACCCACGTTCATATTAGGTATCCTGTAATAACCGCTTGCATCTGTAACGGTACCAAACTGTGTACCGGTTGGCAGGTCAATAACAACAACCGTTGCCCCCGGAAGGGTTTCGCCTGAGTTATCAAATACTCTTCCGTTCATTCCGGAAGTGGTAGTACCTTGTGCAAAAACACTTTGCCAGCCGAAAATCGCTAAAGTTGCTAAAAGGCTGATTAGTAGAACTTTTTTCATAAGGAATAATTTTTATTAATGGTTTAATTCGTGGTTCAAAAATAGCTTTTTACTTTTTGACAGGGTTTAATTTTTTGTTAACAAAGTTTGATATTTGTTAACAATAACGGTGGCAGGAATTGATGTTCCAGGAAACACATGATATAAGCAGTTAAAAAGAAATGCAATTCTTTTTTTTGACAGGTTATCAGAATTGAAGCTTAACACCCACATTAAAGTTTCGGCCAAATCCCCAGAAACCTCTGAAGCTCTCACGATCGTGATTTGTCCCGTCTTCGCCTTTGAGAATATGAACTTTATCAGTCAAATTATTCCCGTTCAGATAGACAGACAGAGGCAAATTTCCAATCTCTAATTGTGTTCCAAGATGGATATTGAGCAAGGTATAAGCTGGAATCCGATAGCTTTGTGATTTGTCAGCAGGATCTTGTCTGCCGTCAGGAGCAAAATCTGCGTAATGTTTATCATAATACGTCAGGTCAAACTTTAAATTGAACAGATCAAATAGTTTGGTGTCGAGGTATAAAGCTGCCTGAAGTTGAGGCTGCCCGCCGACCATAAGGCCGTCAGCGAAAACATTTACTGTATCCACAGCCACATCCAGGTTGTTAAAAAGCACAGCCTCCACATCGTTTTTCCATTGCCAGTTGCCCACCGAAAGATAGGAGCCCAGGAGGATTTGTTTTGCCAGCTTTATGTTGCCTTCAAATTCAACACCCTGATGCAGTGCGTTAAGCCCCTGAACCATTGCCCTGCTCTGCTGTTGGTTTTCCAGTTGAATGTATTCGTTGCTGAGAAACGAAACATCCTGCCACATGGTATGGTAGGCATTCAATCCGAGATGAAGCATGTCGTTTCTGAATCCGTATCCCAGCTCAATAGTCGAAACCTTTTCGTTCCTGATTGAGGTAACGGGAGTGTTGGTGCTGTTGCCAAAGACAAACTTATAATAAGGTGCTTTGCTAAAATGACCTCCGTTAAGATAGAGCTGCTGATTTTTTGAGACATTGAAGTTGACGCCTCCTTTCAGGTCGAAGCCAGAATGAGCAACCCACTTACTCCATTTGTCTTCGGGATAGTTATATTCATCATGTCTTCGGTATCGATTGTCCGACAGGGTGCCACCTGCAAAAAAAGTGAAATTTCCTGCTTCCATTTCCCATTGTGCAAACAGGCTGGTATGATGCAGCAAAGCTCCATTATTGATGCGGATAATATCACCTGGCATTTTTACGTGTTGGCGACCTGCAGCACCTGCCATTGACCAGCTGAAATCGTCAATATAAAAATCGCCTCCTAACAAATCAGCTACCTTCTGTGTAAGAGAGGATTGAAAATAGCGATAATGCAGGCCGGTAATTACTTTTTGCCTGTCGTTCAAACGAATCTCTGCTGTGCTCATGGCTCCTCCCCAGAAATGACTGGCCAAAAAATGTGTTTGAACAATTCTGGAGGCTTTGCCAGTGAAGTTTCCATTTTCAGAAATCGAAGTATCATTGAAGCTTTCATTGTATTGATAGATGGCTGCCCAGTCAATTTGTCCCGAAGGATTTCTGAAATCAAAAATCCCGGGGCTGTTCTGAAAGCTGTCGTGCCACTTTCCACCTCCCCAGCCGGGCGACAAATAGACGGCACTATTCAAATAAACTTTATCGCTGATGTTATAGTAGTGATTGATCGAAAAATGTGGTTTGTGATAAAAATTCTCTGAAGCATTATTGATTGTGCCATTGTAGCTCCCCCAGTCTTTATTGAACTTGATGCCATATTTGTCAATGTCGTTATGGCTGAGTTTTAAGGTGCGTTGGCCGTGTCTTTCGGGTCCGCCCAAAAGTGTAATGACCAGCCGATGATTCTTTCCAAATGTTTTTCCGGCACTAAAAAAATACGCCCAAGCATCTACATAAGTGCCATCGATATATCCGTCACCACTGAGCCGTGAACCTAAAAATGAAAGATTCCAGCCATTATTCATCTGCCCGGTTTGGTATCCTATCGTGAATTTGTTGTTGCCATAACTGGTAGTGCTCATGCTCACAAAACCTTGTTTTTTGGGGAATGCCTGTGCAGTGATGATATTTAATGTGCCACCAACAGAATTTAAGGCCACCTTGGATGCGCCGATGCCACGTTGTACCTGCAAGCCAGCTGTTGCCTCCGTAAGTCCAAGCCAGTTATTCCAGTAAACCAGTCCGTTTTCAGCACCATTGATTGGAACACCATTTAGCAAGACAGCGATATTCTCTTGTTTAAAACCCCTGATCGAAAGGCTGGCATCGCCCGAGCCACCGCCATCGCGGCTTCCATAAACACCAGGTGTTCGTTCCAATATTTCAGGAAGGGTACGATCGCCCAGACGACTGCTAATAGTTTGTGCATCAATCTGATTAAACGAAACCGGATTGTGACGTTCCTGCGCAATCTCTGCCAAAATACTCACTTCCTGCAAGTTGATTTCACCTGGCTCAAGAGCTATGTTTAACTCTTGCGTTGCTGTATTAACAGCTATTTCCATGGTTTTAAAACCCAGATGCGAAATTGTTATTTGCTGTTCAAGTGAATCGAGTTGGATTGTAAACTGCCCTTTGAGATCGGTGCTTGTGCTTTGATTGGGATGTCGGCCGGAAATATTCACAAAAGGTAAGGGCTCATTGGTGTTTTGATGATAGATCCTGCCGTTTATGGTTTGTTGCCCGTTTAAGCCCAAACAAGCTGAAATGATTGCCAGCAGCAGTGATAATTTTTTCATGGTGTAAGTATTAAATTAAAAAACCCCGTAACTTTTTTACGGGGCAAGACTTTAATTCAATACAGCAGATATGGCTCATGTATTTCATATCTTTAGATACTACACGCTGCCATAAAGCAAGTTACCATATTGACTTTTTCTTCTTCCATCCAGACTTTAACTGTCGGTATCGTAGTTTCAACGATTCAATCCCTTTGAGGGGGATTCGCGGACTATACCGCCGATCGGGAATTTCACCCTGCCCCGAAGAAAAGTTGCTGCAAAAATAAATTTATTTTTATATTGTTTGCAAATTAACAATGTATTTAGAACCAATTTAAATTAGCTTGCCTTTGCTTCAGTAGCTTTTTGTTTGCGTTGGTTGATATGTTCCAGTGCATTCAATGCGGCAATGGTGCCATCAGATACAGCAGTTGTGATTTGGCGGAATCTTTTCGCCAGGGCATCTCCGGCTGCAAAAACTCCCGTAACATTGGTTTGCAGCCTGTCGTCTGTTACAATTTCCTGCCTTTCGTTGAGCTTGATGCATCTGCCTTGCAGGAAATCAGTATTGGCCTCATAGCCGATAAAAACAAACACTCCATCCAGTTTGATATCAGTAAGTTCGTGAGTAAGGAGATTTTCAACAGTGATGCTCTTGAGCTTGTCGTCGCCATTGAATGAAACAACACGACTATTCAGTTGGATAAGTATTTTTTTGTTGGCTCTGGCTTCCTCTTCGGCGTGTTTAAAGCCTTGAAAATGATCAAACTGATGAATCAATGTTACTTTTGAGACATATTTGGTAAGCGCAACAGCCTCTTCCAGTGCCGTATTTCCGCCGCCTATAACCGCAATTTCCTTATCCTGGAAAAAATCTCCGTCACAGGTTGCACAATAGGATATTCCGCGACCTTTAAAATTGGTTTCTCCTGGTGCGCCTATCAATCGGGAGCGACCACCTGTTGCCAGAATGATAGAATCGGCGGTGAAGGATTTGCCATTCGACAAACTTAGCGATTTTACATCCGATTCAAAATCAATCTGTGATATCGAAATGCCTGAAAGCATATCACATCCAAATTTCCTGGCTTGTGCACGCATGTTATTACTCAATTCGTAACCGGAAATTGTTTCAATGCCGGGATAATTGGCTATTTGGTGCGTTAGGATCATTTGTCCGCCGGCTATGCCGGAATCCAGGATTAATGTTTTTGCTTTAGCGCGTGAAAGGTAGATTCCGGCTGTTAGTCCTGCCGGGCCGGCTCCTATTATAATACTGTCGTAGTGAATGGCTTCCATAGTAGCTTTTTGTATAATTTGCCGGCGAAACTTATACAAGAATCGCCGGATTGATTTTTCCTATTTACCAAATTCTTTGTCAAGAATTGAGGTGATTTGCTCTCTGTTTTGAATACTGCTTGTTGCGGCGGCTACTTTCCCGTTTTTATAATAAACCGTAAAGGGTAAGCCCATAAAGCTTGAACATTCCGGAAGGTTGCGGATGATGTGTGCTTCGGGCGAGTCAAAAGCCATATCGCGAAATTCAACATGTTCGTATTCATCCTGAAGCTCTTCCATGATGCCATAAACCGGAATACACATAGGCCCCATGCGGCCGCAACATACCATTACATTTGCTTTTTCGTTGATGATTTTGGTGAGTTCATCTGCTGTTTCGACGTGTTTTAAAGATGTTGGCAAAACCATAATTTTTTCGGGTATTAGTGTTAATAATTAACTCACTGCTATCACAAAGTATGCCAAATAGTGATATTTAAGCGATTTAAAAATTATTCTAAGAAATGGGGAAAACAAGTAATAGGACAATAAATAAAACTAAATTTAATGTCTTAATGTTTTGATTATCCTTAACTTATGGGTGTATTTATTTTGGCTTTTATTAAAAATGCCATGATGATCGAGTGAGTCAATATGTACACAGCCGGAAGCGTGAATTATTTTTCCGGGCGAAAGGATAATGCCAACATGGACAATCTGACTTTCTTCGTTATCAAAAAATGCCAGATCACCTGTTTGCGCTTCTTCCAGAAAATCAATTATTTTGCCTTGACCGGCTTGCTGGCTGGCATCTCTGAATAGCTGATAGCCGGCTGCTTTGGCACATATTTGAGTCAATCCGGAACAATCAATGCCAAAAGCAGATTTCCCTCCCCATAAATAGGTGGTTCCTTCCAGCTTAATGGCAGCAGCTGTCATTTTGTCGGCATCAAAATTTGTGGGCATGGCAACAAAATCCTCTGTTGATATTTCTCCAAAAAAACCAGGAAAGATTTCGGTTATGGAATTTTTGAGAATACTGCCAAAACTCAAGATTCGGTTGCCATTATTTTTAGTTTTAATATTTTCTGTCAAATTATTAAGAATCAAACTGGTATCTTTGCTGTAGGAATGCCATTTTTCATCCGGCAAAGTGTGGTGCTGAGTGCTGTCGATCCAGCCTTCGTAGCCATCGTTGTGAAGCTGTATCAATAGCCATTTCGATTTATTATCGAGCACTTTATAAGTTTCGCCAAAAAGGAGCTGACTCACCATTTCTGATTTGTCAGAAGCCTGCGATCGCATCGGAATAAGAGTGAAAAGACAGATGCCTAAGTTTTCCATAGTAAGTTTGAATATCAGTTAAATTTGCTATAAACCATTTGATTAGCCGTTTTTGGTGCTGCTAAGCTAGATAAAATGTTTTACTTTCGCAGTATCATAGGTAAAAATATGTAGCTCCATCTAAGACCTTGATTTATGTTGAAACAGTGGGTCAGTTTTTTACGTCATAATTATTATGAAATCATGAAAATATTGGTTTTCATGATTGTAGCTGCCATCATTGTCTGGCAGATTCCACGCGAAAGAAAATTCAGATTCGACTTTCAAAAGGGAAAACCCTGGCAAAAAGAGAGTTTGTTTGCACCTTTTGATTTTGCGATTTATAAACCAGACGACATCCTGAAGCAGGAGCAACAGGAATTGCTTAAAAACGTGCATCCGTATTTTGTTAAGCAGGAAGAAATTACAAAGAACGCGCGTCAAAGTTTTGCTGCTCAACTGAACTATTTACCTGATTCGGTTACCGCGAATGATTCCATGATATCTCCCGAAAAGCAGATTTTGATTCAAATTTTTGATTCAATTCAACAGCAGGGGATTCTGGCCTATCACCCTGTGTTAGAGAATCTGGAAGCGCATTCGAAGCTTAACCTGATTGATGATAAAGTTGTGACGGTTAGCAAACTTCGTGATTTTTACACCTTGAAATCGGCTTATGATAGTGCCCTTGTTTTTTTGTCGAGAGCCAGTTCCGGAATGGAAAAAAGTTATGCAGATGACCTGGGAAAAGCTTTTGTTCAGAATGTGATTTATGATGAGGCCACAACTAAAAGAGAACGCGATGCCGTATTGAATGAATTGGCACTTACACGCGGGATAATTCAAAAGGATGAGCTTATCATTTCGGAAGGTGAACTGGTGGATGATCACGATTATAATGTCTTAAAATCGCTTCAAAAGGCTTATGAACAGCGCATCGGAACGATATCTGAGCAGAATGCATTGCTGTTCGGCCAGCTTATTTTAGTGGTGGCAGTGATGATGGCCTTGTTTTTCTTTTTAAAAATCATACGACCTGATGTTTTTGATCAGCTTAAGAAGGTGAATATGATTTTACTTTTGATGCTGACCATTTTATTGCCCTCATTTTTAATTCTCAACTTACAGCCAACGCTGATTTATCTGATGCCTTTTGGCTTGTTGCCGATCATTTTGATAACTTTTTTTGATACCCGCATCACCATGATGGTTCACCTGCTGACGATCATACTGTTGGGATTGGTTGTGCCTAATCCATTCATGTTTCTGCTTTTGCAGCTCGTAATAGGTTTTGTGGTTTTGTTTGGTCTGGTGAATCACAACAAACGAATTTTTTATTTCCGGACTTCTGTGTTAATATTCCTGGGTTATTTGGTTGTTTATGCCGGTTTTACACTTATTCAGGAAAGTGATATAACAGCAGTGAGTTGGCAACAAATTGGTGCATTTATGTTAAGTGCTTTGTTTACTATGCTGGCTTTGCCGCTGATTTATTTGTTGGAGAGGTTGTTTGGCATGATAACCGACCTCACCCTGCTCGAGCTGAACAATACCAACACTCCGTTGCTTAGGCAACTGGCACAAAAAGCTCCCGGCACTTTCCAGCATTCCATGCAGGTAGCCAATCTTTCGGAAGAGGCCTTGTATGAGATTGGCGGCGATACCTTACTGGCACGAACCGGAGCTTTGTATCATGACATAGGTAAAATGGATAATCCGGTTTATTTTATTGAAAATCAAATGGGTGGATATAACCCTCATGATGATGTTACTTTTGCCGAAAGTGCTCAAATCATTATCGATCATGTTAGAAAAGGCATCGAAAAGGCGCGCAAAGCAAAGCTTCCGGAGCAGATCATTGATTTCATTCGCACCCACCACGGAAATAGGAGGGTTGAGTATTTTTATTTCATGGAGCAAAAGCAAAATCCAGGCCTGACGTTGGATGAGCGCGATTTTAGCTATCATGGCCCCATTCCTTTTTCAAAGGAAACGGCTGTGGTGATGATGGCCGACTCGGTGGAGGCAGCTTCCAGGAGTATAAAAAATCCCACAGAGCAAAAGATTAATGATTTGATCGAGAATATCATTACTAAACAAATGGAAACCAATCAGTTTGTTAATGCCAACATTACCTTAAAAGAGATTAATACCGTGAAAAAGGTTCTGAAGAAAAAACTGATGAATATCTATCACGTCAGGATTGCTTATCCGGATTAGGCAGGTTCAGATTATTGAGATATTGGATGCTTTGAGGGCCTTCATTGAATAACAAATCAAGGATACTGAGGTCGGGGACAAAGGAAAATTTATCGCCAAAAACCTGATAATATTCTTCGAAAAATGCGCCTTGCGAAGGATTCTTTGGATTGAAATAATTTCTGAAATCTATAAGGTTCTCAGGTGATTTTATAAAAACCTCGGTGTTGGAAATTTTTAAGGGAGTTTTCAGCAGGGCTGCGGTTTTCAGCAGCAAGGCTTCGTTTAATGCAAGCAGCGAAGGCCATGCTGTCAGTAGTATTTCTTCAAAATAGTGAATATAGTAATCATAGTAAGGCGACGATTTGTAAGCTGTATGTAAGCTCCGCAGATGCTGAACCGGCCAGTTGATGCTGTAATCGGGAATGATAAGTTTGGTTTTTGTATGGTTGCCGTTGGGTTTTTTAACGGGTATAATTAGATTTTGTATTCCATTGGCACTCAGGATTACACAACGGTTTCTGTAGCTTTGCTTGATGTAAGTTTCCTCAGTTTCAATAATAGCCTTATCGCAATTTATCAGCTTGCCGAAATAACTTATCGGAGGGAAATAGGCTGTCGAAAATAGTCCTGTCATGTGTTGCAAAGCTACAAATCCAAATTTATCCGGCATAAAAAAAAACCGTTGAAATAACTTTTCAACGGTTTTATTAGGCTGTTTTGTTGTCTAATTTTTTAGTAAGACGTCTTCAATGGCTTTTTTCATGGTATCCTTTGGAAGGGCTCCCATTGCCATTTGTGGCTGTCCGTCTTTCGGGCAGAAAAGGAGCGAAGGAATACTCCTGATTCCAAATGCACCAGCCAATTCTGTTTCGGCTTCTGTATCAATCTTGTAGATATTAATTTTACCTTCATACTCTTTTGAAAGTTCTTCCAGAATGGGAGCTACCATTTTGCAGGGCTGACACCAATCGGCATAGAAATCAATCAGACAGGGAAGGTCGCCTTCAAATTTCCAGTCTTTATTTTGTTCGTAATTGAATACTTTGTCAAGAAAAGTTTCTTTTGTTAAATGTTCCATTATTGATAATTTAAGATATTGTGTTTCGATTATTTAATGATAAGTTCCTCATCAATTACTTTTCGGTACATTTCTTCAGTTAATGCACCGGCCTGCATCATTGGCTGGCCATCCACCGGTGTGAAAAGTACGGATGGAATGCTTTGCACACGAAAAACAGCGGCAAGTTTTTGTTCTTCGTCCACATCAATTTTGTAGATGTGAATCTTTCCATCATATTCTTTTGCAAGTTTTTCCATGATGGGTGCAATTTTCCGGCAAGGCGCACACCAGTCGGCATAAAAGTCAATTATTGCTGGTAGTTCGCCTTCGTAAACCCAGTTTTGAGGATTTTCTTCAAAATTCCATACTTTTTCAAGGAAAGTATCATAAGTCAGGTAAATTGGTTTTCCTGATACTTCTTCTTCTACTTCAGGGGCGTTGTCGTTATTGGTTTGCTTGCCTGTTGTGCTGCTGCACGCTGTCATGAGCACAAAAAAGGAAGCTAAAAGTAAGAATGATTTTCTGATCATAGTTTATCGGTATTGTTAATCTTTATAATCTGCGACAAAAGTAATACTTTTTATTTTTAAATCGCTTAAATATCACTAAAATTTTTAACTTTGCAGCAAAAAGTGTTCCAAAATACGCAATTGATTTTTGAAGTTAAAAATTCAGAGCCAACTATTCTCTTTAACGTTTAAGCAGTTAAATTGTTATTATGACAGAAGTTAAAACATCGCTAAATGTTGAATTCAAGGTCACGAAAACAGACCCGGAACTTGCTGTTTTGCAGCTGTTGGCGAATTATAAATGGGCTACAGGTTTTGTGTGCCGCAAATGTGGCCACGACCATTATTGCGCCGGAAAGAAACCCTATTCACGCAGGTGCACCAAGTGTAAAACAGAGGAATCTGCCACCGCTCACACAGTATTTCACCGTTGCAGAATTCCTTTGACAGAGGCCGTTAAATTGGCCGAAACAGTGTGCAAACAACCGGATATTTCAACTTATGAGATCAGCAGGGTATTTGAGAAACGACAAATGACCTGCTGGAAATTTAAAACCAGAATCATGGAATGTCTCACCGACAAAAGCAAAGCCAACCTGCTCAAGCATTTGATTGCTGCAATTAATTAGTGTTTGTCTATAATGTCCGATTTCTGCGTTATGCTTGTTTTGAAAACAGTCATTTACCAAAGTAAACTCCTTGATTTTCAAAACTGCGCAAGCCTTGAACTCGAACATTATAGTCCAAACAATTGACTTTATGGACAGACTCTAATTAACAGGATTTTTTGAAGTTTTCAGCTTTTTACAGCCATTGATTGCTTTTGCCATTTCAGCGTAAAACACTACTTTTGCTCCTTTACTGAAACCTTTGGAAATGGCGCGATATTTAATTCACTCGATTAAAGAACTTATTGGTATAGAGGAAGATAACAAGGTACTCTTGAGAGGCAAAGAAATGGCTCACATTAAAAACCTGACAAATGCATGGCTCTTAACCGAAGCTGACAAAATTGCCGATTATGGCAGTATGAACGATGCACGCCTCAAGGAGCTCCGCAGTCAGATTCCCAAGGAATTTCAGGTTGATGCCAGGGATCGTTTGGTTTTGCCTGCTTTTTGCGACAGCCATACACATCTGGTTTATCCTGCTTCTCGGGAATTGGAATATGTAGATAAAATCAACGGGTTAAGCTACGAAGAGATTGCCCGAAGAGGAGGGGGGATTTTAAATTCTGCCCGAAGGATGCAAGAAATTAGTGAGGATCAGCTTTTTGAGGAGGCTCTGCCACGTTTGGCTGAAATTCGTGCAATGGGAACAGCAGCTGTGGAGATTAAAAGTGGTTATGGACTGACTACCGAATCAGAGCTAAAAATGCTCAGGGTTATCCGGCGGTTGAAGCAGGAAAGCGAACTCACCATAAAAGCAAATTTCCTGGGTGCCCATGCGGTGCCGCTGGAATACCGTGGCCGACAATCAGAATATGTGGATCTGGTTATCAATGAAATGATACCTCAGGTAGCCGCCGAAGAGCTGGCTGATTATGTGGATGTGTTTTGCGACAAGGGATTTTTCACGGTGGAGGATACCGACCGAATTCTTAATGCGGGCATGAAATATGGCCTCAGGGCTAAGATACATGCTAATGAACTGGATTATTCAGGAGGCATACAAGTGGGTGTGAAGTATAATGCCTTATCAGTTGATCACCTGGAATATACGGGTGATGAGGAAATTACCGCCTTGCTTGGCTCAGAAACCATGCCAACAATTTTGCCGGGAGCAGCCTTTTTTCTGAATATGCCTTATGCGCCGGCGCGAAAAATGATCGATGCCGGACTGCCGGTTGCCATGGCATCTGATTTTAACCCTGGTTCATCGCCATCGGGCAATATGCAACTGATCCTGAGCATGGCAAGTATTTTATACCGCCTCACACCTGAAGAAGGCTTGAATGCCTGCACGCTCAACGGAGCTTATGCCATGGATCTGAGCGAAGAAACCGGAAGCATCAGCATTGGTAAGCAGGCTAATCTTATCCTGACCAAACCAATGGATAACCTGGCTTATATGCCTTATTATTATGGCATCAACAAGGTTGAGAAAACGATGATCAAAGGGAAATTTTAATCGAAATACCTATTATTTTATGAAGAAACTAATAGAATGCGTTCCTAATTTTAGTGAAGGACGCGATATGCACATCATCAAACAAATCACTGATCAAATAGAAAGCGTAGAAGGTGTCAGTCTGCTGGATGTTGATCCGGGTGCAGCAACAAATCGTACCGTTGTGACTATGGTTGGAGAACCCGAACCAGTGATAGAAGCTGCATTTCTTGCCGTTAAAAAAGCATCTGAACTGATTGATATGCGCAAACACAAAGGAGAACATCCCCGGATGGGAGCTACAGATGTTTGTCCGTTGATTCCGGTAGCGAATATCAGCATGGAAGAAACGGTTGAATATGCCCGTAAACTTGCCAAACGCATTGGCAATGAGTTGAATATTTCTGTTTATTGTTACGAAAATGCTGCCTTTAAGCCCGAAAGGTCAAATCTGGCAAACTGTCGTGCAGGTGAATACGAAGGTTTAGCCGAGAAGTTTACACGGGCTGAATGGAAGCCTGATTTTGGCCCGGATAAGCTGAATGAGAAAGCAGGAGCAACGGCTGTTGGTGCCCGCGATTTTCTGGTTGCTTTCAATGTAAACCTGAATACAACCTCCACCCGACGTGCCAATGCAATCGCCTTTGATGTGCGTGAGCG
>DJWN01000106.1 GCA_002440975.1 Bacteroidales bacterium UBA6229
TAATAAAAGGTTGCGGATTTAAGGGTTAACTACACTACTATGTTTGATTTTATTTTTTCCGTATTTGGCGTAATCATCGTGGCAGCTATCTTTTTAGGCCTGGTAGCATTTCTTATCTGGATGATTAAATATGGCTTTTCAAAAAACAATGATTTTGATTTTTAGCCCATGTTTGCCTCTGCTTCTTTCTTTCTGATGCACTCCAATTCTTTTATCAGTATGACTCAGTTTCTAATGCGTGTGTGTTTTTTTTCATGGTACTTGACATTTGGTGGATAATTTTATTATTTTCACAGTTGAGAATGACCTCAGAAGTTATCGTAATCGAAAGCACACTACGAAGGCGACACAGAAGTCATTCTTATTTTATTTTATGCGTATGTAATGTAGAAAAACGCCTTTCTTATTTACTTTGAACTTAAATTCTATAGTTTTATAATTATACTCTTTTATAAATACTTTAAATGAATGATGATTTTCTTTTTTTTTGAATGTTACTTGACATTTAGTGAATAATTAAATTATTTTTGTAGCCTGATAGATGCCGATTATAATACGGGAGGGGATGAAACCCTTTTTAGTTGATTAGTCGGCATCTTTAATTTTGTTTATGCTGTGTGCCCATTGGCGGCATTTTTTATTCAATGCTCATGCCCAGGTCGCCGGTGTCGCCTATGAGTATTTTTCGGCTGGCTTTTGCGCCTTTGGTTTTAGGGTTCAGGCGGCGTTTCACTTCGTCCCATTTTACAAAAGCTTCATCCGTAAAACCCTCGTCCTGGAAACTCTCTTTAAAGTGGTCGCGGGCTATCAGTCCCATTATTTCGGGGCTGTCGTTATTGATAAAGTTTTCAACTTCGGTTGATAGGTTCAGCAGGTGGTTTGCAAATTCTTGTCCGTCCATAATTTTAAAAAAAAAACTTGATAAAGTTTAAAAATGTATTACTTTTGTATTTGTCAGCCCTGCGTAGGCGGACGAACCACTCAAGGCGTAATCAATTTTTTTTGATTACGCCTTGAGTCTTTTATGGTCTATTATAAACGTTTGTTTGCCATCCGTATTTTTAGCGGATAAACTTGAACATATCCTCACCGAAAAAAGCATTGATTGTTGTAAATTAAGGTATTTTTTAAATTCGCTATTGGCAAATAATCTAAAAGCTTCACCACATGAAGTTATTAATGCGATTTACTCACGTAGTGTTTAATTCAATCGGAGCTCGTGACAGCAATTTCGTTGAAAGCAATTCACAACAAAAATATTACTTTTGTCACTGGAGGATCTGCGTTGGCGGTCGAACCACTGACTGAGAATTCAATTTAATTTGATTGCTCCTTTGGTCTTTTTCTGGTCAGATAAATATGCTTTTTGGTAATAGTATTGATCAAAGTAATAGTTTCAAAGGAGGCCAAAAATGCTTCACAGCAGAAAGCAACTCACAGCAATAGCCCGTGCTTTATCAGCAGTGTAGTAATTGGGTTTTAGTAATTGAAACTTAGCGCATTAATACACCTAAAATCAGATGACCTCAAAATAACACTGGCAGCATATTCCTGAAAACATGCTGCCAGCGGGTCACCCTCCCACGCAGAGAGGATTTTCTTCTGTTAGAAGACGCTTCAAAAGTATAACAATTTTAAAGTTATTTCAAATTTTGTAACAATTACTCATATAAGCTTTACGCCCAGCGAAATCGAAACTTTGCCGGGCGGTGCACTTCCTGCGCAGGGAAGCCACTACAAAAGTACAAAGTATTTGAATCTATATTATTTTTGACTGATTATTGTCATGAAAACAAACCTCATCGCCCTATGAAACCCAAAGCCCTCATCACCAAATGGATTGCCATGTTCAATGCAGCGGATGCTGCCGGAATAGCGGAGTTGTATCATGAGGAGGCTGTTAATCATCAGGTGGCCAATTCGCCGGTGGTTGGCAAAAAAGCCATACAGCAAATGTTTGAAGCCGAATTTCAGGCTGCTAAGATGCGCTGCATTCCGGAAAATATTTTCGAAGACGGGGAGTGGGGCATACTGGAGTGGAAAGACCCGCTGGGATTGAGGAGATGTGGCTTCTTCCATGTGGTGGAGGGAAAGATCAAGTTTCAGCGCGGCTATTGGGATAAGCTGTCTTTTTTGCGGATGCATAAGCTGCCGATTCCGAGGCAGTGATTAGTCACACCTTCAACACTAAATCCCTTATCACGTCAATGATATGCAGTTAAGGTATCAGATGATTGGCAGCTTGTTTGTTTCTACAGGAATTCGATCGGGGGTATCAGTTGTGAATAAGTGAGGCTTTGAGACGTCCCTTCAACCACTGATTTAAATATCGTACTTCTTTTAACAGGTTTATTCAACCTTATTCCAGCCTTATTTTTCCTGTTTTTATCATTTTCACGAAAAAAAATAATTTTTTTTTCTCGTTTAATATCAATGATTTAGCAGGCTAAAATCTTGAATAACTAAAGAAAATAGAAAAAAAAGTGTCGCATTTCATCTCTTAATAAGAGAATCTTTTAATGACGATGCTACAAATCTATTTGCATACACATCCGGCAGACCAGCATACGGCAGCAGGACTGTATCCTATGGCCGGGCATGAAAGCTATCATGCCGGGGATGTACCCAGAAATAAGGCACCCCCTGATGTGGCTACGCGAAAAGTGATTATTCAAATAGTATTAATCTGATTTTTATTATATGAAGCATTTTTATTCATTTATTATCAATAACTTAAAATTTTATTATCATGAAAAATGAACTTGAACGTTCAAGAAAAATCCTGGCTTTGCGCCAGGTCCTTGAGGATCATCCCGAGGTGTTTGAAGGTAAAGCCGAAGCACTGGTAGTACGTGAGAACTTCCTTACCGAGTCGGCTCTGTTGTTGACACGCATCAACCAATTGGTAGTGCCCTTCCGCTCCAACCTGGTTGAGCGAATAGCCAGCAGGCAGCAGTTTGATCAGTTGCTTTTCAAAATGGTTAATATTGGGGTGCTTTTGGCGCGTCGCAATGGCGATCTGTCGTTGCAGCATACCTTTGGCGAGTTAAGCAAAAACATCACCCGTGTTTCGGCACACAAAGCCCTGGCGGTGGCCGAGGTGGTGATGAACAGTTTTGCTGTCCACGAGGAATTGTTGCCAGCTTTGGGTGTTGACCCGGAAGCCCGAGCACAGTTTGAACAGCTGATAGCCGATTATCAGCAAAGTAGTCGTGAGGCTGTACAGCGGAGTAATCTGAGACGTAACCTAAAGGTTATGATCAAGCTTCAGATCAAGAGCCTCAACGAGCTGATCAGGATGGATCTTGATCGCTTTGTGCGTTACCATGCCAGCGAATACCCGCTCTTCGCGCAACGCTACCAGGCCATTCGCAGGGCTAGGCCTAAGTCGTCGGCTCCTGAGCTGCCCATAGATTCTGACATCAGTGGTGTAGTTACAAACAACCTGACGGGTGAAGCTCTTGCCGGTGCTGTGATCACGCTGATGGAGCACGCTTATAGTATCGAGACGGATGCCGAAGGTCGTTATTCGCTGGACGAACTGTCGCCAGGCAGCTATACTGTTAGCTGCCATAAGCCCGGATATTTTGTACCCGAGCCAGTCAGCTTTATCCTTAGTGCCAACGACAGTGTGATTCATAACTTCGAACTGATTTCGGCAGAATCCGCAGTAGCCTGACCAAGAGCTGATTTGTATGAAAACCACATGGCATTAGCTGTGTGGTTTTTTTGGTTGTTGTTGTTGTTGTGATTGTTGGAATTGTTTTGTATCAGAAAAAAATAACGAAAATGCCGGTTTCAAGCCTGATCGAGCTAAAAGCCAAAAGCCAAAAGCTAAGAGCCACGGAAGAAGAGCCAAGTAAGAAGTAAAAAGCGATGCCCAGCGATGCCCTGAGCTTGCCGAAGGGAGCAAGTCGAAGGGAGCCAAGTTGTTGAATAAAGTAATTTCGGGAAGCTGTTTATTAGGAGATGATTTATTTTAATTGCTGATACGAGCCAAAAGCCAATAGCTAAGTGCCAATTGCTAACAGCATCTTCAAAAAAAACTCCCACCAGCCAAAGCCAACGGGAGATTTTTATATGCAGTGAGAACCTGAATTAATCCTCCAATTCTTCTTTTTGCGATTGCCAGTATTGATAAACCTTGCGTCCGCCATAGGCAGCACCCAGGCTAAGTAGTAAGGCAATGCCGGAGCCAATGGGAGCACCGCCACCCACTGGGCCACCGCCTGCATTAGGATCTTCGGGAGGTGGAGGCGGGCCTTGCGCCAGCATGGCTGTACTTGTAAGAATTAACATTGTGACTAAACTGAGTTGAGCTATTATCTTTTTCATGGTTAAAATAGTTTAGCGGATGAATATTTTTTGTGTCTGAACCAGTTTTTCGTTTTGGATACGAACCAGCATGATGCCTTTGTAATCCGGGATCGACAGGATCATCGGTTTTTGTGCTTGTTTGTCAACCGATTGGATTAATCTGCCACTTAAATCGAAGAGCTCAATTTGCAGCGATCCTTCTGTCAGCTTATCAGTTGGAAGTATATATAGCTGGTTTTCATTTGTCCACACTTTGAAGTGATTTTCTGAAGCCTGTAGATCCTGTACGCTTGTCACTCCCATAAAGTGTAGATTAAAACGCAGGGGGTCATTTTCAACTTCATGGCTGAATGTATAATGACCAGTTTCGCGGATATTGATCATTTGATCTGTAAGTAAATCCTCCAGATAGATATCTACTTCAGGTTCAAAGGTCTCGAGGTATTCAAAACTCATGACGGCCTCACCGGAAGCATTAAGCTCAAATGATAAGGGAACGATCACGGTTTCCTGACTGGTAGCCAGCGTATTGATCGAAAGATCCCTGTTGTCAGTTGAATGGGTGTAAAGTTGAGGCGCTCCGCTAAAGCCTTTCAGCTTACTGGCATCATCAAAGCCGTTGTAGGTGTTCTCGGCCTGCTGGCGGAATCGGATAAAGGTGGCGTCGGAAGAGCTGTTGGCTGAAACGGCTATCTTAAGCAGGTCTTTTGCCAATTCACCTCCTGATTTATAAAACCCGTTACCCTGATTATGGGTGCGATGTGCATTGGTGAAGGTGAGCGAAGGATCGGCACTGGCGGCTTCGACAAACACTGCTTGCCCAACGGGTATGTACTGTTGTCCAAGACCTGCTCCGTCATTGTAGGATTCGTAATTGCCCGTATTGCTGTTAAACAGCCAGATAGTAGGATTTAATCCTGTACCTGTCAGATCAATTGCTTCCCAGTCGATGGCCGAAGGGTAGGGGTTCGGGATTAGTTTTACATTACCGGCATCGATGTTTTCGGCGGCAACAGTAAAATCGCCATTATTCATTGTTCCGGTGAAAATAAATTTATCGCTTTCATCGGCTACATAAGAAAGGAATCCTTTTTGGTTGTCGAGATTCTCTGTGAGACTGGTGATGCCAAGCCATGAATCTTCATTAGTTTGATTGGGAACAAAATGCCAGAGGTAGCTTCCGGTGAATACATCACCTGCCTGAATACCGTCGGCCAATGGAATAGAAATCAAGTGGTATTTGTAAATACTTGTGCCTCCACCTGCATTTTCTCCGCCGGTTACATAGCGCTCGATTGTAAAAGGAACATTATCTGTATTATGGATAAGAGAACCAGTGCCACTTGCGTCACTATGGACATAAAGACCAGAATTTCCAGCATTGTTTGTAAGTGTTCCCGTTACGGAGAGCTGACCACTAGCTCCAATGTTTAGTGTTGCACCTGAATTGATGGTGAGCGATTGAATAGTAGATGCACTTTGCAATAAGGGATCATTTGTTCCACTATTTATTATGACATCTGAAGCTGTTCCTGGTAAACCATTCGACCAGTTGTTTGGATCGTTCCACTCGCTAGAACTGGCATCTGCCATCCAGTTAGTTGTGGCTTCACCTTCAAATGTAGTCCACTTGAAATTATCAATCATAATCCTTTCAGTTGAACCGTTGGCAATGAATCTGATCATGATGTTACTAGCAGTGTGGTTTATCGTACCTGAAAAGGTTTTCCAATCGGAACTATTGTCTAGACTAGTGTTATTGATGTTGGTTACATTTGACCAGTTATTTCCACCGTCAACCGAATAATCCAGATTGTAATCCGGACTTGGACTGCCATCCCACCGTCGAACATCTACTTCAAAAATACCTACACCACCAGATGCAATTGTTATTGTCCATTCCACATCAGTTGTATTAGACAGCCTCCAGGAGTAAGAGCCAAAAGCACCAGGAGAACCATCCTGAGTTGAAGTTGTATTTCTCAAAGCAGGCCCTCCAGTAGAAGAAAATACACCATCAACATAAGTATGATCAGTAGCATAACTTGAAATAATAGCCGAACCTGCTGTCCAATTGTCAACATCATCAAAATCCACAACAATAAAATCAACGCCTTCTAAAGTTGTTGCATCATCCTGTGGTGCTCCATCTGTTTTGTAATTTACAGTAGTTTCCAAGCCGTTGTAGGGGAATATTTTAAAATAATAAGTGGTTTCAGCATTCAGTCCTGTAAATTGGTGACTTTGAATACCTGATGCTACATTATGAATCAGAACTCCGTTGGCTTCAGGTGTGCCATCAACGGGAGCAACAATTGAAGCATAACCAACATCACTTCCTTTGATCAGATAGCCATCAGCTGCAGGCACAGCATCAATCCAGGATAAGGTAATTTCTGAGCTGGAGTTTGCAGTAGCCAGGAAGTCAGTTGGGTGGTTGGTGGGCTCAGACGCTGATTGATCTTCATAGATTAAAATGTCATCTATCCGCCAACTCGTTGGGTTATCAGTTGAATAATACTTAAAAGCTAAATATACATTTTCGCCAACAATTGCCGAAAGGTCAATTATTCCTGAAGGTGTTTCAATTTCAGTGCTTCCAACAGATCCGGCAGCAGGTTGATCAAAAGACAATTCATTCCATGTATAGCTTGTAGGATCTCCTAATCCTGGATAATCTGATGAGTAAAATAATTTCAGGTAATTATTTGCATCAATTGTTCCATATTTGGCAAAATTGGTAAATGTCATTACTTCATCCGAATAAGCATTAAAATCAATGCCAGGCATTACCAGCCAATGCTCCTCTGGGTTTTCACCGCTGAAACCATTAGCTTGTGCACCGCCTGTAACTATTGCCCAGGGTTTGGATCCGGCTACGGTATAAGTGTAAGTGTCACCAAAACCTGAAGAAAAATCTTCGCTGTAAGGCAAAGTTGTCGTATTAGGTTCGACTACACTTCCACTTAAACTAACTGTTTTGTTGGTAGCATCCGTTGAGGTACATGTAATATCCTCGTCATAAGTACCGGCTGTTAAACCAGCTTCAAGTCGCACATAGATTGTTGTACTACTTACGGTACCTCCCGATTGTGTCAGTGTAATGGCATTACCGGCAAAATTACTACCCGAAGTTTCGGAAATTTCATAATTTGTTGGTGGTGTTATTACTATGTCAGCTGATAGATCACTCCCTTCAATTGTGAATAATTGCTCAGCTGACGGGCCGTTGCCAACGAGGTAGATGAAACCGGTGAGAGAGGATGGGGAAACTGTGATTGAAGGAGATGGACTTCCTGTATAGTCAGTTAATAATAAGTCATCTATATTCAGTCTCTTATTTGAACTAGCTCCACCTGAAACGTGAATAATTCTAATTCTTACATTACCTAATATGTTCACTGTTTCTGAAAATTCTTGAACTATATCATTTGCAGGTGCTGTAAAGTCAGACCCCACCTGAGACCAGGAGCCACCTTCATTGGTAGAATATTCAACTTTCCATGTAACTTGAGAATCTGTTCCATATCTTCGGTATTTGAAGCTTATGGTTCCAATACCATTGCCTTTATTGCTTGTCATAGTCATATGAGATGTGCTATAACCTCTAAGCCTTGCAGACCGAACACCATTGTACCAGTCAGCATCTAATGGCGAAGTAGGAATAATAACTTGCACACCAGTCCAAGTTATTCCATTTAAATCATGATCTGTGAAGCCGTATGAAGATCCACTAGTTGCATCGCTAGCTCCATCAAAATTTATAGCGTATTGTCCCCAACCCGCACTACTCAGCAGCACCAGGCCAAAGGCCATTAAAAACGTAAAGATTTTTTTCATAGCGCAATTATTTTTGTGAATTGTAGATTTTGTTCTGCCTACAAATGTAAGCAATTGTGTTTTATTAAAAAAGTCCTTTAAGTTAAAGGTATTTTAAGGAATTATTTCGGGAAGCTTAGGTGTCAGCTGTGCTTTCCTAAATTTTTGTCTGCACTGAAATACACGAAAAGTGATTAGGGTGCCTGTAGGCTGATTTGCAGCACCTCTCCATCGGTTTTGTAGTCGATGCCGGTTTCGCTGCCTGTGTAGCCCCACATTTTGAAATAATA
>DJWN01000117.1 GCA_002440975.1 Bacteroidales bacterium UBA6229
TCCTGTCAGGGAGTTATGCACTACTTCGATCAAGAACGGAAAGATTGTCCAGCGCAACAAATATGTCGAATACATTGAAGCCAACAAGATTCGCATCCAACAAAACCAAAACTATTACCGCCGACGGCAGGCCATTGTGGAACACCCAGGAGTTTATCCCGACCTTATTTCGGAAGCACAATTAAAAGGCAGTGGGGCTTCAACTACACCATGACCAAGAAAACCATCAAACGCGCTACAGCTGATGTAGGATTGATATTCACAGCATACAATCTGCGCAGAATTCTGAATATCATTGGAAAAGAAGGTTTTAGGCGTTTTGTTGTTTCCTTTTTCGCGTTTTTGTTATCCATTTGGACTTCATTGGAGCTTTTTTGGCGAACACAAAAAAATCACTCCCAAATTCTGCTTGAAAATTTGCCTTCTTTACAACGGGAGTATTTGTTAATTTAGCAGGGTAAAATTGACGTAAAATGAGAATTGAAAGAAGTTTTTAGACGGACTGCCGTTGTCAGAATGTATAAAAACCAATAATTACGTCCAATCACTTAAAACCAAAAAAAAATGCAAACAAATTCAACATTGATTAAACTGTGCTTACAGATGCTAATTGCTGTTTGTTTCTTTACATTAAGTTTTGAAATACGGGCTCAAATGCAGAATAATTCAGACTTGAAAAGCTTTGAAATCACTATTGAAAAGACTGATAAGGAACTAAAAATGCATAGTTCTGAGGGAAGTGCCTGGATTGATTTAAACTTCAATCTTACTACTGATAAACCACAAGCAATTGATGAATATGGAATGACAAGTATAGGACAGGTAAAATCTGACAAAGACCCTGAACTTGCGGATTACTTATTTACCATTACTATTACTAAAGATGGTATTACACTGGCTGGCATCGAAGGAACGGCCTGGAAAGTCTTAAATTTCACACTATCTGATAATGGAAAACAAACAATTAACCAGTTTGGAATGACTGATTAGATTTAGAGCTCTTGCATACAACAGCAAATCGACAAAACCTGGTTAGCTTTATCCTATGCTTCGCCCATATCACAACTTGCTGTGCTCCAAACCAACAAAGCCGTTTCTCAGATAAAAAATAAGTTCAAAATGGAAAACATAATGGACGTAATTCGAACTGAATTAAAACATAGTATTGACGAGAAAACTAAGGCGACAAGTCAAAATTTCTTCAAAGAAAAGATAAAGTCTTATGGAGTCAAGGTTCCAACGGTAAACAAGATTAGTAAGGAATATTTTAAATTGATTGATTTTAAAACAAAATCAGAAATATTTGAACTCTGTGAGATTTTATGGCAATCAGGTTTTATTGAAGAATCATTTATTGCCTGCAATTGGTCATATTATTTGCATAAGAAGTACGAACCTGAAGATTTTCAAATATTTGAGAAATGGATGAATGATTATGTCAATAATTGGGCTTCGTGTGATACATTATGTAATCATACGATTGGTGAATTTATTGAGATGTATCCTGAATATTTATCGAGCTTAAAAGACATGGCAAAATCGGATAATAGATGGCTACGCAGGGCTTCATCAGTAACTTTGATTCTACCAGCCAGAAAAGGAAAATTTCTCAACGAGATTATAGAAATTGCGGATATCTTACTACTGGATAAGGATGATTTAGTACAAAAAGGCTATGGTTGGATGTTAAAAGCTGCCAGTGAAGCAAACCAACGAAAAATATTTGATTATGTGATCAGGAACAAATCCATTATGCCTCGTACAGCATTACGATATGCCATTGAAAAAATGCCAAAAGACTTAAAAAGTAAGGCAATGGATAGATCATTATGACAAATAAAATGTTTGTGGCTCTTTAAGAAGATTGGTGTAACCGAGATAGGCACTCTATACGAAACAGGCGATTTGTAAGATTTAAAAGCATGAGCGACTTCAATAAATAGCAAATGGGAAAAAAGCCAGCCTCAACAGCCACCAGCCCTATCCAAACCGCTTCCTAAAGGTTTCTTCCAACACTTCTACTCTTTTAATGGTATTGCGGCACCATTGCAATAGCAGTTCATCTTTTTCATCGCAGCTGAGTTGCCAGCGTATGTCACTGGTATGCAGCCTACTGCTGAGGGTGTAGAGCAACAGAGCAGCCGACACGCTGATATTGAAGCTTTCGGTGAAGCCTACCATGGGGATGCGTACAAAATCGTCGGCATGTTCCAGGGCGTAATCGGACAAGCCGGTTTTTTCAGTGCCAAAAACCAGTGCCAAAGGTTTGTCGAGAGGCAGCGTTTCGGGGGTGTAACCATCCTGGTGCGGACTGGTAGCAACAATCCGGTAACCATTATTGCGTAAGGCCTCGAAGGCTTGTATGGTGTTGTTAGGCTGCTCGTTGTATTTGTAGAGGTTGAGCCATTTGGTGCTTCCTACCACCACATCGGGATTGATATCGTAAACGTAATTATTCTCGATGATGTGTACATCCTGCACACCTGTGAGATCGCAGCTGCGTAAGACTGCACTGGCATTGTGCGGCTGAAAGATGTCTTCGAGTACCACAGTGAGGTGACGGGTGCGTCTATTCAAAACCGCATCAAATTTGGCCTTGCGCTCCGGTGTGATGTATTCCAGCAGGAAGTTCAAAAGTTTTTGATCGTTCATAAGCATTCTCAAAGCTTGCGTTCCGGATAAAGTGATTCCCACCATTCCGGCTGGTCTTTCAGGAAACGATCGAACCAGGCCATGATGCTTTTTTGCCAGAGCTGACGTTTTTTATAATCCAGAATATGGTGATCCTGTCCTTCAATCTCAATGTATTCGGCTGTCTTACCCAAAATCTTTAAAGCCGTGTAGAGTTGGATACTCTCGCCTGGCGGAACATTGGTGTCGCTACCGCCATGCAACAACAGCAGGGGAGTATTGATTTTATCTGCTGCAAACAAGGGGCTTTGATCGATGTAAATCTCCGGACTGTTCCAGGGAAACTGACCGGCAGTAGCCGTTGAGCTGTAAAGATAGCCCCAGTAACCTTCGCCCCAATAGGAAGAGATGGAGCTGATGCCGGCATGGGCTATGGCTGCTGCAAAAATATCGGTGCGCGTGGTGAGCAACATCGTCATAAAACCTCCGTAAGAGGCTCCGATACAGCCTATGGCAGTGCTGTCGGCATAGGGGTGACTGCGATAGAAATGTTTTGTTCCGTTGATGATTTCATCCGCAACGGTTCTTCCCCAGTTATTCACATGACGTGCCGAAAACTCCTGTCCGTAACCCGTTGCACCCGAAGGAATGATCACATAAACCAGGAAGCCATGCGCAGCAAAATAGTTTTTGGGATAGCGACCCCTGAAACTTCTGTCGATGGGGTTGGTGCCTCCGTAATAATATACAATTACCGGATATTTTTTTGAAGGATTAAAATTGGGCGGGTAGTAAATATGTCCATCCAGGGTGTCGCCATTCGTTGTAATGAAATCCCAGTCTTTTACTTCTCCGAACTTAACATCTTCAAAACGAGCAGCTTCAGGATTGCTGACGAAACTAGTTTGCTGGCTGTTGAGGTTTGTAAGCCAGGCTTTCTCCGGACTGCTCACAGATGATCCATCCGCGATCAGCCACCGGCCACCCTCATCCAGATCGAAATGTTTTACCACATCAGCATATTGTGGTAAAAGTGAAAACTGATTAGTGGCTAAATCCAGCTTGTAAATCCGCTGGTAGGAACCTTCCTGCACCAGGAAAAATGGATTTCCGCTTGCTTTATTCCATTTGGCATCGGCTATAGCTGGATGAAAGTCACGGGTGAGCGACTTTGCCTTTTTAGTCTTGAGATCGAACAGATAAGCTTGCGTGTCATAATCATTCGGAATAATACCTTTGTCAACAGCACTTCCGGTCTCGCCAAAAAGTAAGGAGCCACCTGTTACAAGCAGTTTTTTGCCATCGGGCGAAAAAATCGCACGGCTGCCATAATTGGAAATCCAGAGGGTGTCGGCTTTCCTGTTTTTGAGATCGAGCAAGATCATCCAGGATTTGGTGTAAGGGCGCCCAGATAGGTCGGGCTTCGACTGGCTGAAAAGGATTTTATTGCCATCCGGACTAAAATCCTGAAACTGACTGCTTAGATTTCCGGCAGTGAGCTGATGATGTGTTCCGGTTGCCTGATCGAACAAAAAAAGCTGACTTCGATTTCGCCACCAGAACCAGCGATCTGTGGTTCCTTCATGTTTTTTTACACCGGTTTTGTTTTCCTTTTCTTTAAATTGTTTGCTGTAAACCAAGGTGTTACCTTTTGGTGAAAGCTGAATGTTGCCCGCATCTTTTAGCTGTTCGATCAGCATTTTGGCTTTACCTGTGAGCAAATCTTCCTGCCACAGACTGCTTGTGCCATTACGGCTCACCGAATACAAAACCGCATCGGCTGTGGGGTGAAATTTTATTTGTTTTTTGTCGCTGTGCCGGCTGCTGAAAACAATCTGGTTGTCTTCACGGCTCAACACTTCGGTCCAAATTTCCGTTTTGCCTTCGGGTGCTTGAGTACAGGTGTAATTCAACATCAGGTAATTGCCATTGGGATGTATGCCGCTGCTACTCAATCGGATGCCATCGAGCAATAATTCCATGTTCATGTGTTTTTCGGGATCAGCTGACCAATTGGCATCAGCTTTAGATTTTATTTCGTACTGCAGGCTCAACTTCCAGTCATCAGCAAAAGCTGGTGCATACAGCGTTTTGATGACGATCAGATGTTTGCCTGGCTCAAAACTATGTGAAACTGTTTTGTCGGTTCCTGCTTTATTGGCTGCTTCGATGATTGTTTGGCCATTAACATCCAGGCTGGCCAGGGCTTTGGATTTCAATGTGAAAGAGACATTTACAAAACGATCTGTTTCAAAATAGCCTGCTGCCAGTGTCCAGCTATACGTACTGTTTTTATTTGGTTCTAAGATTAACTCACCTGATTTGGAGGCATATTGCTTTTCCCATCGGGGTGAGCCCTCTTGTGAGGAGATGAGAAGCTTTCCCTTAGTGGGCCTGATTTCACTTGGTAAGCTGAGCTGGTCAAACATATTTTTCAGGCTTATTGTGTCGCCGTATGTATCTTCTTGCTGATAGAATAGGGGAGGTTCGTAAGCCTGAACCGGTACGACAAGCCATTGATCGGCATAAATTGATTCGTCGGACTGCCGGGCATTTGCTGCCCACGAGCTGAAAAACATTAGAACGATTAGTGTGCTGGTAAATAGCAAACTTTTCCGGGCCGAAATCTCATGACCTTTCATGAAGTGGTGATTTGAGTTATTTCTTATGATTTTTTTTTTGACCTTCAAAAATACAGGAAATAAACCAAATTTACCCTGTCGGTATGATGTTTATGACCAGCTTAAAAATTAGTATGGAGGCTGGATTTTTTGTTGTTCATCAGAAGGATTTCGCGGATTGGTTTTTTCGCCGTTTAATCCGTTTGTAACAAAGGGTGCTTCCTGGTCCATTGTTATGGCAATAACTTCCTCAATACGAGCATTTTTATAATCGGGTGGAGGTCGGAAAAAATCCCCGGGGATGGGAATGGCTTTGATTTGTTTGATTTCTGTTGTGCTTTCGCCAACCGGCGTTGGAATAACCGAACGCATTACCATGTTTTCTCTTGTAAATTGCTGATACAGCTCAGTTTCGCGATGCGCCTGCACACGCGAAGGGGGGCGGAAAATACTTGTCATTTCGCGAAGAAGTGTGCTGTTTATTTCTGCATAAGGATTGATTTCTTCACTCGTCCAAATGGTTTCGAGCAGAATGCTATCCAGGAAAATGTTATGCTTTTGAGCGACAAAACCCAGGATGGTATCAAAGGCATTGGTTTTTTCAATTTTTAGTGGGACTGACAGGGTACTATCTGAATAGTCAGCTTCAAGGATTTTTAACTCATTTCTAAAACTGCTGTCGGCTTCGGCACGGATGTGCTCTGGTAGTCGCGCTATCATTTCTTCGAGCTGTTGTTTCAGGCTGTTTAGTATTGCCTCGCGTAATTGCCTGGCACTACCTTCCCAAAAGATTTGCTGAACAGGAAATACCAGGGTAAGCTGTTCGCTATCCAGATCAATAATAAAAACAGATGCTGCATTTTCGATCCTTAGCTGTTTACCCTGAATGAAAATGGACTGACTTGAAGAATTTCCATACCGATCTTCTTGTTGCTCGATGATGAACCAACCCTTTTGTTGGGCGCTCAGGATGCCGGTGAAGCCTGATAATAGTAAAGCAGCCAGAAAAAGTCTGATATTCATAAGAAATACTTGTGGCATCAAATGTAAAAAAAACTGGCTGAGTGTCTTTTATTTCAGGTAAAAAAACTACTTTTGCACTTCTAAATTTCAATAGCTATGACGAATAAAAAAGGATTGGATAAAGGCGACGAAAGACTGGAAGCGGTAGAAAGCACTCTGAGCAAAACAGAACAATTTATCGAGAACAACCAGAAATCGTTGGTGGCAGTGGTTGCCATACTTGTTGTGGTTGTTTTAGGTTATTTTGGCATCAACCGTTATTATTTTGATCCGCTTGAAAAAGAAGCTCAAACCCAGCTCTTTATGGCTGAGGCTTATTTTGAGCAGGACTCATTGAACAAAGCACTTTATGGTGATGGTAACAATCTTGGTTTTTTGGATGTTATCGATGAGTTTGGATCAACCAAAGCTGGTAACCTGGCAAAGTATTATGCCGGCATTTCATTCCTTAAACAAGGCGAATATGAAGAAGCACTTAGTCATTTAAAGAAATTTAAAGGAAAGGATAAAGTTGTGGCTGCAATGGCACTGGGTGCTATTGGTGATGCCTACCTTGAGCTTGACAAGAAATCAGAAGCTGCTGCCCAATATTTGAAAGCAGCCCGTCATGAATTGAATGAGTTTAGCAGTCCGATGTTTTTACTCAAAGCCGGACAAACCTATGAACTGATCGGCGACAATAAAAAGGCTGTTGAGATCTACAACGAACTAAAAATGAATTTCCCGAATACCACCGAAGGGCGAAATGCCGACCGCTATATCGCCCGTGCCGAAGGAAGATAAGAGTTTCGAGCGAAAAAATAAATTCAGACCTGATTTCGAATGAGATCAGGTTTTTTATTCTGGGATAATTTGTTGATCAATAAAATCTCACCTAGAAATGTGCTATTGAGGCATAGTTGTCATCTCTATCATAGTGATGGCATAACATTTTACCCGACACTGGTGTTTTGGAAAAGAATAGTTTAATTTTGTTTCGATGAATGCAAAGCTTACGAAACCTTCAATTGTTTTTTTTGGCACCCCCGAATTTGCTGCTGCCCAGCTACAAGCCATACTAGAAGCAGAAATACCGGTGAAAGCTGTTGTCACAGCACCGGATAAACCGGCGGGAAGAGGTAAAAAAATGCAACAGTCAGCAGTAAAAGCCTTAGCAATAAAGAAAGGACTGAATTTGTTGCAACCACCCAAGCTGAAACATCCTGATTTTATTGCTTCGCTTCGGGCAATGCATGCCGATATTTTTGTGGTAGTCGCTTTCAGAATGCTGCCGGCTGAGGTGTGGAAGATGC
>DJWN01000094.1 GCA_002440975.1 Bacteroidales bacterium UBA6229
TGGTAGCCTCGTTTTTCAGCACCAGTTTGCCTTGGGCGTTGGGCTGGCCGGGAAGTGTTAGCTGCGAGGCTGTGCTATTGCCCCAGACCTGGATGCCTTGCCAATTGTTGTCCAGACTGCTTAAAGCACCCCCGTCAAGGGTTAACGTTGCTCCCTGCTCTACAATTACGCTACTCTGTTGTGAAAATAGTACATTTGAAGTAATTGTCAGCTGATAACCAGCTTTTACAACAAGACCACATAAAATCACCGTATCACTACTCCATGTCTGGTTTGTTGTAATCTCAATAGGTGCGCAATTATTTGCTATGCTATCAGCCATTTTAACTGCCTTGAAAGCGTTAACTCTACCTGCTCCTATCAAACCGGGGTAGTTAGCTGCATCAGTTACCGGATCAGCTGTTGATTTAATAAAGTGCTGAATCTCTCCGGGAGTAAAGTCCGGGTTAACTGATTTTAGTAGAGCACTTACGCCTGCAACAACAGGTGATGCATAGGATGTTCCGTTACCGATATGATGATAAGGCCAACCAGGAATACAATTTGTTGGCTTAGCGGCAAACATATCGTAACCTGGTGCGCAAATATCAACTGATGGAAAATGTGAGTGTGTATAATCTGTTCCGCCAGAAAAGAAGCCATGGTTGTCATTAATATCAGTACTTGTCACAACGATAATTCTCTCATCATATATAGGATTTAAAGGATAAAAAGCCTGATAATCACCAAATGTACCACAATGGGTTCCAGTAGTTCCATTTCCCGCAGCCATAACTATTACCGTGCCATTATTAAGTATTTCTTTAACCACTAAATCTTCACCTGAATTTAGGTCTGGGTCACAATACAGTGAACCATTTGCGCAAGATACAATGACATCTGCATTCATTACATTAGACGCATGAAGTATCTTTTTTAGAAAATCATGTCGATCACGTTTTGAATAATAACCTATCATCATGGTATTAAAACCAATCGCAGCAAGCTTTCCTTCAGCAATGCCGCCCTGCTCAGTTGTTTCAGCTGCTACAAAGCTTGCAACTGCAGTTCCATGCCAACTTGCTGTATTGCAACTAAAAGGAATGTTAGTATATGGATCGTAGTGAGGATTGATTTTTGAACTTAGATCAGGATGATCTACGTCAAATTTTGTATCTAATACAGCTGTTTTTATCATAGGATCTCCTCTTGTAATATCCCATGCAAGCTCGGCCTGTATCTTTTTAAGATGCCATAACCAGCCATCAGCTTGTGTAACCCAAAACTCATCAATAGGGTCATAAACTAGAACAGTATCTAAACCATCTTCAAAATACGAAACGCGGTCAAATACATCTGGAAACTTTGATAACAGCTCATTAATGACCGAGGTGATACTCCCCTTTGAATTACATCTAATTTCGTGTATTTTAAGTAGTTCTGGTGTCTTGGCAAATGGGAATGCCTGTTCGTAAAAATCAACTTTATTTAAGGCAAAAACAGAGTTTAGATCACTTTGCAAAGAGAAATCTTTCCCAGAGACTGATGCATATTCAGGATTATTTACATGTATCCAACATATAGTATCAAGAATAACCTGTGCATTGGAATGTGAAACCATGAAAAAAGTTAGCATGAGAAGAATCATGGTTGGTATTTTTTTTAAGATTTTCATAATTAAAAATTTTAGTTAGAGATCATAATTGCTTGATTAAATGTATATTGCTCATTAATTATGGTTGCAAAATAAGTGCCTTGCTTCATATTATTTAAGTGAATAATTAGCTTATTTCCTTTAAATGATTTCTTAATAAGTATTTGTCCAATCGTATTCGTTAAAATAAACTCTGAATTTAGTGGGAATTCATGTGATAACTCAATATGAAGTTTGTCAGTGGTTGGGTTCGGATAAATAATGATGCCCTCATTTTCTGAAATATTTTCTAATCGTGTAGGATCTGGCATACAACCTACGAAATTTATGTTATTATTTATATAAACCAGTGTATTGATATTGTATTTACAAGTAACATAATCCCTGTCGAAATCAGCATCTGAAGCATATACCAAACTTATGTTCGGACCTACACCTTCTATAAACATAACTGGCTCATCCCATCTCGTTTGCAAATTGAACCGTATAATCTTTTTATTGTCATTATAAAACACGCTATCAACAGTACTCCAACCATTATAAATTTGAAAAGTATCGCCTTTCACTAGGCCCATATCCATGATTAGCATTTCATTATTATAATATGGATCAACAAACCAAATTTTACCACTAATTGTGTCCTCACGTATTTTGCCTGCATAGTCAAGAGATTGTGTGTCATCATAAAAGTACATCATAGAATATATTGAATCTGGATTATTTTTGGTTATCAGTTTAGTCATAACTGTTCCATATAATTGCTTGTATGCTATATCCCAAGATGTTGAATCAACATTGAGCACAGCCTGGAAGTTCTCTGTTTCAGTTTTATCTATAAAATTGACATTATCAACTTGACCATAGGTATAGCAAATGAACCAAAAAGTAATAAAAAATCCGATGGCATATTTGTATTTCATGATACTGTTTTTTTCGCAAGGAAATAAATATTTGATATTTTGAAAAATATTGCGCTATCTCTCCCGACTCCAAGCCCGCAACCCGGCCTGGAGCCGGTAGCCTGATAAAATTATTCTTCCCCAGAAATAAAATAGATCTTTTTGAATGGTAGTTATGAAAGTCTTTAATTGCATGGCAAAGACTTTTCGAACTGCTTAACCATGCCGGCAGTTTTTGGATACAAAGCTGCTGACTGTAAACTATTATTCGTTTGTTTTCTTGTTTGATTTGGAGGGTAAATACTTGTATTACAGTTATATATATAATTTCAATAAGCTGTTGGTTTAGCTTTTTGGCTGTTTGCGCGAGTTTTTTCCGGAACTGCCGGTAAAACAACATTTGGCAGGTAGTTTTGGTTTGCGGGCTAAGATAAGGTATTTTTGGTTGGATGTCAAGTGGGATATAATTCACGTATTACCTTAGCTCTGTGATAATCCCTGTCTGTGGTATCAAAACAAAGAAGCTTGTCCTGGGTGTTTTTCCAAAAAACTTTTTGCATTTCGATTTTTGTTATATCTTTGCCGCTCCAAAAAACGCTGGTACCATAGCTCAGTTGGTAGAGCATCGGACTGAAAATCCGTGTGTCCCTGGTTCGACCCCGGGTGGTACCACATCTAAAGCCCTCACAACGAGGGCTTTATTATTTTTCAGCATCTTCGCTTTGTATAAAAGCCTTATCAACCGATTGCAGAAACTCTTTTGGTCTCAAAACGGTCACAATTTATCAACCACCCATTGATCTGCTTATCTTTGCCAAAACATTTTGCGTTTCATTCGCATTAGTTTTGAAATAGTTATTAATAGAATAATCAGGAGAAATAAACATTTCTCCATGTAAATAAGCATTTATGAAAAGAGTTTTGATTGTTACAGGCGGAGGTGACTGCCCGGGATTGAACGCTGTGATAAGAGCAATCGTTAAAAGAGCCTCACAGGAAAAAGACTGGGAGGTTTTGGGTAGCATACAGGCATTTAATGGCGTACTTTGGGAGCCAACCGAATTGAAAGTGCTCACACCAGAAGTAGTCAAAGGGATACATTTTCAGGGTGGTACAATAATTGAAACCACAAACAAAGGCGGCCCATTTGCCTGGCCTGTAAAAAATAAAGATGGCTCGTGGTCGGCTGTTGACCGATCGGACGAGATGATTCGAAAGCTGCAATACATGGGTATTGATGCTGTGATCAATATTGGTGGCGACGGGTCGCAGCGTATCTCACAGGCACTGTACGAAAAAGGTCTTAACATCATTGGCGTGCCCAAAACGATCGACAACGATCTTTCTTCAACAGATTCAACTTTTGGTTTTCAGACTGCCGTAGAAATTGCCACAGAAGCCGTTGATAAACTAGTAACAACAGCAGCCAGCCACAACCGTGTTTTTGTGGTTGAGGTGATGGGACGCTATGCTGGCTGGATTGCCCTCAACGCAGCAGTTGCCGGCGGAGCCGAAGTGTGTCTGATTCCTGAATTTCCTTACGACATCAATATTGTAAAACAAAAACTGGAATCACGCTTCAACCGTGGAAGAGGCTTTGCGGTAGTTGTAGTTGCCGAAGGTGCCAAACCCAAAGACGGCGAAATGGTTTACGAAGAAAGCACAGAAGTGGGCTACGAAAACCTGAAACTGGGTGGCATTGCAGGTGCCTTGATAAAACAGCTCAAAACAGCAGGATTTGAACCTGATATGCGTCAAACCGTTTTAGGTCATTTGCAACGCGGAGGCATTCCTATTGCCTACGATCGGGTATTGGCTTCGCAACTGGGCATAAAAGCCTTTGAAATGGCTCTTAAGGAAGACTATGGAAAAATGGTCGCTTATCGTCATCCTTATTTTGTTTCGGTGCCTTTGAAAGAAGCTGTGGCTCAACCCAATCTCGTTACTCTCGAAAATGCTCTTGTTAAAACAGCCAGCGGACTTGGCATCTCGCTGGGTATCCAGATGCCCGAGAAAAAATCAAAATAAATGCAGATAGAAGTTGCCGGCACCTATAAAGATTGCCAACTGCTTGATCTGGACGGTAAGACGGCTGTTGTAATTGACGTATTGCGCGCCACCACTGTTATCGCCACGGCTTTGTATCATGGTGCCAAAGCCATTGTACCGGCCGAATCCGAGAAGCAGGCACGACAAATTTTTGACCAATATTCAACCGGGAAAGCTATGCTGGCCGGCGAACGCAATGCTATGAAAATTGAAGGTTTTCATCTGGGAAACTCACCGCTCGAATACCAAAGTGAACATATTGCAGGTAAAACAATTATTCTTTCGACCACTAACGGAACCCGGGTGCTCAAACAAAGTATGACAGCCGACGAAACAATCGCTGCAAGCTTTGTTAATATTACTGCTGTTGCCAATTATTTGGCTAATAAATCCAATAATATTGTAATTATATGCTCAGGTACTGCAGGTAAATTTTCACTTGATGATGCTTTGTGTGCCGGTATGCTGATTAGCTTGATCAGCGAACGCTGCCAGGTAAAAACAGATGACCTGGGCAGCTTGGTATTACAGTTTTATGGTTCAGAAACCGGTAATATTGCAGATAAGTTGCAAAATTGTTACCATTTGAAATACCTGCAGGCAAACGGTTACCAACAGGATATTGCTTATTGTCTGCAGCCTGACCAACTGGATGTGGTTCCGGTGCTCAAAAATGGAAAAATGCAAAAACTTTAGTGCGCTTCGAGCCAGTTGTTTCCGGTATTCATCTCAACCACCAAAGGAACATCCAATGGTAAAGCATTTTTCATTGCTTTCTCAATCACGGGTTTTAGCACATCCAGCTCTGATAGCAAGGCATCAAACACCAACTCATCATGCACCTGCAGGATCATTCTGGATTGTAATTTACGCTGTCTAATCTCCTCCTGAATCCGTATCATGGCCAATTTGATCATATCTGCCGAGCTGCCCTGGATAGGCGCATTGATAGCATTTCGTTCGGCAAATCCCCGCACCACACTGTTCGAAACATTGATATCGCGCAGGTAGCGTCGCCTTCCAAGCATGGTTTCGACATAGCCATTTTTGCGGGCAAACTCAATTTGATTATTCATATACACTTTAATCCCTGGATATTGCTCGAAATAGCTCTTTATGATGCCTGCCGCTTCGCCCCTCGGGATGTCGAGTCGCTCTGACAATCCAAAAGCCGAAATGCCATAAATGATACCGAAATTAACCGTTTTGGCATTTCTGCGCATTTCTTTTGTAACATCCTGCAATCCTACATCATAAACCCTGGATGCCGTAGCGGTATGAATATCCAGACCATTTCTGAAGGCCTCCATCATACCTTTATCCTTACTCAGATGAGCGATGATACGCAATTCGATCTGTGAATAATCAGCGGCCAACAGAGTGAAATCTTTATTCCGGGGCACAAAAGCTTTTCTGATCTCACGACCTCTTTCGGTGCGGATAGGAATGTTTTGCAAATTTGGATTATTCGAACTTAATCTGCCGGTAGCTGCAACAGCCTGATTATAGCTGGTATGTATCCTGCCATCACGGGGGTTGATCAGGGTTGGCAAGGCATCAATATAGGTTGATTTGAGCTTGGTGAGCGACCGATAATCCAAAATCATGGGGATAACAGGGTGCGCTTTTTGTATTTTCGACAACACATCTTCGGAGGTGGCATACTGTCCTGTTTTTGTTTTTTTTGCTTTTTGTTGCAAGCCAAGATGATCAAAAAGCACTTCACCAAGTTGCTTGGGCGAAGCAATGTTAAACCGCATTCCAGCAGATTCATAGATCGACTTTTCCAACTCCAGAATTTCCTTCCCCATCAGCTCGCTGATCTGCTGAAGGTTATCACCATCCACTTTTACGCCTTCGGCTTCCATAGCAGCCAAAATACGCACCAGGGGCATTTCTATCTCATCAAATATCCGGCGAACGCCTTGTTTATCAAGCTCAGGTTCCAGTTTATGCCTCAGCTGCAGGGTGATGTCGGCATCCTCTGCGGCATATTCTTTTACCTTTTCGATTGGCACATCGCGCATATTCCCCTGATTTTTTCCTTTCTTCCCAATCAAGCTTTCGATCGAAACAGGCGAATAGTTTAAATAAGTTTCGGCCAGCACATCCATATTATGCCTTTGATCTGGTTCGATCAGATAATGCGCTATCATGGTATCAAATAAAGGTCCTTTCACCTCAATGTCGTACCAGCGCAAGACAGAAATATCATATTTCAGATTCTGACCTGTTTTTTCAATCTTTTCACTTTCGAAAACATTCCTGAAATGTTCCAGCTTCTGCTGGCACTCGTGATAATTTTGTGGCATGGGAATATACCAGGCATGATGTGGTTTGACGGCAAACGAAAGCCCGACCAACTCTGCATTATGAGCATCCACAGCAGTGGTTTCGGTGTCGAAACAAAAGCTCTTTTGTAGTGATAGTTCTTTGGCAAGTGCCTTTAGTTCCTGCTCAGATTGTACCAAAACATAATCATGCTCAAGGGTTTCAATCGTTTGCTTTTCAGAAGGATGCATTTCCGGCAGCTCTTCAGAGCTTAACTGACTGAACAAATCATCCTGCAAATTGGAAGCAGCCTGCTTTTGTGCGTCCTGTATCATCCGTTTGGCAAAAGTTCTGAATTCCAGCTCATCAAAAAGCTCCTGAAGCTTCTCCATATCCGGGCTTTCAAGCTTTAGTTTATCCGCTTCAAAAGCGATGGGCACATCGGTTATTATGGTTGCCAACTGACGCGACTGCCTGGCCTGATCGGCAAAATTTTCGAGGTTTTCTTTTTGTTTGCCTTTTAACTCAGAAGTGTTTTGAAGTACCGCTTCGATTGAACCAAACTGGCTGATCAGTTTAGCTGCTGTTTTTTCGCCAACACCCGGAACACCGGGAATATTATCCGAAGCATCGCCCCAAAGTCCAAGGATATCAATCATTTGCTCAGGATCAGAAATACCATAGCGTTCGCATACTTCCTTTGGACCCCAAACCTGGGCATCTTCGCCTGCCTTGGCTGGTTTGTACATATAGATATGCTCCGAAACCAATTGACCAAAATCCTTGTCAGGTGTCATCATATAGGTTACAAAACCCTGTTTTTCTGCTTGTTTTGCCAGTGTGCCGATGATATCATCAGCTTCAAAACCGTCCATAACCAGTATAGGAATACGAAAGGCTTCTATCACCTTCATGATATAGGGGATGGATGCGGCCAGATCGTCGGGCATTTTTTCGCGGTTAGCTTTGTAGTCGGCAAAATCAATGTGGCGTTGTGTGGGTGCCATGCTGTCAAAAGCAACTCCAATATACGCAGGGTTTTCCTTCTTTAATACTTCATACAAAGTGTTGGTAAAACCTAAAATTGCTGAGGTATTCAAGCCTTTTGAATTAATACGCGGGTTTTTATTCAAAGCAAAAAAAGCTCTGTAGATCAATGCCATAGCATCTAATAGAAACAATTTGGGACGTTCTTCGGAACTCATATCAACAGCTTATTAAATAGTATTCAATCGATCAAAAACCATACAGGATGGTGGTCTGTAAAAATACATTTTTTCGGAAGACCGGCACTTAAAGGCTTAATTTTGCAAATTTAGGCCCTGACCCGGAGAATCATTCCGGCAAAAAAGGACAAAAAAAGGCACTTATCAGATAACTTATCTGTTGTAAATCAATTTTCTAAAGTTTTTTGTTGTTTTTTTTTCATTTTATCTCTTACCTTTGCAGACTGTTTAACTAAAAACATATAAAGTTATGTCAGAAATCAAAGACAAAATTGTATCAATTATCGTTGATAAGCTGGGTGTTGAGCCAGCAGAAGTTACTAACGAAGCCAGCTTTACAAACGATCTGGGTGCCGATTCGCTCGACACGGTTGAGTTGATCATGGAATTTGAAAAAGAATTCAATTTGGCTATTCCAGATGATCAGGCAGAAAAAATTGGTACAGTAGGCGACGCTATCAAATACATCGAAGAAAACAAAGCCTAAAAACCTCATTTTATGGAGCTAAAACGAGTAGTAGTCACCGGTTTAGGTGCCATTACACCCATCGGTAATATTGTTCCGGAATACTGGGATAGTTTAAAGAAAGGGGTGAGTGGTGCAGCCGATATTACCCGCTTTGATCACTCCAGGTTTAAGACCCACTTTGCCTGCGAAGTAAAGGGCTACGATTGGAAAAACTATTTTGACCGAAAAGACGTACGCAAATACGATTTGTTTGCCCAATTTGGACTGATAGCGGCCGATGAAGCCATTGCTGATTCAGGGATGAATCCAGAAAATACCGACTTTAATGAGGTAGGTGTAATCTGGTCGTCGGGTATAGGTGGGCTTGCTACTTTTTTTGAAGAAGTAGCATCCTTTGCCAGGGGAGACGGCACCCCACGGTTCAATCCGTTTTTCATCCCCAAGATGATTGCCGATATCACTGCTGGTCATATCTCGATCAAACATGGATTTCGGGGACCAAATTTCGCCACCGTATCGGCCTGTGCTTCATCGGCCAATGCCTTGATAGATGCTTTCAATTACATCCGGCTGGGCCAGGCTGTGGCCATTATCACAGGTGGCAGTGAGGCTTCGGTAAATGAAGCCGGCGTTGGTGGTTTTAATGCCATGCATGCCATCTCCACACGTAATGACGATCCGGCTACTGCCTCACGTCCTTTTGACAAAGACCGCGACGGCTTTGTGATTGGAGAAGGTGGTGGCGGAATAATGCTCGAAGAATTAGAACATGCCCAAAAAAGAGGAGCAAAAATTTATGCTGAATTTGTTGGTGGTGGCCTTTCAGGCGATGCCAACCACATGACCTCTCCCCATCCGGAAGGATTGGGTGCCATGTTAAGCATGAAAAGAGCCCTCGAAGATGCCGGCCTGAAACCGGAAGATATTGATCATATCAATACGCATGGCACTTCCACACCTCTTGGTGATATCTCTGAACCTAAAGCCATCGTTACGCTTTTTGGTCAACACGCCTATAATATAAGCATCAACTCTACCAAATCCATGACCGGCCATCTTTTAGGCGGTGCCGGTGTGGTAGAAGCCATTGCCACTATTATGGCTGTGCAGAACAGTTTTGTTCCGCCCACTATCAATCATTTTACCGATGATCCGGAAATTGACAATAAGCTCGACTTTACTTATCACACTGGTCGCGAAAGAGAAATAAACGCCGCTCTTAGTAATACTTTCGGATTTGGCGGACATAATGCTTCGATGGTTTTAAAAAAATTCGTTCCGTAATTACTGCGTTTTGTTACTTACTGATACTGTTAAGTCGCTTTTTTCTGCAGATAAAGAACTATCGCAATCTCTTAAAAATATTTTCGGGTTTTATCCCGGAAATATTTTTTTGTATCAGCTGGCTTTTAAACATAAATCCGTTTCAAGCGAAACAATTAATGGTTACAAGCTTAGTAACGAACGTCTTGAATACCTGGGCGATGCCATTTTAAGTGCCATTATTGCTGATTTTTTATTTAAAAAGTTTCCTTACAAAAACGAAGGCTTTCTCACCGAAATGCGTTCGCGTATTGTAAGCCGTGCATCGCTTAATAAACTCTCACAAAAGCTTGGCCTGGATAAGTTGATTAATTTTTCGAACGATGGCC
This sequence comes from Bacteroidales bacterium UBA6229, assembly GCA_002440975.1. Lineage (GTDB taxonomy): Bacteria > Bacteroidota > Bacteroidia > Bacteroidales > F082 > UBA5536. Next base: position 10,200 of record DJWN01000094.1, read on the forward strand.
GGTCAAAGTTCCGGTCGCTGGGTGGCGATGCTTTTGAAGCCTTTATCGGAGCACTTTATCTGGACAAAGGTTTTCGTTTTACCCGAAAAATCATCATCAAACGCATCGTTGAAATGCATATTGACCTCGAAAACCTCGAGAAAAATGATTACAACTTCAAGAGCAAACTCATCGAGTGGGCTCAAAAAGAAAAACAACAACTCGATTTTAAAATGACTGGTGAAACTGGCGAAAGCTATGAAAAAATGTATGTTGTGGAAGTTGTAGTCAACGAAAAAACCTATTCTTCGGCCAAGGATTTTTCTATCAAAGGTGCCGAACAACTGGCCGCCGAAAGAGCCTGGAACATTATGTCAGAAACTGGTATGATTAATCAGGTAACGGAATAAGTTGTTTAACTGCTGCTGCTTACATCAAAAACAATACCTTCACCCTTTCCTTTTTCCGGGATTTTAGTTAGCCAACAAAAAACGTATTTTTGTCTGAAACCCTAGTATTATGCATACCCGAAAAAAAACCCTGCAAAGTCAACCATTTGACAATATCATCCTGTTAGGAATTGCTTCCACACTCCCAGATTATAAACTTGCCTGGCATATTAACGATCGTTTAGCCATCAATCTGGTAAAGCATCAGGACATCCTACCTACACCCAATGATGTTAGTCCGTCATACTCTTTTTATCTTTATGATCAGAGCGAAAACCTTAATGTCTTCAATCTGGTTTCGCTCAGCAGCGAAGACCAAAGATGGATCAGGCTTTCTGTTTCAACCGATTATCTTTTCATCATTCGTAATGCACTCGATCAGGAACGCCTGGATTTTTATATCCGTGCTATTCGCAACATCCCTCATATCGTACATGCTTTTATTGTTGACACAAAAAAAGACAAAGGAATAGACATACTGCTCGAAACTATTGAGTTTCATGAAATGGAAATTATGAAAGCCCGTCATCAGCTTTTACCAAAAAATAAATCGTAATACCTTGTTATTCAATGAAAACCAAAATCATTGCTACTATTGGCCCTGCCTCTTCCGACTACGACACCTTATCGAAAATGGCAGCAGAGGGAATGGATGTTTGTCGGCTTAACTTCTCGCACGGTACACACCAGGATCACCTGAAAGTTATTGAAATAGTTGACCAAATTAATATCACTCAAAAAAACTGTGTAGCTATTCTGGCCGATTTACAAGGACCCAAAATAAGGCTTGGGACACTTGAACATGAGGAGGTAACGCTCAAAGCTGGCGAAAAAATCAAGCTGGTGACTTATGAGGTAGCCGGAAACAAGGAGCGGATCAGCATCCGGTACGATGCCTTTGCAACAGACGCAAAGGCTGGAGATCAGGTATTGATTGATGATGGAAAAATTGCTTTGCGTGTAGTTGAGACCAATGGCAAAGATGAGGTGCTGTTGAGGGCAGAAACTGATGCTGTTATCAAAACTTACAAAGGTGTAAACCTGCCCGATACAAGCATTAGCCTGCCTTCGCTTACTCAAAAAGATTTGAATGACCTTGAGTTTTTGCTTCAGCAGGATATCCAATGGATTGCCCTTTCTTTTGTGAGATCGGCCAGTGATATTCACCTGCTTCGCGAAAAAATTGATGCTGCAAAAAAAAACAACAAACCGGGCATTATTGCTAAGATAGAAAAGCCACAGGCCATATCCAACATCGAAGCCATCGTTGAGGCAGCTGATGGTATTATGATTGCCCGCGGTGATTTGGGAGTGGAAATTCCCATGGAGCAGGTTCCGATGATACAAAAACGCATCATCCGGCTCTGTCAGCAAAAAGGTAAGCCGGTTATTGTGGCCACACAGATGATGGAAGCGATGATCAGTTCTATCAGACCTACTCGCGCCGAAGTAAGTGATGTGGCCAATTCCGTGCTCGATGGAGCAGATGCCCTGATGCTAAGTGGCGAAACTTCGGTGGGGAAATATCCTGTAGATACTATCCGCATCATGCAGCAAATCATCAATCAGATAGAAGGATACGAAGCCATTTATTACCGGCACGAAATGCCCTATGATCCATCGCATCCCCGTTTTATTTCGGATAGTGTTTTGTATGCGGCCTGCAATATGGCTCAAAGCACCAATGCCAGTGCTCTTATTCTGGTAACACATACCGGATACTCTGCACGCAGGATGGCAGCCCACCGGCCCAGGGCGCGTCTGTTTGCTTTTTCGGGCAATGCTTTTGTGCTCAGGCAAATGAATCTGCTTTGGGGCGTGAATGGTTTTTATGACAGCAGTCTGGATCAGGCTGATAAATTAATGAACCATTTGAATGATTTACTCATTGCCGCCGGACAGCTACACAAAGGCGATCGGGTGATTCATGTGTTGAGCACACCCACCTGGAGCAAAGGAAATAGTAATACGCTCAGGCTTGGTGAGTTATAAAATCCTAAGCCTTTTCTTCTGGTATCTCATGCCCCCAAAACCCACCGTATTTAATCACCTGGAGGTCGTTTTCAACCTTTATCTGACAGGATAAACGCAACCCATTACTCAAACGATGCGGCGGCACAGCTAGTCTGCTTTGCTCTTTTTCGTTTAAGGGAGGAATTTTACCAATGATTTTCACCGCACAGGTTCCGCAGCTTCCTGAACCCATACAGTTTACATACCTCGATTGCCCATTATGAGGACAAATGCCATGAGCAATTAATACCTCACGAAGATTTGCTCCCTGCTCACAATAAATTTTACGATTGCCATACGATATTTCGGGCATGAAGCTAAAATTGATTATCAGCTATCAGCATGATTGAAAACACCTTACTCCAAAATCCTGCCCTACATTGCAATACCTGCAATATAATTTTTGGCATGAACCACCAAAACCGGAATGGGCGAATGGTTTACCATTTGCTGGGCATAGGGGCCGAGCCAGATATTGGAAGCGGCTTTTTCCTGTTCGTCCATGATGCTGATCAAATTGGCATTGATTGTTGTGGCATAATCGACAACTGAATCAGAAATATTACCAGCCTCAATCTCTTTTACCAAATAGCGTACCTGATTTTCTTCCAGATACCGTTCAACCTGCTTCACATATTCCATAAGACGGTCGCGAACGTCTTTCACCGAAGTGATATGGGTGGCAAGCACATGAACTTCTGCATTAAAATACTTAGCCAGCAGTGCAGTAATTGGCACTTTCTGACGGCTTTCGATCGTGCTGTCGATTGGCATTACAATGCGCTCAATGGTTCGATTGATATCCACTCCTCCCCGAATAGTAATCACCGGCCTTTCGGTTGCCGAAACAATCCGGTTTGCATTGCTTCCAATCCAAAACTCTTCAAAACCAGAGGAACCATGCGTTCCTATCAATATTAAAAATACATCAAACTCTTCCGCTGCAGCAACCAATTCTTTGTACACTTTTCCTTTGCGGGTAATAAAATCTATCTTCCCATTTTTAAGCCTTGGCTGATATTTTGATGCCAGTCCTTCGAGTCTTTTCTCTGCTTCATGGAGCACATCATCACTCGAAATATCAATTAGGTTTCGGGTATTATCTGGTTTATTAACCCAGATCATTTTTATGTTGGCTTCTGCCTTTTCAGCAAGGCTTACAGCATGTTCCAGGGCATTGACAGAACAATCCGAAAAATCAATGCCAACTAAGAGGGTTTTATTCATGTTGTGCGTTTTTTGGGGTTGGAAATGCAGATAATTCAGGGAAAGCAATTTGATCGCGAGTGATAAATGCTTGTTTATAGTTATGGTTCAGTTGCTGAAGTGCAGCTTCTGCTTCGAGCCGGTTGCGAAAATCGCCAATACGGACTCTGTAATAAGGCTGCCCGTATGAAAGGTAGGCCTTCCATTGTGGATACTCTTCGGATAGTTTTCCTATTAATTCGTGTGCATGATTTACGGCATCATTACCCGAATCCATAAATACCTGAATCCGAAAACCTTCAATATATTGTTTATCCTTAAAAAGTTGTTCCTGCAACCAAAGCAGGCTATCCAGCCGATTGTCTTGTATCACCACCAGCGATCCTGAAGGTGAATTCTGTGCTTGAATTGCTTGCAATGATATAAATACAAACAGAAAAACAAGGCTATTACGTAGGTTCATAGGCGATTAATTTTGTATTGTAGCATGAACACTCACCACAGGTATTAACGCATTATTTACCAATTGTTGTGCAAAAGGCCCTAAAAACATTGAACCGGCAGTAGCAGTTTGTTCGGTCATGATAGCAATTAAATCTGCCTGGATTTCATCGGAATAAGAGAGGATAGCCGGAACGAGTTTTTCAGTTTCAACTTCTTTCAGCTTGTATTTTATTTCACGCTCTTTAAGGCATTTTTCAGCTTCATCGGCTGATGATTTCATCCGGTTGCGAATCACTCTGAGCGTGGAATTATAGAGCACTAAAAGATGTATCTCGGCTCCAAAAGCCTGGGCCAGATTTGCCGTAAAAGGCAATTTCTGACGACTCTCAGCCGAGCTGTCGATGGGAACTAAAATACGTTTTAAATTTCCGCTAAACTCATAATCAGACCGAACGGTAATTACCGGACAAGGTGCTGAAGTAACAATTCGGTAGGCATTGCTGCCAATCCAATACCTTTCGTAACCGCTCACGCCATGTGTTCCGGCAAAGATCACAGAGGCTTCAATCTGTCGGGCCAGCATAGCCACTTCAGAATATACTTTACCTTTACGCAGGTGTATTTCAAGCTTGCCGTGCGTTAGTTTTGGTTCATACTTTTCAATAATCTCATCAAAATATTTTTTCGTCTCGATGCGTAAGGTTTGCTCAATATTCATCACATGTTCGGGGGTGCTCGTATTATCCACCCATACCAGATGAATCCCTGTTTTTAGCCAGTTGGCATAAAAAAGGGCATAATCCAGCGTATGAAGCGAATTTTTTGAAAAATCGAAAGCTACCAGTATTGTTTTCATCGCTTTAGTTTTAACAGGTTTTTTGCTTTGCCCTTGTTTAAGGTGTCAATTTTTGAGCTAATGTACAAACATTTTGTTTTTAATCCAATTTTTTAACTTACATAAAAGGATATTATATCACTTCACAGACCTGATTCGAAGCAGTATGAAGGGTATTTTGTTCAGGTGTTTTATGATTGCAAACCAATTGACTGAATCAGAATGCTTATTTTTGTCTGATCTTAATTTCACCCTATGAACGAAAACCTGGATGCTTACGGTAAAGAACTTACAAATGCCGAAAAGGAAATAGAAAAAGTGTTGCGGCCGGACGCCTTTAGCAGCTTTGCAGGACAGGAGCAGGTTGTTGAAAATCTGCGTGTTTTTGTGCAGGCAGCAGCACAAAGGGCTGAAGCACTGGATCATGTGCTTTTGCACGGCCCTCCGGGATTAGGCAAAACCACTTTATCGCATATCATTGCAAACGAATTAGGGGTAAATATTCGCATCACTTCGGGTCCCGTGCTGGATAAGCCTGGTGATTTGGCTGGTTTGCTAACCAACCTCGAAAAAAATGATGTGCTGTTTATTGATGAGATACATCGGCTAAGTCCGGTGGTGGAAGAATATCTTTATTCGGCTATGGAAGATTACCGCATCGACATCATGATCGAAACTGGCCCCAATGCCAGGGCTGTGCAAATCACCATTAATCCCTTTACGCTCATTGGAGCTACCACACGCTCGGGGCTTCTCACTTCGCCACTGCGCTCGCGCTTTGGGATTAACCTGAGGCTGTCGTATTATGATGCCAAAACACTCACTGGTATCGTACAACGGTCGGCCTCCATCCTTCGGGTTCCGATAGAAGCTAAGGCAGCTGCCGAAATTGCAGGCCGTAGCCGGGGCACGCCGCGTATTGCCAATCTTTTGTTGAGAAGGGTACGCGATTTTGCTCAAATCAAAGGCAATGGCAAAATTGACATAGAAATTGCACGTTTTGGTTTGACGGCACTCCATGTGGACGAACACGGTCTGGACGAAATGGACAACAAAATCCTGCTTACCATCATCGATAAATTTAAAGGCGGGCCGGTGGGTATCAACACCATTGCCACGGCTGTGGCTGAAGAAGGCGGTACGATAGAAGAAGTTTATGAGCCCTTTCTCATTCAGGAAGGCTATTTGATGCGCACACCGCGTGGCCGGGAAGCAACCGATAAAGCCTACAAACATTTAGGCAGGGTTAAAAATCCACAGCAAGGCTCGCTTTTCAACAGCTAATCCAAACCTATAACCAGTGAATGGCAGAATCAACTACTCTTCCGGAAAACTTTATTGAACTGCTAAAAACTGAAGCCCTGCAATTAGGATTTGATGAGGTAGGAATCAGCAAAGCGCAGCAACTTCCGGATGATGCCCGATTGATGGAAGACTGGCTTCGGCTGGGGTTTCAAGGCGGGATGAGCTACCTCGAACGGAATCGCGAAAAACGTTACGACCCACGTTTGCTGGTTGCAGGAACGGCAACAGTGATCACTGTTTTGCAGAATTATTTTCCAAAAGAAAAACTGCCGGAAGATAACAACTTCAAAGTTTCTAAATATGCCTACGGCAAAGATTATCACAAATTAATCCGCAAAAAATTGCAGAAACTGCTCAACTTTATCGAAAGCCATACTGGCAAACTGGATGGTGCCAGGGCTTTTACTGATTCGGCACCTTTGCTCGACAGGGCCTGGGCACAAAAAAGCGGATTGGGTTTTATTGGCAAAAACACCTGTCTGATTCATCCGCGAAAAGGCTCTTTCTTTTTTGTCGGACACCTGCTGATTCCGATTGATCTTGAAGCAAAAGAAAACGAAATCACAGATTATTGTGGAACCTGCAGACGCTGCCTTGATGCCTGCCCGACTGGTGCACTGGTTGAAGCCCACCGCCTCGACGCCCGAAAATGCATTTCTTACCTCACCATCGAACACAAAGGCGAGCTTCCGGATGCGTTGAAACAACAATTTGAAGGGTGGATTTTTGGCTGTGATATCTGTCAGGATGTTTGTCCCTGGAACCGCTTTGCTAAACCACATAATGAGCCCGGCTTTTTGATTTCGGAACAGTTAAAAAAAATGAGAAAACCCGATTGGGAAAAACTGGACGAAAACACTTTTAACGAACTTTTCGCCGGTTCTGCTGTTAAAAGAGCAGCATACAACGGATTGAAAAGAAATATTGATTTCCTCAAAAAAGATTGACATGGCCCTTACACCCACAAAACCCATTCCGCTTGGTTTCGCAGCTCCGGATTTTGAACTTACGGATCAAATCAGCAATAAACTACTGACCTACAAAAACATTCAAGGCAAAAAAGGTACCCTGGTGATGTTTATCTGCAATCATTGCCCGTATGTGAAGCATGTGATCAACGAGCTTGTGAGCATCGGAAAAGAATATATGCCAAAAGGAATTGGTATGGTATCCATTAATTCGAATGATGCAGAAAATTATCCTGAAGATTCACCGGAGAATATGAAGCTTTTTGCCGCTGATCACGATTTTCCGTTTCCTTATCTTTTTGATGAAACACAGCAAGTGGCCAAGGCTTATGATGCAGCCTGCACACCTGATTTCAATCTTTTTGATGTTAAAAATCGCTGCGTTTACCGCGGACAACTTGATGGGAGCCGGCCCGGAAACGAAATGCCGGTAAATGGAAAAGACCTGCGGACAGCACTGGATTTGGTGCTGGCCGGTAAGCCTGTCCCCGAAAAGCAAATTCCGTCAACAGGCTGCAACATAAAATGGAAAAATTCATAAATCCGGAAGCTACAAGCTATAAAAAACAGCCAGCTGTAGCACATCGTTAAAAGCCCCAAATTTATTTCCATAACGTTTCACATTGCCATCGACCCTATTTTTTCGAATGGAATTGATGGAATTGATGCTCCGCAAGCCCAGCGACCAATGCTCATGAAACAAATAACGCACCCCTACAATAGAACTGAAATTTAAGCTACGCCACACATCCTGCGAATTATCCAGATCGTTTACTTCTTCGTAATGGCTTGCCAGAAAAGCTGCTGTTAAACCTCCTTCGAGCCGTAATTTTCCAAAATCATACTGATAGATAAGCGGCATTTCCACGTAGTTCAACCTCAGCAGAAAGGGATTCATCCCGGCCTTTACATCCTGATCGCTGGTTCGGGAGCCTTTTTGCACAAAAAAAAGCTCCAGTTGCAAGCCCGAACGATCATCCAACTCAAGCCGGACGAAGCCACCAAAACTTATGCCAGCTTTGTGAAAACCGGATATGTTATCACCGGCAACCTGGCTGCTAACACCACCAGCCAGCAGTCCGCCCTCAAACTGTTGTGCCGAAGCAGCAGGCAAAAAAACCAAGAATAAAAATGCACCAAATAAGCTATTCCAAACTGATTTCATATGAGGCCCCCTAATTTATTTTCAGGCGAAAATACAAATAAATAAACATCATCAACTCCTGTAACGGGCTTTACCTTACCGGTTCAATTCGTTCTGAATGATGAAAATATAACCTAAATTTGACATGAAATTAAACCATTGGTTTTGAAAAAGCTACTAATTTAGTCCGATCCAAAACAGAACAATTAATCGCCTTATGGACGTTTCAAAATTCAGTATTTTACTTGTCGATGACGAAGTTGATGTCTTAGAATTTCTTAGCTATAATCTTAAAAAAGAGGGCTTTAAGGTGCTCACTGCCACCAACGGAAAAGAAGCCGTTAAAAAAGCCGTGACCGAATTGCCTCAGCTCATCATACTGGATGTGATGATGCCTGAGATGGATGGCGTGGCTACCTGTGAAGAGATAAAGCAGATTCCGGAACTCAAAAACACCCTGGTGATCTTCTTAACGGCCCGCGGCGAAGATTATTCTCAAATTGCAGGTTTTGAAGCCGGTGCCGATGATTATGTAACCAAACCCATCAAACCCAAATTGCTGATCAGTCGAGTAAAAGCACTGCTAAGGCGTTATCAGGATAAAAACGATTCCGCACCTGATCAACTTGAAGTGAAGGACTTTGTGATTGATTCGGAACGTTTTATTGTTATAAACAAAGGCAACGAAATTATCCTTCCAAAAAAAGAATTTGAGCTTTTGCGTTTGCTGGCATCCAAACCGAATAAGGTTTTTACACGTGAAGAAATTTTTTCGAAAATATGGGGCGATAATGTTATTGTTGGCGACCGTACGATAGATGTCCATGTTAGAAAAATCAGAGAAAAAATTGGCATCGAAAATATTACTACGGTGAAAGGGGTGGGATACAAATTTGAAGTTTGATACAGAAATATCGTAATTTCATGCTTTAAATGGGAAGCAGTAACTTGAATAATAAATTCTAGTATCTGATATTTTAATCCTATTATTAATACACTTCAGGCCTGATGAACCGATTTAACTAAATATGGCACGTTACCGCGAGACCCGATCAATTGCTGTGTATCTGGCACTTGGTGCAAGCCTGAGTGTAATTTTGCTTACGCTAATCATATTTTGGTTAGATGACCAATTGCTCTGGTGGCACTTGCTGATCGGATTGCTGCTCATTTTCCTGATCAACTACCTGATTACTTTAAAAACACTCGATCGGTATGTGTATAAAAAAGTCAAACTGATTTACAAAACCATTGGCGCAGCCAAACCCGATCAATCCAATGGAAAAACACCTCAAAAGCAGACAGAATCGCTGGAAGGCGTTAATCGGGCTATGCTTGAATGGAGCAAAAGACAACGCACCGAGATAGAAGAACTGAAAAAACTGGCTGTCTATCGCAGAGAATTTCTGGGTAATATCTCGCACGAACTCAAAACACCCATATTTAATATCCAGGGTTACGTTTTGACCTTGCTTGACGGCGGGCTGGAAGACGAGAACATCAATCGGACCTATTTAATGCATACCGAAAAAAGCATCAACAGGCTGATTGCCATTGTTGAAGATCTGGAAGAGATTTCGAAACTTGAATCGGGTGAGTTAAAACTCAATTTGCAACAGTTTGATATCAATGAGCTGAGTAAAGATGTTTTGGAATTTCTGGAGATGAAATCCCGCAAATACAAGACCAAAGTAACCCTCGAAAAACAATCCGACAAACCGGCTTTGGTTAAAGCCGACAAAAAACGCATCCGTCAGGTGCTGATCAATCTGATTGAAAATGCCATGAAATATGGTGATAAAGAGGAAAACCTGGTGAACATCCGTATTTTTGATGCAGACGAAAACTACCTGATTGAGATCAAAGATAACGGGTCGGGCATCAGCGAAGAAAACCTTCCGCGTATATTCGAACGTTTCTATCGGGTTGACAAAGGCAGATCGCGAGACAAAGGCGGCACCGGGCTGGGATTAGCCATTGTGAAACATATAGTGGAAGCACACGAACAAAGTATCACCGTCAGAAGCCAGCTCGAAAAAGGAACCAACATTACTTTCACCCTGGAGAAAGCCTGAATTATTGTTTGATCAATTTACCATTAAAATGTTGATCTCCAACCTGCAAGCGATAGAAGTATATGCCTCTTTTAGCTTCTGATCCGATAATGCTGTTTCCGTCCCATTGCAGTTGTTGCAAACCGGCTTGCAGCTTCATTGAATTTTCATACACCAGACTGCCATTTATATGATAAATCGAAAGGCTTACCTCTTCGTTAACAGGTAAAAACATCCTGAATGTAAGCTGCCCCTTGAATGGATTGGGGAACACCTGATGCTGAACCAAATACAATTCAGCATTGCCTACCGGCTCAACCACGATCAGCTTCACAACCAAAGTTTGATGTCCTAAAGGACCGGCATCCATTAAAATTTCTGCATAAAGTGTATCAGGCACCATTTCCATGGCCGCAGCACTTATCAAAAGCGAAACAGCAGTATCTGCCGGCAATTGCAGGGTATCACTTGCTAAATTGAGCCAGGAATAAGGCTCTGCTTCCCGAAAAACCAATTGCAGATCATATTGGCCTGTATTGATAAATTGAATTGAATCGGTGCGAACACTTTCCTGTTCAACAATCATCGTTAAGGTGTCGTCAGGAAAAGCCTGCATACTTATCTTACCCAGAAGCAAATTCAAGGAAGTAAAAATGTTGAGCCGACCACCAGTGACAGTGATACCATCAAGATCCTCCAGTGGGTCAGTTCCATTCAGCAGGTAATCCTTAATCATCAAGGCATATTCACCCGGATTTTGGTGATAGGCATCCATAAAGGCACTGTCGGCGGCCGAAAACAACAAGCCAACAGCTCCTGCCACATGTGGTGTGGCCATGCTTGTTCCGGTGCCATAGCCATAATTTGTAGGTGCCGGACGAGTGGAATAAATTGAAGTGCCAGGCGCCCCCAGATCGATGCTTTCGAGGCCATAACCTGCCAAGGTAGATTTTTCGTCGCGATTGGTGGTATTGGTTACCGTGATCAGCCAGGGGCTTTCGAAAGCCGTTGGGATATCACCCTGATCGTCAACATTTACATTTCTGTTGGCTGTAGCTCCGGCATTTAACACTCCAATGGCTCCCAAACTGTCGTACATGGCTCCCCAGATGGGATAGTTATCCGGATTGCCAAAATCAACACCAAAAGAAGCATTGGTAGCAACAACAAAAGCACCTGAATCGCCTTGTGTTTCGTTGTAGCGTGAACGCATTTCATATACATAACTATACGCATTCACAACGATAGATTCGGTAGAAGATGAACCCGCAATTGGCATTACTTTCACATTCCAGTTTACACCTGTTACACCAATACCATTGTTTCCAATTGCTCCCACAGTGCCCGACACATGCGTGCCATGCGAGTTGGAAGGAACATTTCCGGAGTTGCTATAAGCATTCCAGCCATCATAATCATCCACATAACCATTGTTGTCGTCATCAATGCCGTTGCCCGGGATTTCGTGCCGATTCTTGAAGAAATTCAAATCCTCATGTTGCAGATAAGCTCCGCCATCAATAACAGCTACTACAATGGTATCACCCAAAACTGTGAGGCCACCTGTGGTTATATCCCAGGCTTTCACTGCATCTATATCAGCACCTTCGACACCTCCACCGGAACCATTGTTATAAAAACCCCATTGATCTTCAAAAAATGGATCGTCAGGAAAACTTTCATCCGCCTCGCGCAAGGCCACCACATGATTAGCCTGTGCCAGACTAATGGCTGGTTGTTTCTTCAAATTGCTTATCAAAGCTGAAACATTGTGCCGGCCTTCCTCAAATTCCAGTAAAAAAATCCCAAGTCGTTTCGAAAGCTCTTGTTTTATTGTTAGACCCTGCTGATTGAGCCAGGGAGCAATCGTACTGATGTTTTGTCCGGAGTTGAGTTGGATCATCACTTCGCCGGGTATGCGCTCGCCCTGTTGTTGAGCCGAAGCCTGCAAAGAAAAAAGTACTATTGTAATTGCAAAAAGTAAAATTATTCTCATAATGGCATGTTATTTCAAGATAAATTGATCAATAGGATAATGTGCAAAGAAAATAAAATTTCAGCTATACTATTATGCTAAAACCTTCCAATCCAATGAGATGTTCAAAAATGATTTGATCCCTTCATTAAAACTCAAAAGTAAAAAAAGGAATTTAAACGTATTTCTCGCCCTTTTCTACTTTGATGTCGTTTACAAACTGACGGATTTGTTGTTCATCTGCTTTGCGGCAAATCAGCAATGCATTGTCATCTTCCACCACAATATAATCCTTAAGCCCCTGCAAAACAACCAACTTGTCTTTTGGCATATTCACAATACAGCCTTCCGAATCGTAAGCCATCACCTGATTACCAACGATGGCATTTTGGTGTTCGTCTTTTTCCCTGATCTCATAGAGCGAACCCCAGGTACCGAGATCACTCCAGCCAAAATCGACAGCCATCACATACACATTTTCAGCTTTCTCCATCACGCCATAGTCAATAGAAATATTTCGGCAGATGCTGTAAGTCTGTCGGATAAAGGGTTCTTCTTCCGGAGTGCTGTATTTACCTGCACCTTCTTTGAATAACTCGTTCACTTCGGATAGATGTTGGTCAAAAGCCTTGTTAATGCTTTTAAGCGACCAGATAAAGATGCCGGCATTCCAGAGGAAATCGCCGCTTTCGAGGAAACTCTGTGCTATGCTCAGGCTTGGTTTTTCGGTAAAGGTTTTTACTTTTTTCAGTTTGGGAACATCTTCAGTTATAGCTCCATCCAAAAACTGAATATAGCCGTATCCGGTATCAGGCCGGCCGGGTTCGATGCCTAAGGTAATCAGCCAGTCGTTCTTTTCGGCTACCTGCATAGCATCATGTACGTTTTGAGCAAATACTTCCTCTTGCAGGATGATATGATCAGAAGGTGCCACCACAATCACTGCCTCGGGATCGCGCTGCAGAATCACATGATTGGCGTAAGCAATACAGGGTGCCGTGTTGCGACGGGCTGGCTCACAAAGGATTTGCTCAGGGGCTATCAGGGGCAATTGCTCCTGCACCTGATGACGATATATTTCGTTGGTAACAATATAAATGTTTTCGGGAGGGCATAAACGCGTGAAGCGATCGAAAGTCATCTGCAGCAGCGTTTTGCCGGTTCCAAGAATATCCAGAAACTGTTTTGGACGGGAAGTTTTGCTCATGGGCCAGAAACGCGCACCAATGCCGCCTGCCATGATTACACAATAACGGTTTTTAATTTGTTCCATTAGTTGGGTATTAAATATAATAGGCCGACTGATCTGATTCGATCTGCCTTTTAAATTGTATAACTCGTACAAAAATAAACCTTATTTCTATACTTCCAAAAGGCTGCTCCATCTGTAAATATTCAGATTAAAAAAGATAATTCAAGCCAATATACAACCCGCTTTCGCCATCCTGTGGTTCTAAAGCACGACCATAATCAGCCGAGAGGATAAAATTTTCGTTCATGGCCAGCTTAAGCCCAAGACCCGCACTCCAATGAGCCTTTTCGCTGCCCGGCTTATAATAATCTGATTTATTGAATGTAAGAAACTCATCAGGAAGCTGATCAAAAGCTTTGGCAACCGCAATTTTTCTGGTCACCTGTCCCACATCTACGAAGGCATTTGTAACCAGATAGAAGTTTTGATTGAAGAGTTTTTTCTCCACGATTTTCCAGCGCAGCTCCAGATTGGCATAAGCTATTGCATCGCCCACCACCCTGTTGCGCATCACACCGCGCAAAGAGCGTTGCCCGCCAAGGCCTTCGGAATAAGCACCAAGCAGACGTGTGGTCATCATCAGGGGCTGTGCATAAAAAGGGACATGTCCGCTGAGGTGGCTTTGCCAGCTGAAACGACCTGCAAAAACAAACTTTCGGGGAATAAGACTAACATATTGCCGGTGCGTAAAACTTATTCTGCTAAATCCTTCACTGAGGTTAGACATAGCCTCCGGAACAGCATAAAACAATAGGCTTGTCCAGATACCTTTGGAAGGACTGGCTTCAAAATCGCGTGTATCGTAAACCAATCCTGCTTTGATTGCTGCAAAGGTGCCACCACTCAGCTCGTCCTGAGGAATGATATCCCAGGCCTGGTAAAGCTCGAACAGTCCGGGCTCATCTTCCACGGAAGGCAATTGGTCGGCTTCGTCCTTGCCTTTATTAAGCCGGTCGATATCTACCGAGCCTACCACAATACTATAAAATTCTAGTCCGGCAGCCCATTGCAAACCTTGCATACCCATAGCTCCACTCAGGTCAGCGTGCAGTCTTACCATATTTCGCTTGTGCTTATAAAACATTCGGCTGCGGTAGTCGGGATGTGCGTCATCAACCCAATTGGATTGATAGACAGCATCGTAGCCATTAAACCCAAAAAAATCAATGGCTTGTTCGGGCATATAACTGGCATCAAAACTCAAACGCATATTACGCAAAAGCTGATCGCTGTCGTAGGCAAACCTAAAAAGGCCACTGCCTTTGGTATAGCGCGATATCTCGAGATAAAAGGAATGATCATAGCTGGGATACCGATAGCCATCGCCATAATGGAAAAAGTTGACCAGCCCGCCATACTGAAACCCTAAATCAGAATTGAACGAAACGGCCGGCAAAACGCCAAAATTCCAGCCTTTCTTTGTTAAAGTTTGTGTTGTATCCGAAGGCTGCGATTTAATGAAACCGTGACAAAGTAATAAAAAAACAAGGAAAATAAGGATACGATGCATACCTTGTGGATTGGGAGAAAAAGGGGTTTTATTCTCTAATCAGTGGGCAGGTAAGAGCCTGCCGCCAAAATTGTTTTCACCTTTTCGCGGTCTTTTTCAAGCTGTGCTTTAAGCTCGTCCAGTCCGTTAAATTTTTGTTCATCTCTTATCCGGTCAATAAATAAAATGGTGATTTCCTGCTCATAAATTTCCTCATTAAAATCGAAGATGTTTACCTCAATGGTAAGTTCTCCATCGGCAACAGTGGGTCTGTAGCCAATGTTTCCCATACCATCATAAATCGAGCCATTATGTTTCACCTTACAGGCATATACACCACGAGCCGTAATGAGCTTGTATTGACTGGGTGTTTCTATATTGGCTGTTGGGAAACCCATTCTACGGCCAACCTGATTTCCTCTCACCACCCTGCCACAAATTGAATACGGATATCCAAGCAGTTTGTTAGCTTTTGCCACATCGCCAAGTTCCAGGGCTTTACGGATCTTTGTGGAGCTCACGGCAATATTTTCAACGTCCTGAGCCGGAATACGTTCCACTTTAAAGTCAAATTTCTGACCCAGGTCGTAAAGCAACTTAAAATCACCAATGCGATTTTTACCAAAATGATGATCATATCCAACCACCAGCTTGTATGGCTTGATGCGATCGACGATGTAATTCTTGATAAAGGTTTCGGAACTGGTACGCGAAAAAGATTTTGTAAACTCAATAATAATCAGGTTATCAATGCCGATAGCTTCCAGTCGTTCAATTTTGCGTTTTTGTGTGCTGATAAATTTCAGATTGCTGCTGTCGATATGCAGCACGATCCGCGGATGGGGATGAAATGTGATTACAACCGTTTCGCCCTCCACTTCGCGTGCATCCTCAATCATACGTTTTAAAATTGCCTGATGACCCAGATGCACACCATCAAATGTTCCGGTTGTTACGATGGCATTTTTAACGGGCTTAAAATCCTCAATGCAGTGGTATATCTTCACGATTTAGATTAAGTTGTTATCAATTAGATATTTAGCAATTTGAACGGCATTGGTGGCAGCACCTTTACGCAGGTTATCAGCCACGATCCAAAGGTTCAAACCATTAGGGATACTATGGTCGCGACGCAGCCTGCCAACGAAAACCTCATCATGGCCAGACGCAGACAAAGGCATTGGATAGCTGTTTTGAGCAGGATTATCCCGCAAAACCACTCCCGGAAAAGTTTGAATCAATGCTCTGATGTCGTCCAGTTCAAAGGGTTTATGTGTCTCAATATTTGCGGATATAGAATGTCCTCCGATCACCGGAACACGCACCACTGTGGCTGTTACAGCAATCTGGGTATCGTTAAGAATCTTTCGTGTTTCAAACACCAGTTTATCTTCTTCGGAGGTATAACCATCAGCTTCAAAAAATCCCCCGTGCGGAATCACATTACGATGGATAGGATGCGGGTAGGCTGGGTTGAGGGATGTTTCTCCAATCTCTTCATTTTCGAGCTGTTGCACACCTTTTTGTCCGCTCCCGCTCACCGATTGATAAGTTGACAATACCAGTCGTTTCAGCCCATAAACCTTATGGATTGGTGCCAGAGCCATCACCAGCTGTATGGTTGAGCAATTGGGATTGGCAATGATTTGCGGCCCTTTTTTCAAGACATCTGCATTGATTTCGGGCACAACGAGTGCTTTATCAGCATCCCGTCGCCAGGCCGAGCTGTTGTCGATTACCACCGCCCCCCTCTCCACAAAAAGCGGAGCCAGCTTCCTCGAAACTTCTGCTCCGGCACTCATCAATACCAGTTCAGGATTCTTATCAAGTGCCTGTTTGGCCGTAATTACCGGATAATCTTTTTGCCTGAAGATAATTTTCTTTCCGAGCGATTGCTCAGAAGCCACGGGCAAAAACTCCTCAATCTGAAGTGCCTGCCCCGCAATTACTTCCAACATTTTTTGACCGACCAAACCGGTTGCACCAATAAGGGCTAATTTCATGCGTATGAATAAAATAAAAAATCCTATTTTTACAGGCTAACAGCCGGCACAAAAATATAAAATAATGAATTGCCGTTACTCAATTGTTTAGACCTGCCAAATGGTTATCAAAAAAAGTTAGATTATGATAAGAAATAGATTACTTACGAAGCTTTTTATACTGATTCTGATGCTTGTGTCGGGTTTTTTAAATCCGCTTTCGGCCCAACTCATCGATGATTTCAGCGATGGCGACTTCACAACCAATCCGGTTTGGACGGGCACTGAGAATCTGTTTATGGTAAACGAGGTTTTTCAGCTTCAACTCAATGCCGCCGAAGCTGGTACAGCCTGGCTAAGCACAACCTACGAGGCAGCTGAACCCGTGGAATGGCGTTTTTATATCCGGCTTGCATTTAGCCCGTCAGCAAATAATTATGCCAGGGTAATGTTGTCGTCCAACCAAAGCAATCCAGGCGAAGGATTCGATGGATATTACCTACAATTTGGCGAGGCAGGAGGAGAAGATGCAATAGAACTTTTTAAGCAGGAAAATGGCGAAACGAACAGTATTTTACGAGGAACCCCAGGACAAATCGCTTCCTCCTTTGCCCTTTGGGTAAAGGTAATAAGAACAGACCAAGGTAACTGGCAGCTTTTAACTGATGCAACAGGTACGGGTATTTATACCCTCGAAGCGAGTGGTTTTGATGAAAGCATGAATCCGGGTGGTTGGTTTGGTTTTTTTGCACAATATACGGTTAGCAACAGCACCAAATTCTATTTTGATGACGTATATGCCGGTCCCGAACAAATTGATGATGAAGCCCCTCAGTTGATACAAACTACTACACTGAATCCTTTTACCGTGCAGCTGACATTTGACGAAGGCATTGCTCCGGAAAGCCTTGACACAGAAAACTTTGTGGCTGATAACAATCTTGGAAATCCGGCGGAAGTCAGCTTTGGTGAAAATTCAAGTATTCTTCAGTTATCTTTTGCAACTTCTATTGAGAACGGGGTGCTTTACACCCTTACTGTCAATAACATAAGTGATCTGGCAGGTAATATTACACCTGAATTTTCGACAACTTTCAGTTATTATGAAGCCGCTGCCAATGATGTGGTTATCAACGAAATTATGGCCGATCCAACACCGGTAGTTGGTTTGCCCGAATGGGAATATGTGGAGCTGTATAACCGAACCAGCCTGCCCGTTGACCTTAATGGATGGCAATTTTTAACGGGGACTACCGTCAAAGACTTAGGAGCCGTTACGCTTGAACCCAATGGATACCTCATCCTGTGTCACGAAAATGCCCTTGCAGAGCTGGAGAGCTATGGGCCGGCCTTTGGTTTTAGCAGCTTTCAGCTTACCAATGCAGGCACCAGCCTGAGCCTTTTGAGCAAACAAGGTATCACCATCTCAATGGTAAACTATACTGATAAATGGTACAACGACCCAAACAAAACTGACGGAGGCTGGTCGCTTGAACAAATTGACCCTAACAATCCGTGTGGCGGACGCAAAAACTGGTCGGCAAGCACCGCTGCAGCAGGCGGCACTCCGGGCAGCCTCAATGCCATTGATGCTCCTAATGTGTTTCCTCCAAAAGTTGAGCGTTTTCAGTTGATTACCAGTAATATTCTTCATATTTGGTTCGATCAGCAGATGGATCCTGCGAGCCTTATGCAACTCAGCAATTATACCCTTGAAAGCACCCAGGCAAATCCTAACGAAGCTTATCTGAATCCCTCAGATGGCACCTTTGTTGAGCTTGTTTTTGAACGAGCATTTGAAGACGGTAATCTTTATAAACTGCTGTTATCCGAAAATTTGATGAACTGCATCGGCCTTGGCATGGATGCCGGAAGTTTTATCCAGCTTGGCTTACCAGATATGCTGGAAGCAGGCGATATTTTGATCAATGAAATACTCTTTAACCCTTTGGGTGATGGCGTTGATTACGTGGAAGTGCTTAATCCGGGCAACAAAATACTAGACCTGAATCAGCTGTATCTTGGCAATATCAGGCAAACCATTCCAAACCCACCCGATACCAACCTTTATCCGGTAACCACCGACAGTTACTTATTGTTACCGGGCAAGCTGGCACTGCTATGCACAAATGGCAGGATAGTGGCCGAACAGTATCCTGTATCCGATCCGGAAGTTTTTGTTGAGATGAATTCATTTCCGTCTTATCCCAATACCGAAGGCACCGCTGTTCTGATATCGTTAACAGGAAAGCTGATCGATAAAATGTCGTACACCGAAAAGATGCACTTTCCATTGCTGAATATCGTAAAAGGAGTTTCGCTCGAACGAATTTCAGCAACTGCCTCTTCCGATGATCCGGACAACTGGCATTCAGCAGCTGAGTCGGCTGGCTTTGGCACTCCGGGTTTAGCCAACTCCATGACGATGAACACTACTCCTTCTGCAGATGAAATCAGTATCAGCCCCGAAATATTTTCACCTGACGGTGATGGCGTGGATGATGCCACAAGCATCAATTACCTATTTGATGAGCCGGGTTACACCCTGAATATCCTTATCTTTAACTCTGCCGGCCAGCAGATCAGGCATCTGGTAAAAAGTGAATTGGTTGGCTCGGAAGGTCAAACCATCTGGAATGGCCTTGATGAAAACGGCAACAGGGTGACAACAGGAATTTATATTGTCTTTGCCGAAGTTTTTGACCTCAACGGAAACACCAAATCCTTTAAGGAGGCGGTAGTTGTGGCCAGCAGGTAGATACAGGTATTTGCTAAATGTTTAAAAAAGAAATTGCTTGCATAGTGATAGAACAGCACATTCGTTTAAAAAACCGTTAACAACACCATTACCACAATCCAAAAGACCAGCCATCGGATCAGGATGCGCAGGGCTTTCTTTTTTGAAATACAATAAGAGCCTTTTGTTTTTACCAGCAAGGGACTAAAATATGGAATGCCATAACCCACAAGTGGCAGTGCCAATAGCAGATAAAAAAGAAATGAGACGATCCAAAAATAAGCAGATACGCTAATCCCCGACAGCAACACAACTAGAAAAGCCGGAAACACAGGCAAAACAAATGCTGCCCTGATAAAACGTTTCTTGTCATCATACGAATCAATCAAAGTGGAAGAATAAGATACCTGTAAAAAACGATGAATCCATATGGGCCGCATTGCAACGGCCAGTGCCAAAACAATCAGGGCAATTATTATTTGTAATACCAATGAATTAACGATCCAGGTGTAGGCCATACCAAATTCGGCATAAAGAAAAACGCCGGCAGATAGATTTACAGCAGGCAGGTTGACCGAAAGAAACGCAAGCCAGCTTAAAAACAGCCTTAATTTCAGGTTTTTAAATCTGTGCTTCATTAATATAAAAAACAAGAAAAATCCAAAAACAAGAAAAACGAGTGTGCCAAAACCATACACAACGATCAGTTTTTCTAAATTCCACGATCCTTTTGCTATTGATGTAAAGACAATATTCAATGGGGTATAGGTAAAGGAAATAGAGGATAGCCGAAGCAGGCTGGCTGTTACTAATACATGTAAAACCCGAACTGTAATAGCGGCATTGATCAATAAAAATGAAGACCAGCCTAATAGATAGGATATTTCGCGATGGGATCCGGACTTTTTCAATAGATTACAAATTTATATGGTTTTGATTAAAATAAACTCCGTTGAAATGTTTAAAAAAACCCGGATTGACTCGATAGAGGAGTGTCAATCCGGGAAGGGAACCGCTCAAAACTAACCAAGGGACGGTTAGGCTATTTACTAAGTATGAATTGTTTGCTTATCATATCGCTGTCCAGATCGAAACTTATGTGGTAGATACCGTCCGGCCAATTGCTTAGTGTTATGG
>DJWN01000068.1:0-56121 GCA_002440975.1 Bacteroidales bacterium UBA6229
TTGAAGAAACACCCAAGAAAAACTATGTAGCTTATATAACAAGTCAAAATTTTGTGTGTAGGCAGACTTATAAAAAGAAAATTACGCTTTATTTAAAACTCAATACTGACGAAATCAAAACAATGCCCAAGCAAGGTCGAGATGCAAAAAACATTGGTCATTTCGGTATTGGTGATTTTGAATTGACAGTTAAAGATTTAAAAAACTTCGAAGAATCAAAGCATTAGATAAATGAAGCATACAAAAATATTGGTGGATAAATTTAGTCATTAAAAACGATCAGAATTTGAGATATTTCCAATCAATTATTTCTGTGTAATTATACAGCCTAATACCCTAAAAACTCCTCAAACCAAACCTGCAAATAGGCTTTGCCCTGATTGATGATTTGTTCTTCTTTTTCAGGAGGAAAGTTCTTTTGATAATAGATGTCCAGTTTCTTATTCCATACAAATTGGCCTTCAGGGGTTTTAAAGCCAAGGCCTTCGTTGGTTTCGAAATAGGCAAAGGGCTGGTAGCATTTGTTCATCAGGTTTTTACTCCAGAAAAATTCTTTATGGCTCAGATTCAGTTGTGCCAGAATTGTGGCAGGAAGATCATTGTTACCGCTGATCAGGTCGAAATGTTTTCCCCTCAGCGAATCTTTCAATGCCGGACCGGTGATGAGCAATGGAATCTTGCGGTATTTAAAACTATCAACCGGATGGTTGCGGTAGGTATTATGACTGTGGTCGGCCAGGATAATGAAAAGAGTGTTTTGGTACCATTCCTGCTGTTTTGCTACTTCAAAAAAAGCACCCAGGGCCTTATCAGTATAATGCGCCGAGTTGATAAAATCTTTTTCCAGTTTTGGCCATTGGATCACATGCTCCATCGGAAAGTCGTAGGGCGAATGCGAACTGAGCGTGAATACTGTGCTGAAAAAGGGCTGAGGCAAACTGCACAATTGCCTGGCATACCACGGCAACATAAAGGAGTCGTGCACTCCGAGTTTGCCACGCGGAAAATCATCGCGAATGTCTTTGCCTTCCACAATCAGGTCAAACTCGTTGTAAATCAGATAAGAAAGTATGTTGCCATAGATCAGCTGTCCGCCAAAATAAAAACTTGTATGGAACCCTTCCTCGTTCAGTAATTTGATCATACTGGGCAAAGCACCATATTTTTCGGGATGATTGGTGATGGTGGTGATTGGCAATCCGGGCATACCCGCAAACAAGGAACCTATTGCCTGTTGCGAACGGTTTGCGCTTGCATAAAAATTAGTGAAAAGTAACCCCTCGCTTTCTAATTCCCTGAAGTTGGGCGTGATGCCAGCTTCTCCGCCCAAAGACTCGATCAAATCAGCCGACCAGCTCTCGAGCAATAAAACAACAATATTTGGATTTTCGCTCCCGAGAATTGAAACCGTGCTGTCGCAATCCGTTTGATGTAACTCCTGCACCAGGGCTTCAGCCAATTCGTCAGGCATACTTTTAAATAAGTTTTCCTTATTAAATTGTTGTGCATCCAAAGTGCTCACCAACAGATTGTATGCTGGATTAACCGCAGTCAGGTTCAGCAGGTTATAACTGCTGTAATAGGCCGCACTGGTTGTAATGGGTATCTCTTTGATACCACCCCGTATTGCCAAAAACAAAACAATCATCCAGACCGGCACTATCCAAAAAAGATTAACGGGTTTTATTTTGTTGAATTCAAATCTCAGGCTGAACCATTTTTTATACACCCAAAACAAGCCAATTGAAAGAGCGATCCAACTCAGTATCAAAATGATAAATGTACTGCTACTCACTGAGTTAAATACTTCTGTTGGATTCTTAAGATAGACCAGGGCCTTATATGATAGCTTAGTTTTCCATTCTCCATACAATCCGGTTTCGCCCAGGGCGGTCAGGCTATACAATAAAATAATAACAAACACATACACATTAAAAATCCAGGACCAAAAGCGTCCGGGCTTAAGCAACGAAAGTGTGGCAATCGCTATAGCAGCAATCAAAATATAACCAATAGTGGCTATATCAAGCCAAAATGCAGCCGGAAATACGCTGATAATCTCAACGAAAGGAATTTCTTCTGCCTGAATGATCGAGTGATGAAACAGTAAAAATACGATACGAAACAGATTGAAAACCAGCAACAAAAATATTGCCAACCGAATGATCTGAAAGTGAAATTTAAATTGCTGCATAATGATTTCAAAAGTAAAATAATTGCCTGACAAATTTATCAAGGAAGTATTGCACAAAATGGCAGCAAATTTAAGATATATCAGCTCAAGCTGGCTAAATCCTTATATTTGCACGAATAAATACTACATTCAATGTCACATCTGGTTTCTGAACAGCTTAAAAAAATTAAACGCACAATACCCGAACAGGTAAAATTAGTTGCTGTTTCCAAAACAAAGCCCATCGAAGATATTCTGGAGGCCTACAAGGCCGGTCAAATTTGCTTTGGCGAGAACAAGGCACAGGAAATGGAAGCAAAGTATGCGGCACTACCGGCAGATATTGAATGGCATTTTATCGGGCATCTTCAGACCAATAAAGTAAAATACATTGCGCCTTTTGTTTCGCTCATCGAAGCTGTTGACAGCCTGAAACTACTGAAAGAAATCAACAAACAGGCTGCTAAATTTAACCGGCAGATCCCATGCCTGCTACAGTTTCATATTGCTGAAGAAGAAACAAAGTTTGGCCTGGATCGCGAGGAAGCAATCACAATGCTCGAATCGGAGGCCTACAAAAAGATGAAAAATATCCAAATATCAGGCGTGATGGGTATGGCCACTTTTACAGAAGATATGCAGCAGGTTCAAAGAGAATTTATTCACCTCCGTGAGATCTTCAACTGGCTTAAATCAACCTATTTTCCTCAAGCAGAAAGCTTCAAGGAGATATCCATGGGCATGTCAGGCGACTATCCAATTGCCATCGAAGCAGGAGCCACCATCGTTAGGGTTGGCAGTTTGATTTTTGGAGAACGAAACTATCCAGCAACAGAATAGATTATGCTGTTAACTTATATCTTATTTGCTGTTGGTTTTGTTGTCTTGATATTGGGTGCCAACTGGTTGGTAAACGGCTCCGTTTCGCTGGGTTTGCGCGCCAATCTTTCTCCTCTGGTAATCGGCCTTACGGTGGTAGCCTTCGGCACTTCCTTGCCCGAGTTGGTTATCAATGTTTTTGCCTCATTCAAAGGCAGTTCCGATCTGGCAATTGGCAATGTGCTGGGCAGTAACATCATGAATATTTTTCTGATACTGGGTATTTCGTCCCAGTTTATGCCAATCCATGTGGAGCGAATTTCTATTCGAAGAGATATACCTGTCGGCTTGTTTGCTACTTTGCTGTTTGGGCTGATAGCCAATGGCTATTTCATGGGCTTTGACCTTGTAATCAATCGTTTTGACGGCTTCGTCCTTTTGGCTGTATTTGGTATTTATCTGTGGTTTACTTTGAAAAAAGGAAACGGCATAGAGCCTGATCTGGATGTTGAAAACAAACAACCGGCTTCATGGCCAAAAACAATCCTATTAATATTGATCGGTCTGGCGGGACTGTTTTTTGGGGGTGAATGGGTATCGGACGGGGCTTTGGAAGTGGCCAAGGCACTCGGAATAAGCGAAACTGCTATTGGCCTCACCATAGTGGCAGCAGCTACCTCTTTACCCGAACTTGTAACGGCAATCGTTGCCGCCATGAAAAAAAATATTGGGATTGTTATGGGTAACGTATTAGGCTCTAATATAATCAATATTCTGGTTGTTCTCGGCACAAGTGCGATCATCAATCCGCTGATCTATCAAACCAAACTTAATGTAGAGCTAGGCATGGTAATCGCAGCAAATCTGGCTTTGGTTGTAGTGATCTATCTGGGCAAAGGATTTCGCCTGAGCAGATATGAAGGCATTTCGCTCATCTTGAGCTACATCGTATTCATCTGGTTCTCTATCAATTACAACTAAGATTTGATACAATCGAGCTATTATTCTAATGTGCTAGATGAATAGCAAAGAATTTTTCAGCCGGATGACGTTCAACATACTTTCAATCGAAGTTGGATGATCAAAAAATCTTCTCCAAAATAAATATTCCCTATCAAAATCATTTACAGTTTGATACGGATATTTACAAAACTTATAATAATTTTAAATTACCTTTTTCTTATTTTTTAACACCTTTTTCTTAAAAATTACTTGCACAGTATAATTTAGTGATGTATATTTGCAGTCTAATTGGTTGGTTGTTTTTATAAGTTCGAACTTAATGCCCTTGCGGTGTGAATTGTTTTAGTTGTTTTTACAATTCACTCCAATGCCGCAAGGGCATTCCTCTTTTATATACCGCTACATTTTCCACATCACAATCGTGCAATCTTAAGCAGAATGTTTACTTTTGCACTTTCATTTCCAGTGCTTATAGTGGAGTTAATAAATTTGAATCAAAAAATCCAATATGACAGATTTTGAGCAATTAAAACGTGTTGCATCGCAGGTGCGAAGAGATATCGTACGGATGGTTCATGCACGTCAATCAGGTCATCCGGGCGGTTCGCTTGGTTGTGCAGACTTAATGACTTTATTATACTTCGATCACCTACGAATCAATGCCCCCGAATTTGACATGAACGGCATTGGTGAGGATGTTTTCTTTCTCTCAAATGGTCATATCAGTCCTGTTTTTTATAGTGTTTTGGCACATCGGGGATATTTTCCGGTAAGTGAGTTAGCCACTTTCAGAGCGATCGAATCACGCTTACAAGGTCATCCAACCACCCACGAAGGGCTTCCGGGAGTACGCATCTCGAGTGGCTCGCTGGGACAAGGCTTATCGGCTGGCATTGGAGCAGCCAATGCCAAAAAACTCAATCGCGACAGGCATTTGGTTTATGTGCTTATGGGTGATGGCGAGCAGCAGGAAGGACAGATATGGGAAGCTGCCATGTATGCCGGAAGTCGAAAAACAGATAACCTGATTGCATTGATTGATTACAACCACAAACAAATCGACGGGCCGGTTGATGAGGTGATGCCTTTGGGCGACCTCAGGGCAAAATATGAAGCTTTTGGCTGGAAAGTTTACGAAACAGATGGCAATCAGATGGACAAACTTTCCGAACAGCTCGAAAACTGTCGCAATGAAGCCTTTAAAGGATTTCCGCAGCTGATCTTAATGAAGACGGAAATGGGACAGGGTGTCGATTTCATGATGGGAACACACAAATGGCATGGCATTGCTCCCAATGATGAGCAACTCAAAAATGCGCTTTCGCAGTTGGAAGAAACCCTTGGTGATTATTGAAAATATTGAAATGATGAAGTTTACCATACAAAACCATAAAGACACACGCTCAGGGTTTGGCGATGGCCTTTTTGAGCTGGGACAGGAAAACGATAAAGTGGTGGCTCTCTGCGCCGATCTAACCGGATCGATGAAGATGGATGCCTTTGCTAATGCCTTTCCTGAGAGATTTTTTCAAACAGGTATCGCAGAAGCCAATATGATGGGAATCGCAGCCGGGATGACTATCGGAGGAATGATTCCGTTCACCGGCACTTTCGCTAATTTCTCAACAGGCAGGGTTTATGATCAGATCCGGCAATCCATTGCTTATTCAGGCAAGAATGTAAAAATCTGTGCATCACATGCCGGACTTACACTGGGCGAGGATGGTGCCACCCATCAAATTCTGGAGGATATCGGGCTGATGCGTATGCTCCCCGGCATGACGGTTATTGTTCCGTGTGATTATAACCAGACCAAGGCTGCCGTAAAAGCGATTGCCGAGCTTAATGGCCCTGTTTACCTGCGTTTTGGCCGGCCAAAAGTTCCAAATTTCACCCCGGTCAACCAAAGTTTTGAAATTGGCAAAGCACTTGTCTATCAAGAAGGCACTGATGTTACACTGCTGGCAACCGGACATCTGGTATGGGAAGCACTTCAGGCTGCAGAACAACTGGCAGAGAAAGGAATATCGGCCGGAGTGATCAATGTGGCAACCATTAAACCACTGGATGAAAGCACAATCCTTGAAGCTGTTGAAAAAACAAAATGTGTGGTAACCGCAGAAGAACACCAGCAATTTGGCGGACTAGGCGAAATGGTTGCAGCTTTGCTTACGCAAAACACCCCCTACCCTGTGGAAATGGTTGCCGTAAAAGACCAATTCGGACAAAGTGGTACACCGCAGGAACTTATGAAACTATACCAGCTTGATGCAAAGGCAATTGTTGATGCTGCCTTAAAACTTGTTGCACGCAAATAAATTCGTGATAACGAAGTGCTGAAATGGACCAAAGAATTTACCTGATTGGTTATATGGGCGTTGGCAAAAGCACCATCGCCCGGAAATTAGCAAAGCTGCTTAACTGGGAGGTAATGGATTTGGATCAGGCTTTTGAAACCCGCTACAAAATCAGCGTTTCTGATTTTTTTAAACGCTATGATGAAACTCTCTTCAGAAAACTGGAACGTAGCCTGCTAAGGGAATCCGTTGATCTTTCGCAGACAATAATTTCGACCGGAGGCGGAACTCCCTGTTTTTATGATAATATGGAATGGATGAACCAAAATGGCCTCACCGTTTTTCTAAAAATGAGTGCTGGCTGTTTATCGAATCGTTTGCTCAATGCCAAGAAAAAACGACCGCTTATCAGCGGACAATCAAAGGATCAACTTCATTCCTTTATCAAAAAACATCTACAGAAACGCTCCATTTTTTACACCCAGGCAAGGCTTCATTTCGAGGCCGAATCTCCCGATATTCAAGCACTGGCCGAACTTATAAAGCCTTATCTCAGTTCAGCTAAGATTTGAGTTTCAATAAAACAATATTTTCAACGTGCGCGGTTTGCGGAAACATATCCACCGGCTGAACTTCCATCACCTTGTATTTTTCATCCAGCAAATTCAAATCACGTGCCTGTGTTGCCGGATTACAACTGATATAAAGAATTCGATCTGATTCGATTGACAATAACTGATTCACCACCTTAGGATGCATCCCGGCTCTTGGCGGATCAGTAAGGATCAAGTCCGGCTTGCCATGCTCACTGATGAATGCATCATTCAGCACTGCTGCCATGTCGCCGGCAAAAAAGCGAACGTTATCGATCTGATTTCGTTTAGCATTGCTCTCGGCATCTTTAACAGCTTGTTCAACATATTCAATTCCAATAACTTCCTTTACAAACCTGGCAAAATACAAAGCAATTGTTCCGGCTCCTGTATAGAGGTCATAAACCTTCTCGCCACCCGATGGATTAACCAGTTCTAATGCCGCACGATACAAACGTTCAGCCTGATGAGCGTTGGTTTGATAAAAGGATACCGGACCAACCTCAAACTGTAAATCAGGGTATCCGGTGCGGGGACTGGCCATGCTTTCCACGAGAAATGTCTCACCCGCATAAGGTCTTATCTCCAAATCATTGATCACGTCATTTTTTTTGTCATTGACAACGTATTGCAATGAAGTGATCGCGCTAAACTCTTTTGCCAGGGCAGGCAATAAGCCATTCAACACCATTTCGTCCTCGTGATGAATTACCAATATGACCATAAAATCGCCTGCTTTGGTATTTCGGATAATCAGATTCCGTAACAAGCCTTCATGGTTGCGCACATCATAAAAACTCAACTTATGTTCCAATGCAAACTTCCTGACAAAAAGCCGAATTTCGTTTGAAGGGTCGGGTTGCAGATGACAATGTGTGATGTCCAGTATCCGATCGAACATACCCGGCAAATGAAATCCCAGGCCATTCATTTCAGATTCAGATTTAAGCTCCGATGGTGCTTCATCAGTAAACCACTTCCGGTTCGAAAAAGTATATTCCAGTTTATTCCGGTAATAATAAGGATGTGGTGCTGCCAAAATAGGTTTAATGCCGGGATAATCAACCTTTGCTATTCTGTCGAGATTATCTTTCACCTGCTTTTCTTTAAAATGCAGTTGATGTTGATATCCCATATGCTGCCATTTGCAACCGCCACAGGTTCCAAAATGCTGACATTCAGGCTCTGTTCTGAGATCAGAAAACCGATGATACTGCAGCACCCTGCCTTCAAAATAATTCTTCTTCTTCCGGAATACCTCTAAATCAACTACATCACCCGGAGCCGCAAACGGCACAAATACAACCTGATTCTCCGGCTTGGCCACAGCCTTTCCCTCCGAGCCTGCATCAATTATTTCAACTTCATTAAAAAACTGTGGTTTACGTCTATTTTTCATTCATCAAGAAAATTAAAGCATTTTGTTAAATGGGGAATAAGCCGCAAAATTACTACTTCATCCGAACTATTGGCATTTACTTTTAATACGCAATCTAAAATGCTGATTACTTGTATCATAACAATCAATGCAATGAGATCGATCACAGATTCAGGCAATAAAAACTATCAATATTTGCTATCTTTACAGCAAAATCGTGCATTGGTGAAAAATATTCAAATCAAATGATACAAATGATACGCATTTTGGTTCTTATTCTGGGGTTAATTTCATTTCAGGTTCAGGCGCAAATACTTGATCAAATTGATGTTACAAATCATGAAGATGGTCAGGCTTCCATC
The DNA here is from genome assembly GCA_002440975.1 of Bacteroidales bacterium UBA6229. Taxonomy (GTDB): domain Bacteria; phylum Bacteroidota; class Bacteroidia; order Bacteroidales; family F082; genus UBA5536. Next base: position 8,586 of record DJWN01000068.1, read on the forward strand.
AAATTCCAACAGTTTATTGCAGAAGGCAGGGTGATTTCAGGGATGAAAACCGGCCTTTGGATTTCGAGAATGCCATCCGGGATGCCGCATGAAGTTACCTCTTTCAAAAATAATCTAAAAGAAGGCATTAGTCTTGAATTCGACAGAAGCGGATACTTGCTGCAGGAGGCAAATTATAAGGACAACCTGCTTCATGGAGCACTCAAAACCTGGAAACCAGGTGGCAGACTTACCCTGGAAGAAAACTACAAAGAAGGCCAACTCGATGGCAAGAGGCAAGTATTTTACGAGCGTGGGCAATTACAAGAGGAATCATTTTATGAAAATGGCGAACGGAATGGCAAATCAGCCTGGTACGATGAGGCAGGTAATTTGATGGCTGCCTATCAATATGAAAACGGACTTTTTGAAGGCGTACAGCAAACTTATTATTCCGATGGAACCGTAAAATCAAAACGCAGTTATCATAAAAACAAACTAAATGGCGAAGCCAAAGATTATTATCCTGATGGACGGTTGAAAGCGGAGGCTGTTTATAAAATGGACAAACTTGCCAGTGAATGGAAAAAGAATGAGCCTGCCAACTGAAAAATATAAATTCGATGAAGATCAACAATCCTTACAATGCTTTGGAAGAACACCATTGTTTTGGATGTTCTGCAAAAAATCCCATCGGACTCAAGCTTGAATTTGAACTGGATGGCGATCAGGTGAAAGCAAACTGGAATCCTACCAAAGATTATCAGGGCTTTGAAGACTTATTGCATGGCGGCATCATCAGCACGCTCATGGACGAGATAGCTGCATGGGCAGTTCAGGTGTTGCTCCATACGGCCGGCCTTACGAGCGAATTACATGTGAAATACTTAAAACCAGTGCGTCTCAGCAAAGGTACGATACAGCTTATGGCTCAGATTGCCACCGTGGAAGGAAGGTTAGCAAAAGTAAAAACAAGTTTAAAAGATAGCACCGACACAATTTGTGCAGAAGGAATGATCAGCTATTTCATTTATCCTGAAAATGTCGCCCGAAAAAAGTTAAGATTCCCCGAACCAGCGCAATTCTTTAGCGCAAAATAAAAAAAGATCCGGTTTAAGAGGGGAAACAAACCGGATCCTGATAATCAACCAAAACCAAATACCAATCTTTCCTCGATGATTGAATTTGATAAAACCTTACCAATAATTTCAAGAGTTATGCCACGAAATTTAAGGGGTTAAACATCAGTATTTTAAACAAAATTTATATTCTCAAGATAACCGAATAAATATCCACATTCGAATAAAATATCCATTTTCGGATATTAGACGTGTTTGTTATTGCAAAGCACAGCAATTGGCTTATGCTCTAAACATATTTAATGTCTATTTTTCCTCGTCAACCTTTGTTAGACCATTGATATAAAATAGATTAAAAGCAAGGCAAAAATTATCAGGTCGGTCCACAAAGCAAAATTATCATTGATGCCCGATGGCTTTTTTAATCCGTGTTGAACGCCTGCCATACCATAATAAAGTCCGCTTGCAAATGCGATTACGACCCTCCATTCCGGCATAAATAAGGAAATGGCACCAACGAGTCCGAAACAAATGTTGGCAAAACCTAACTCACGAAGAATCGGAAAACTTTCGGGGCTGTCGATATGAAAAATTTGCTTCAGGGTAAATGCTGGTTGTCGGACTTGCTTGAAACCCGCTAACAACAAACGAAGACCAACAGCCGAAAAAATGAACCACTTGCCAAACAATTCAAAGGCCAATGCTTTGTCGCTTACAGAATGTTCTATAACAAACCCAATGATTGGTATTCCAAAAGTAAGTATGCTCACACTGATGATTTAAAACATACTTGGTTTGTCTTTTCGGTCTTTTTTTGTTGTCATTTTACTTTCTTTTAAATTCAACCCAAATGGTTAACTGTCATCTAAATTATATCAAGTTACTCTTTTCTTCAGCATACGGTGTCGTGTGAGATGGCTCATAAACGCGTACTCATCTTGCCGGAACAAACCTTTCCACTTCATTCTCGAATGGCTCCAAACTTTGAAGGTAAGTGTAAATTGCAACAACAAGGAGCAAAACAATGACTACAATATAAGCTAAATACTTAACTAACTTTTTCATTTTTAAATCTTTAGTTTGCCTAGTTGGTTTATATCTTCTCATCTGCCTGCAAAAAGCAAAAATGCTATTATACCGCAATCAGAAGCACGTATTTAATGACTTTTACTACCACAAAAGTCATTCGACTTCGAAAATGCGTTGTAGCTCACACAGCAGGCAATTGGAAGCAAATATAAAAGCTAAGATCAAATTAAAACTAACTACAAGGCTAAAAATAAGATATTTAGGAAATTTTTAAGTTTTCGAGCTTGCAATAGAATTGCCTATCTCGTATTAGACTCGATCAACCAGATTGAGAATTGAACTTTCAGAATACCTCGAACAGCATCCTACCTTAAAGCCGCCAATGCTTCTACCACGTGTTGTTTCACATACAATTGCGAGCTAAACACGTGTACGCATTCACCGGTTTTATTGAACACATAGGTTACACGTCCTGGCAAAAGGCCAAACATGCTTTTGGGTACGCCAAACAGTTTTCTTACCTTGTTATCCGGATCGCTGAGCAGGTCGAACGAAAGCTGATACCGGGAGGCAAAATCACGGTGTTTTTCAGTGCTGTCGGCACTGATGCCAAATACCATAACATCCTGATCGAGAAATTGCTGAAAATGATCTCTGAAAGCGCAGGCTTCGGTTGTACATCCAGGGGTATCATCCATCGGATAAAAATATAGTACCATCGCTTTTGTTCCAGCATAATTCGCAGGTGAAATCCATTCACCTCGTTGGTTCAACAAACTGAATGACGGCAACAAATCACCAGGCTTGATATGCGATTTCATTACCATAAAATATTTTTTCGATTTAACCAATTATATGTTTTAATGCAGTATGGATATCAGGCGATTGAAACTGATATCCAGCCTGTAACAGCCTTTCAGGTTTCACATAAGTCCCCTTTAAAAGCATTTCATCTGCCATTTGTCCCAAAATAAGTTTGAGTGCTAATGCCGGTACAGGCATCCACGAGGGCCGCTTCATCGCCTTTCCAATAGCTCTGGCCAGCTCTTGTTGCCTGACAGCCTGTGGGGCAGTGAGGTTATAAACACCTTCAAGGGATTGATTTGTTATCAAAAACAACATAGCCCCAATTTGATCTTCTATATCAATCCACGACACCCATTGCCGTCCGGAGCCCATTTTTCCTCCCAAATAAAACCGGAAAGGCAACATCATTGGTTTCAGGGCACCGCCATCAGCCGAAAGCACAACACCTGTCCTGATCAGAACCAAACGTTTTGTAAATGACTTAAACGACTGAGCCGCTTCTTCCCATTCCGCGGTAAGTCCGGCCAGATAACCCTTGCTGGCAATATCAGATTCTGTGAAAAGCTGTTCTTCATGAAAGCCATAATAACCAATGGCAGAAGCCTGCATAATCATTCCAAACCTCAAATCAGCTACTTGCATCAGATGAGTAAGCTTCCGGATCGGTTCGATACGGCTTTTCAGCAGCGCAGCCTTGCGCTTGGCCGTCCAGCGATGATCAGCAATTCCGGCACCCGAAAGATTAATCAGTGCGTCACTGTTGTCAAGTGCAGCAAAAAGTTGCTTTTCGGGTTGATTCCAATCTACAATATGAAAACCTGCTCCTTCAAACTGTTTGTGTGCTTTCTCTGTTCGCCGGGTCATTAACACAACATCATTCTTACCTGCAAGACGCTTCAGTAATGCGCTGCCAATCAATCCTGTCCCTCCTGATACTACTATTTTCATCTTAGATGCATTTATATTGAAAACAGCTGACGGCTGCTTTTGTTTGACCTACCCACAAAGTATATGGCAATCAAAAGAAAAATTGTTCTATCGCACAAATTGTTTCAAATGATGACCCGTTTTCAGTAAATCAAGCTATTAAAACTAGAGTTAGTATAAAATTCATTTCTTGAGCCCACTCCGAAAAGTAAAAGCGACTTTTGACTTACCTTTGCACCTCAATTTTGATCGTCCGGTGAAACCCAATATTTCTTATTCCCGCATTTGGAACATCGCTTATCCCATTATCCTGGGCAGTGTGGCGCAGAACCTGATTAATGTCACTGATACAGCCTTTCTTGGTCGTGTAGGCGAAGTGGCATTAGGTGCTTCTGCATTGGGTGGAATGTTTTATCTGGTATTGAATATGCTTGGCCTGGGATTTGGGACAGGGGCACAGATCATTATCGCACGCAGGTTTGGCGAAGGAAAAAATCACCTAATCGGCAAAACCTTTGTTCATGCATTTTACTTTATGATGCCTCTGGCTTTGCTGGCGTTTTTCGTCCTTTTGTTTTTTGGAAGCCAGATATTGAGGCTGTTAATCAATTCTGATGCCATATACCAGGCCAGTGTGAGTTTTCTGGATTACAGGGTTTATGGCTTGTTTTTCGCTTTTGGTCAGATACTCTTCAGATCGTTTTATATTGGGATTGCACGAACCCAGATCATCACATGGAGCACACTAATAATGGCCATTGTAAATATTGCACTGGATTATGCATTAATATTTGGTAATTGGGGATTTCCGGAGATGGGCATCGAAGGTGCTGCACTGGCTTCGGTGATAGCTGAAGGAATTGCTCTGGCTTTTTTGATTATCAATACCCAATACAGAAAGCATCCTGAGAAATATAATTTGTATCAGTTTGGAAGTTGGGACAAAGCCTTATTTATCAGGACATTTAAGCTATCGGGACCAATTATGTTACAGAATTTTCTTTCGCTGAGTGTTTGGTTTGCTTTCTTCTTGCTTGTTGAAAAACTTGGCGAACAGGCTCTTGCTATTTCTAACATTATCCGAAGCATTTACATTGTGTTAATGATTCCGATTTGGGGTTTTTCATCAGCCTCTAACTCAATGGTTAGCTATCTGATAGGCATGAAATTTCCGGAGATGATTTTTAAATTGCTTAAGAGAATTCTTGTGCTTTGCATCAGCGGAGTATTACTAATCATTAGCATTAGCATTATATTTCCACAGGCTATTATTAGTATCTACACCAATAGCCCCGAATTGATTGCAAATAGTATTCCTGTGCTTCAGGTAGTTAATTCAAGTGCTGTTTTACTGGCAATTGGTTTTGTACTTTTCAACGGGGTGTTGGGTACCGGGAAAACCAATATTTCGTTTATGATCGAAATGATAGTGCTGGGATTTTATCTGATATACGTTTATTTTCTGATCAACATTCTGGATGCCAATGTAACGATGGTATGGACGACAGAGATACTTTATGGCTTGATACTAAGTATTTTATCATGGATTTATTTGAAAAAAGGAAAATGGATCAGTGCCAAATTGTAATTAATAAATCACATAATTATAAAGCGTATTTCCAACTCCGGTAACCAGATTGATCTCGTCACTATCGTGCAAGCTTCCAACGGCAAAGGGAGTTTCGCCTGTTAGCCCTGAAGAAATGATCATCCTGCCGTTTTTGTCAATCAGATAAATCTCGCGGCTTGCTTCCGAAACGATGCCAAGCAAACGTTTACGCTTTGTGATGTTAAAAAACCTTGGCTTGGTTACAATCGTATTTTTAAATGTGTAGCGAAATAAATCCTTTTTAAATCGGTCGAAAATAAGCAAATCATTTTCATCCAGATAGATAAAATCCGTGTTCCCATCCTGATTAAAGTCTTCATACAAAAAGAAGTGTTCCGGACTAAACTGCCCAAAATCTGTCGTCGAAAGCTGTCCGGCAGATGATACATAAAGCAGTTTGCCCTGCTTATCGCTGGTGAGTAGTATTCCTTTGCTGTTTGTTTTATTCAGATAAAAATCAGCATGAATTGACTTCTCCAGCTTGCCTCTCGGACTGATACGTACATTGCCCCGCCGATCTACAATTCTCACATTTCCTTTGATATCAGTGATGATAATATAGTCTTTTCCGGCTGCGATGAGCCGCTCTACCTGCTTGGTAACGATTTCGAGCGAACGTGGCTTTTGCCAGCCATCCACCTGATTTCCTTTAAGCTCATAATTGTAGGTGAGCTTGTCGGCACAGGAAACCAAAATACGATAGTCTTTGTGATTATTGTAATCAAAAACTGCAATGCCATTGGTAGCCTGTGAGCGAAGTTTCACCGGATAACCGGCCACATTGTTGCCATTGCGATCGATCAGCTGCAGGTAATTTGCCGTGTTAAACAAAAATTGAAACTTCCCGTTTTTATAATAATCCACCACAAACACCTCACTGATTGGTGTTTCTGAAAGCTGTTTCTTCCACAAGACCTCTCCGTCAGGATTGATAAGGTAAAGTTGATTTTCCGAATCAAACACAATCAGATTATAGGCTGATGTAAGGTGATCCTCAACAATATGAGGTTGACCTACCATAGGATTGTCGAGCTCTGTTTTCCAGGCTACCAGGCTTTCTTCCTTATAATTTGGATTATGCTTGAGTACGACACTCTGGTAAATCAATTCCTTAAAACTGGTAAACTGCAATGCCACTGCCTCAAACTCTCCAAAAACCTGCTGGTTACGCTTCAGCTGATATTTGAGCTGGTTCGAGCCAAAGGATTCCAACAAGGGCAAACCATCTCTCAGATTTACGTAAAGTGAAAGATTAGCCTGATCGGACAGATTCTGTCTGAAACGTTTAAAGTTATCATTCATGTCCAGGGTGCGACCAGAGCGGTATAGATGCAATATCTCTTCGAGAAGTGCTGCATCGTCTGCTACGAGGAGATACTGATCAGTAATCATATAGTACCGCCCACCAATTTTATTGAAAACACCTCCGAAAATTTTACCCACAAAACCTGTGGTATTGACCTGATAAATCATGGCATTTTCAACGCTGCGCTCGATACGGCCACCAGCCACCTGTCCCAGTCGCGCCATAAATCTTTCGGCCATCTGCTCCTGATCCAGTCGGGCCACAAACACCGGCTTATCCATAATACCCGTATATACCAATCCCAACTCACCACTCAGTGCGGGCAGCAATTCATCCCGAATGTTCAATCCAAAACTTCTCTCAAAATCAGAGGTGACAGCTTTATCAGATACCCGTTCCCAATAAGTAATAACATCTTCCACATTGAACATCAACAAAATACGTGTGTTATAGGGCAAAATATTGTATAAGGTGTTTATCCCTGATGACAAGCCGTGAAGCTGATAAAGAAAATCGCTGCTATCGGCCAAGGCATAGCCATTTAACAAAACTTCCTGTTCTTTCACTAACACATCCAGAGCCGACCAGGTTGCCAACTTGCTTAGAAAATCCTTCACCTCAGAAGAGTAGGCATCCGCCGAAAAAGCACCAAGCAAACCGGCAAAATAATCATACTGCAGATAAAGGTATGCCTCGGCCGCTTTCCCTTTGGTAGGCTCAAGCCGCTGCAATTCGGTGCTCTGATTAAGCAATTTACCTCCTTTGAGTGCCAGCAGTGCTTTGTTGAGCAATTCTTTATCAAAACTTCCGATCAATAAACCTTCTTCAATTGCAAAGGTGTATTGTCTATCTGATTCCGTATCTACAATCAGCACACTTGAAAGATTTTGCTGACCACGCTCAATCAATTCAATCTTTCCCTGATACCTATTCTGAACTGCCTGGCGTATCTGATTCATTTTTAGTTCTTTTCCTACTTCAGCGACCAAAAGAAAACCAAATGATTCATTTTGACTGTGCATAGAGAGTAATAATTTCTGCTGGCTTAATAAGTCGATAATTTCCTTATTACCAATAAATAAAGAATCAACCCAATTCAAATTCTGTTGGATGGCAACCAGCGCATCCACATTTTCGATTACAGGCCAAAAGGAAGTATTTGTGGTTAGCTTTTTCCAAAGAGCACCCGGCTCAGGCCATTCCATCACCATGATGGCATCCTCAGGAACAGCCCGCCAGGCGTCAGTTTCATCCCGGCTGCTTTGTCTCAAAAAATAGATCAGAAATAAAATTCCGGCAGCTAATACAATTCCGACTATGATATAAGTGAACCTAGCTATTTGCATGAACCATAACTTAATTAGAAACTTCAAAGATAATTCAGAATAAGGCTCAAATAAGCGCAATCAAAAGCAGTCTTCAACAATAAACTGTTGATAGCGAAAAAACTTACAAAACCAACTTTGTTTGCCTGCTGTGATTGAAGCTCTTGCGGTGCAAGGGGCTAATACCATGCACTGCAATAGCCTTTTTATGAAACGAAGTGGGATAGCCTTTATTCCGATCCCAGGCATACACAGGAAAGCTTTCATGAGCCTGCAACATCAGCTCATCGCGAAAAGTTTTGGCCAAAATCGAAGCAGCTGCAATAGACTGATACAAGGCATCGCCACTTATGATGCACTGAAAAGGTATCTCTTCATAAGGCTTAAATCGGTTGCCATCAATCAGCAGAAGCTGTGGTTGTTGTTTCAATTGACTGATGGCTCTGTGCATCGCCAAAAAACTAGCCTGAAGAATATTTATCTGGTCAATCTCCTCAGGCGTAGCCATGCCGATTCCCCAGCTCAAGGCCTCCGCTTTTATCATCAGGCTCTGTTTGCTTCTGCTCCTGGCTGTCAGCTTTTTGGAATCATTCAAATCAGGATAGTCCTTTCGTGCATCTAATATCACTGCTGCTGCCACAACCGGACCAGCCAAACAACCCCGGCCTGCTTCGTCGCATCCTGCTTCGAGCAGTTGTGAATTAAAATAAGCTTTTAATGCCATCCGGTAAAAGTTGAAAATAATGATTGATTCCCATTGCTATCAACATGCAGTAAAGTAAAATGGTTCGTAGTCGCAGCTTATTGTTGAAAGCCAGATCGTAAGCCAAATAAACAGCTAACGGAATAAGCACCAAAGCATGAAGCTGTGCCGGTTTCCAGAAAAACAAAAACAAAGTAACTAAAAACAACAAATTGGTCATACTGATTTTCTTACGCAAACCAAGGTTACGCTCGCTTTCTCCTGTCCATACAAAATTCACTGCCGCAATGACTATCAAAACCAAAAAAACAAAGACTAACCAATCCGTCAAACTAAACATTGAAAAAAAGATAAATTCAGGAACTCCCATAGTAAATTCGAATACCTGATAAAAAACGGCAAGTTCATCCGTTATAAAAAACCAACTCCATATAAAATATACAGGCGTGATAAAACCTAAAAACGCAGCACCAAGATTACGCCAGTCGAATTGCAACGCAATCACCAATCCCAACAAATACCATACGATCAAGGCAAAGGCCGCAGGATAAAACAATCCGGCCAGGGCAATAAAAAGGCTGCCATTAAAAACATAAAATACAGCATCCCTGTTATCATAGATTAAAAACAACATATGCAGTGCAGCCAAAATAAACAAAGCAGCTGGTATCATGGGACTAAAACCAATTATTTTGGGGCTAAAACTAAAAAGCAGCACCCAGCTGAGTGCACCGGTAAAACCATTGCGTGCAATAAGCAGGTTAGAAGCCAGCACCTCATTAAAGTAAAACGACAACAACAAAACCATCAAAAAGGAAATCAATACTGCCACAAAAGTGAATCCATTCAGCCATTCGGCCAACAAAACATACAACAAACCCGACCCATGAGGTGTAAGTACTATCGCAGGAGGCATCAGAAAAGCAGGAAGCCACATCACCACAGCTATTAGCAATACAGCAAGGTACTGCACCGCAAAGCTCGATCTGAAAAAACGAATTAACATATTACTTTTTGTAAGCCATCAGGTCTTCGCCAATATCCTTGCGAAAGGCTACAGCTGTGAACTCTACCTTTTTAACATTTTTATAAACAGCTTTTCTCGTACTTTCGATTGAAAAATCCAGTGCTGTTAAGGCAAACACCCTTCCCCCACTGGTTTTTATACCTGCTGTTTCAACGTCCACGCTGGTACCTGAATGAAAAACAACACACTCCTTGGTGGAGTCGAGACCGGAAACCGGAAAGCCTTTCTTATAATTTCCCGGATAGCCACCCGAAACCATCACAACTGTAACCGCATGTCTGTCGTCTGTTTCAAGTTCCTGTTCGTGCAGGTTTCCTTCCCATACTGCCCTCAACAAAGCTAACAAATCAGACTGGATGCGTGGCAAAATACATTCTGCCTCCGGATCGCCCAGGCGGACATTATATTCAATCACAAAAGGATCGCCCTGCACATTCATTAAGCCGATAAATAAAAAACCTTTGTAATCAATGCCACGTTTCTTCAAACCTTTCATGGTTGGAATCACGATGCGTTGCTCCACTTTTTCCATGAATTGTTTGTCGGCAAAAATCACAGGCGACACAGCTCCCATCCCTCCGGTATTAGGCCCCGTATCGCCCTCTCCTATCCGTTTGTAATCCTTTGCCGATGGCAGTAATTTATAATTCTCCCCATCAGTAAGCACAAAAACAGAAAGCTCAATCCCGCTCAAAAATTGTTCGATCACCACTTTTTCAGATGCTTCACCAAACTTGCCTCCGAGCATAGCTCTCAATTCTTTCTCCGCTTCTTCCAGGCTGTGAAGTATCAAAACTCCTTTGCCGGCTGCCAGTCCGTCGGCCTTTAATACATAGGGAGCTGCCACCGTGCGCAGGTATTCAATACCTTCGGTAAGATTATTTTGATTTACCTCAAAAGCACTGGCCGTGGGAATACCGTTTTCGGTCATAAACTGCTTGGCAAATGCTTTACTGCCCTCCAGTTGTGCACCGGCTTTTCCAGGCCCGATGATAGCCACATCGTTCAACTTTTCATCAGCACCAAAAAAATCCACAATACCTTCAACTAATGGCTGTTCCGGGCCTACCACCACCATTTTTATCTGCTCTTCGATGCAAAGTTTGCGAATTCCCTCAAAATCGTTCACATCCAAAGGAACATTAGTTCCAGCTTCAGCAGTTCCGGCATTTCCGGGCGTAAAAAAGAGCTTGTCGCACTGTTTACTTTGACTGATCTTCCAGCCCAGGGCATGTTCACGCCCCCCGGCACCTATGATTAATACGTTCATGACAGCTTCATTTTATTCGATTCAGAAATGGTCTTCAGCATACTTTGCCAAAGCTTTTGGGCAGCCTGATCCCAACTAAATAATTTAGCCCGCTCAAAACCTCTTGAAACTAATTCTTTTCTCAGATCAGGGTTCATAGCCATTTGTTGCATGGCATCGGCAATGGCTTTTTTATCAAAAGGATCTACCAAAAGTGCTGCATCACCCGCCACCTCAGGCATAGCTGTTACGTTGGCAGTAATTACAGGAACACCACATCGAAAAGCTTCTACGATAGGGATGCCAAAACCCTCAAAATAAGAAACATATGTAATAGCCAAGGCAGAAGCAGTAACCCGATGCAGCTCTTCTGAATTTAACCTGCCGCAAAAAATAACCCGTGATTGATGTTCCATGCCTTCAAAAGCTTTACGGATGGGTTCGGTCCACCACATTTTCTCCCCGGCCACCAAAAGCCTGATTGAGGAATCGTATTGTCTGCAAAAGATATCAAAGGCCTTAAACAGCCGTGCCAGATTCTTGCGTGGATGCAATGAGCCTACAAACAAAAAATATGGCTGACCAGCTGTATAGCGGGCTCTCACCACCTTCTGATCTGCTTCATTCAAAGGGCTAAAACGCTCATTGGCACCATTATAAACCACATCAACCTTGTCTGGAGCAACTTCATACTGCTCAACAATATCCTGCTTCGAAAATTCAGAGACCGTGGCAATACGACTTACTTTTTGAGCAAATCGCGGAAAAAAATAGCGATAATACCAGCGTGTCCAAAAGGGCAAATCAGCAGGAAAATGCTCAAAATTCAAATCGTGCATCACAGTCAAATCAGGAATTTTGCTTCCAAGGCTCAGGTAGCCATCCGGCGAAAAAAACAGATCGGGTTTTAGTTTTTTCAGATAACGTTTCACCGACCACTCAAACCAAATGATAAACAAAAACGGATGCCTGGCCGGTGGATGTAAAACAACCGGTTTCACATTTTCGGCAAACAAAAATGAAGGATCCGGCTGCCTGTCGAAGATAAAATAAAAGGTCACCTCAGGCTGATGTTTCACAATACGAATCAGGTTTTCGTATGTAAACCAACCGATACCTTCCAGTTTATTTTTTATCAGTAAACGTGTATTTACTGCAATTCGAAGCCCCATATCCGATATATTGCCTTAGGATGTAATAATTATCAGCTAACTTTGCCGCAAATATCAGAATTTTAAATGAAGGCACAATTAAAAAAACCATTGCAAGAGCTGTTGGGTTTTGATCGTTTTTTATTTTGGTTTTCACTATTTATCATCAACACCCTGAAGTGGAACAAGAAAACAGGTGATTTAGTACTCTATCCACTTCAAGTTGATTAAAAAGATTAAATGTAAAGTAAAATTACCCCAAGAATAAACACTTGTTGAATTTAATCCATTACGGCAAAGCACAAAACTTCTTTTTGTACCTTAGCCCGTTCAAGCAGATGAACAATTGATGCAAAACCGATTCATTAAAAACCTGGCCCTACTGCTTTTCCTGAATCTGCTGATCAAGCCGTTTTGGATACTGGGGGTGGACAGAGCTGTTCAGAACACGGTGGGAGATGCCATGTATGGATTGTATTTTTCACTTTTTAACTTTTCGTCGCTTTTCTATATACTGCTCGATCTGGGGATCACCAATTTCAACAACCGAAACATCGCGCAGAATAACCAACTCCTGAACAAACATCTGGCTGGTATTTCAGCACTAAAAATCCTGTTGGCCGTGGCCTATGGCCTGCTCATATTTTTAATCGGTTGTATAATCGGCTACGACAGCACTCAGCTGAAGCTATTGGCATGGGTTGGATTGAATCAGGTTTTGCTTTCGTTTGTGCTTTACCTCCGTTCAAATATTTCAGGATTGCTCCTCTTCAAAACAGACAGCCTCTTATCTGTTTTCGACCGTTTGCTGATGATCGTCATCTGTAGTTTTTTGCTCTGGTCGGGTTTGTTTGCCGGGCAGTTCAAAATAGAATGGTATGTTTATTCCCAAACAGCAGCTTATGCAGTAACTGTTTTATTGGCAGCAATTATAATATTAAGGTATTCAGGAAAAATCAAACTAAGTTTCAACCTGCCTTTTTCGTTAATGATCCTCAAAAAAAGTATTCCTTATGCCTTGCTTGTTTTGCTAATGAGTTTTTATAACCGGCTGGAACCTGTTCTACTAGAGCGCTTGCTCGAGGGAGTCGAAGGCAAGTTGCAAACCGGAATCTACAGTCGTGCCTTTCGCTTACTGGATGCTGGCAATAATATTTCATTGCTTTTCTCTGTGTTGCTGCTTCCCATGTTTGCTGCGTTAATCAAAAAGAAAGAATCAGTTGGCTCACTGGTAAAACTCTCTTTTAGCATCATCATCAGTATGACGGCCATTGCTGCCATCCTTTCCTTTTTTTACAGCGAAGAAATCATGCAATTGCTTTATGGTAAACAAGTTGGAGAAACAGCAACTGAATTTCAATGGCGCATCACGCAATCGGCCAGGGTGTTTCAATTGCTGATGGGTAGTTTTGTTGCCGTTTCGATCACCTATATTTTTGGTACCTTACTTACGGCCAATGGCAATCTTAAGCTTCTCAATATCGTTGCTGTCAGTGGTGTGATTGTGAATGTTAGCATCAACCTGATCTTAATCCCACAGTGGCAGGCATATGGAGCAGCCTGGGCCAGCTTAAGTGTGCAAGTGTTTACAGCAATTTTACAACTTATCCTGGCAATAAAAATTTTCAAGCTCAATTTTGGAATGGATTTCTGGCTTAGGTTGATTATTTTTATATCATTGGCTGGCTTAGCAGGATATTTCAGCGAACAGCTGCCATTTCACTGGATAGTGAATTTAATGATGGCCGGTACTTTTAGTTTAATTGTTGCCTTTTTAAGCGGATTACTAAATCTGAAGGCATTGTTTGTATTGTTTATTCCTATCAACAGAAAAAGCAAAAAGTAATCAAAAGAAAAATAATCCCTTGCCATAAGCGGTAAAATATCTATTTTTGACGACCTTTTCAAAACTGTGAAAACTCATGCACGAACCGATAAAAGGTGAACTTAATTCATTCAGCCTGTTAAATTTGGTAGTCCAAAACCGAAAAACTATTGGTATCATACTGGCAGTAACGGCATTATTAAGTTTTATCTTCACCTCTCCAACATTTATCACACCCCTTTATAAATCTGTTACCATCCTCTACCCTACTTCGACCAACTCCATTTCAAAAGTTTTACTAAGCACTAACTTCCAGACCAGCAAAGACCTTCTGGAGTTTGGTGAAGACGAGCAAACCGAACAGATGCTGCAGGTGTTGAACTCCAATAAAATACGGGATAAGATCATCGAAAAATATGATTTGATGAATCATTATGACATCAAAAGCAACGAAAAATACCGTAATACCAAACTATACGAAACCTACGAAAACAGAATTAAATTTCGCCGCACAGAGTACACAGCTGTAAAAATTACGGTTTTGGATAAAAGCCCTGCTATGGCTGCCAATATTGCCAATGATATTGCAGAGTTGTTCGATTCAACAATGAATGTCATGCGCAAAGAAGTTTCGGGCAAAGCGTTCAAAATTGTTGAAGCAGAATATTTCCAGCTCAGAAATGAAGTACAGCAAATGGAAGATTCGCTCAACAGCTTACGCAAGCTGGGCATTCATGATTACGAAAGCCAGGCCGAGATGATCAACCAACAGCTTGCTATTGAGCTGGCTCGTAATAATCGTGCAGGCATTAATGCACTGGAACAAAAGCTTGATATTCTGGCTCAATATGGCGGATATTATGTATCGATCAGGGATATGCTTGAGTTTGAGCGCAAACAATTATCACAAATCAAAGCCAAATATGAGGAAGCCAAAGTAGATGCCACGCAAAATCTTCCGCATAAATTTGTGGTTACCTCTGCCTATGAAGCCGAAAGGAAATCCTATCCCATCCGTTGGCTCATTATGTTGATAGCCCTGACAAGCACTTTTATGTTGGTGTTGTTAATACTTGCCATACTGCAGCGCAATCCGGTACATCTCACTGAAAAAAAAAGCGTAAACAGTTTCAAGCAGGCGTCTTCTATAAAATCATCAAAACATTTAGAAAAGGTTTAAGAACTAAGAACAAGCAATATATCATCAAGATGGATAATTACTTTAATAACACCTCACTGATTCGGCTCCTGCTAAAATGGAAATACCATTTAGTTGTGATTTTTGTGGTGGCTATTTTGTTGGGTGCGATTTTTAGCGGACCTGCTTTTATCACCCCACTCTACAAATCAGAAGCAATTGCTTATCCGGCCAACATCAATGCCTATTCCGATGAAAGTGAAACAGAACAAATGCTGCAAGTAATACAGTCGCAGGATATTGTTGATTCGGTTGTCAACAAATTTAAGCTGATGGAGCATTATGAAATTGATCCCGAATATGCTTATTGGCGAACTGCACTGATGAGAGCCTATCACGAAAATGTGAAAATAGGCAAAACCATGTATGAGGCTATTTCGATAATAGTTTTTGATAAAGATCCACAAATTGCAGCAGACATGGCAGATGCAATCCTTTACTTTTACAACCTGAAAATTGCCGAACTGCATAGAAGCAAACGTCGTGAAGTTATTCAAATGTACGACGGGCAACTTATTGCTAAAAGAGCACTGATTGATTCTTTAAAAGAACAGCTTAAAGATCTTGGTACTACGTATGGTTTAATTGATTACAGCGTCCAATCGCAGGAAATCATGCGGGGATATTTAAAAACTTTTGATGGCAGCGATGCCCGTGCTGTGAACAATGCCGGCGTGAACGAACTGAAAGAGAATATTCAACAGCTTGGCGGCAAGTTGTTGACAACCGTTGAGATGCTTCAACATGAATCGCGCACCTATGTAGATATCAAAGTGGATTACGAACAGGAGTTGCGTTTCTATAACTCTAACTTAACCTACTCAAACGTCATTTCAAAACCCTATCCTTCGGATAAGAAAGCTTATCCGGTGCGCTGGATCATCGTAGCATTGGCAGGGGTAGGATCTTTGCTGATTGCTATACTGGTGATTTTTGCCATTGAAAACAAAAAAAAGCTGACTGATTATTCATCAGCTGCCTAATTTCTGCCAGCTGTGACAGAACGCATTAAAATAGCATGGTTATACCTTATTGCAGCTGCATTTGTTGCAATCAATCTTTATTTGGTCGTACAGAAGGATATGTTTCTGGGCTTTAGCCTGCCCATAGTCCTGGGAATTTTGATGTTGTATATCTTTTCGCTCGATAAGGTATTTTTGCTAATTACACTGCTTACACCTCTCACACTTAATATTGAAGATATGGATGCCGGGCTTGCTGTATCCTTACCGGTTGAGCCCATGCTTTTTGGTGTTTTGGTACTTTTTACGGCTAAGTTTCTTTATGAGCGTAATTATGATATGCAAATCGCTCGCCATCCGATTGCCCTGGTAATCTATCTGATGTTTGCCTGGATGATTGTTACTACTTTCACCAGTGAAATTCCACTTGTTTCTGCAAAATATATTCTATCCAGGCTTTGGTTCGTTGTTCCTTCCTTTTTTGTTGCTGCTTTGATATTCAAAAAGGTAAAAAACATTCATTGGTTTATTTGGCTTTACTGTTTCAGCCTGCTTATCGTGATTGCCTATACCATTATAAATCACGCCAGTTACGGCTTTAACGATGATTCTGCCCACTGGGTGATGACGCCTTTTTACAATGACCACACAGCTTATGGGGCTGCCCTTGCGATTTATTTCATTTTTAGCATCGCTTATGTGTTCTATCCCGGCCTGAGTAACTGGACCAGATTTTGGGTTATAATGGTTGTGATGATACTTGCTGTTGGAACTGTGCTTTCGTTGAGCAGAGCTGCCTGGATAAGTATCGCTGCTGCTCTGGCAGTTTTAATTGCGGTGCTGTTGCATATCAAATTCCGCTGGATTTTGGCAGCTTTTATTACGGTTTTGGTTGTCTTTTTCTCGTTTCAACACCAGATCATCGACATGCTCGAAAAGAATAAGCAGGATTCGTCTAACAACCTGGTAGAGCATGTGCGCTCAATCTCAAATATTTCATCAGATGCTTCCAATCTTGAACGGATAAACCGCTGGCAGGCTGCCATTCGTTTATTCAACGAAAGACCTTTCTTTGGCTGGGGGCCTGGCACATATCAGTTTGTGTATGCTCCTTTTCAACGCTCGAAAGAAAAAACAATCATCAGCACCAATGCCGGTGATGGTGGAAATGCCCACAGCGAATATATCGGACCGCTCTCGGAAATGGGTGTGATTGGGATGTTGCTGGTTTTCCTTTTAGTGGGCGTTATGGTTTACAGGGGATTAAAAACCTATAAAAAAGCCCGAAACAAAGAATCGCGAATTTTAACACTTGCTGCAACCCTGGCACTGATCAGCTATTTTGTTCATGGCTTGCTCAATAACTTTCTGGATACCGATAAGCTTTCGATTCCTGTTTGGGGTTTGATGGCTATCATTGCTGTGATGGATGTTTATTTTGCTGATCGCGACAAGATTGATGTTCCGCTTGAGAAAGAATAACCGGAGGATAATCCCCCGGTTTTCCACATCTGTTTTGTAAATATTACTGGTGCTGCCGTTGTATATATTACCGATGCGCTGCACCTATTTGCTAAATCTGTACAATCATTGCTATAAAGATTACCGGTGCGCTGCACCTATCTTATAAATCTAAATTGTTTGCTATAGAGATTAACACGATGCTGTGACAAATGTCTAGGCTTTATTTCTAATGACTATTTTCCAAAAAAAATGCAGTTTTCTTCTATTTCTTTCCGGCTATAAAATCGGGTAATTGCCTTAAGGCAGCCAGTTCGCGCCATTTTTTACGTACATCATCGGCAGGTACACCAAAATAGGTCTTTCCTCCATCCAATGATTTATCAACTGCAGAAGTTGCCAATATAACAGCTCCTTTTCCAACGACAAGGTCTTTGTTGATAGCCACCCTTCCCCAAATGATTACATCATCCTCGATGCGGGTAACACCGGCAATGGCTGCATGGGATCCGATCAGACAATTTTTACCAATATAAGTATCATGCCCAACCTGACAATGGTTATCCAACTTAGTTCCTTCATCGATGATGGTATCACCCGTCACACCTTTGTCGATGCTGCACAGTGCCCCAATCTCAACACGATCGGCAATAATCACACGGCCACAGCTCTCAAATTTCTTGTAGCCCTCCGGCCTGCGCTGAAAATAATAGGCATCAGCCCCCAATACTGTATTGGAGTGAATGATCACATCATCACCGATATTGGTATGATCATAGATACTCACATTGGCATGAATCAGACAGTTCTTACCAATTATTACATGGTTGCCAATAAAAGCCCCCGGCTGTATGATGGTACCCGCTCCTATTACGGCAGATGGACTAATGAATCCCTTTGCTGGTTCAAAGGGTTTGTATTGCTGGATCAGCTGAATGAAAGCATCAAAAGGCTTCTCGTGAAATATCAGGGCTTTTCCTTCGGGGCAGGCCACTTTTTTATTGATCAGAATAGTGGTAGCACGCGAGTTAAGTGCTTTATCATAATATTTAGGGTGATCCACAAAAGTGATATCACCCGGTTCAACCATGTGAATTTCGTTCAAACCGCTGATCAAAAAATCAGGATCGCCTTCAAAATCAGCTTGCAACATTGCAGCAAGCTGTTTGAGCGAGAGAGGTGAGTTAAATTTCATAAGGTCAATTATTCTTTCACACGCTCTGTATAGCTACCATCGCGGGTATCCACTTTGATCTTATCGCCGATATTGATAAACAACGGCACTTTAATCACAGCACCTGTTTCCAGGGTGGCATCTTTCATGGCATTGGTGGCAGTATTACCTTTTTCGCCCGGCTCGGTATAGGTTACTTCCAGTACCACAGCTGTAGGCAATTCGCAGCTAAGTACAGAGTCTGTATCTGTATGATACATCACTTCAACAGCATCGCCTTCCTTGAGAAAATCAGGTGCATTAATCAATTCCCTGGCAATAGGAATCTGTTCAAAAGTTTCATTATTCATGAAATGATAATCCTGACCATCATTGTACAAATATTGCATTGGCCTGCGTTCTACACGTTGGATGTTTATCTTGATGCCGGCCGGAAAAGTGTTAGGTAATACTTTACCAGTTTTGAGGTTTCTCAATTTCGTACGCACAAATGCCGCGCCTTTGCCGGGTTTCACGTGTTGAAACTCCACAATTGAATATAAATCGTTGTTAAATTCGATGATCAGACCGTTTCTGAAATCAGATGTCGAAGCCATAAAGTACTGTTTAAGTGATTAAAAGTGCAAATTTAGGAATTCAGCTCGAATTTTACGTGATTTCTTTTCCAAAAGTATAAATTGCAGAATACACAAAAGCAATTATTGTAAAAAGCTTAAACCATGAATCTCCCGGACTAAATCAGGGTGATATGACTTCTCAAAATCAAACCTTGAAAGCTGCAAACCCTTGTGAGATAAATTATTGAGCTGTTCGCTACTTTCTGAAAAATATTGGATCAACAAAATTTTTTCAGCTGAATCTGCCAATAAAATCTGACTCCAGGGCAAGCTGTATTTCAAATGCTGCCGAAAAAAGAGCTTTCGGATGGAGTTCTGCTGGTTCAAGGGCAACTTCCAGTTGGGATTTACGATTGTTTCCAAATTACCGGGCAAAAGCCGAAAAAGTTTCAAAAACATTTTGCCATAAGCCTTCTGATCCATTGAGACTGACAAGGCAACAGTTGTAAAAGGCTGGCTATAAAAGGGCGTTGTTGACCAACAAAATGCCCGATTGCGATCTTCACCCTCGAAAAGCCACTTACGAGCCCGCTCGTGCCATAAAAAATCAGTGTATGCCAGCTCATGACTGCTACCATAACTTTGGAGCTGCCCGATCAGATAGCTTTTTAGTGCATTGGTCTCAAGTCCTGTCCATTTGGCAGTCTGCGATAAGCTTATACGACCAAATTTATGTAAAAGGAAATGCAGCAAGGCGGGATATGATTTTATTCTGATGGAAGGCCTCAGGTCGGCCAGCACCTTATCTCCCCCATCACCTGTGAACATGCTATAATGATGGACATGAAAGTGTTCCAAAAAAGGAAGGATAAACGCCATGCCGGCATAGTTCAGTCCCTGCTTGAGCTCCATTAATTGCCTTATTTGTTCCTCACCAGGATTCTGTAAGGCAATAAACTGATGATTTTGATGTCCTTGCAATTGCGTTACAATTGCATTTACAGCCGTAAGATCTGCATCGGCCGTCCCAGCAGCATCCTGATAGGTAAAAGCCTGAATATGAAGGCCCATGTGCTTGAAAATACCGGCCATTAAACGCGAATCCAGACCACCACTTAACGACAAGGCAGGATTTTTAAGTTTTTCTATTCGGTACTGTGTAGCCACTTCCAAATCATTTAACACGATTTTGGGATCGTAATGCTTTAGATCACCAGTGCGAAAACCTAAGAATTGGTTGTCTGAAATTTCAATGGCATTTTTAATGCAATCTGCTTTCAAAAGTGTGCCAGGCGGTAAATAGCTGATGTTCTGCCAAAGTGATTTATCGCCTAAGGCAAACCCAAAAAGCAAGGTAGTTGCCAGCGCATAAGGATCAAAACTTGTTATTTCAGCAAGGTGACGATGTTGACGGATGTCCCTCCCGATGGTAAATTGTTTCTTGTCCTGAAAGAGATAAACGGGCAAACGCCCCAGCCAGTCGTTCCACAAAAAAAGCTGATGATTGGTTTTGTGATAGATCAGCAGCACAAATTCACCATCGCGCTGATGCAGCCAGGATTGCAATTGCCCGGCAGTGTTTTGTCTGATACAAAAGTTCTGAATTTGCTTTTTTATAACTGCTTCAGGTTGATCGTAAATCATGCCTTCCAGAAGCACAATACAATCGCTTGTCTCCCATTTTTGGATTGGATATTCCGCATGATAATCGGCAAAAAGCCGGCATTGCTTCTCATCAATCACAACCAGCCTTTTTTGATCAAATTGACTATCAAGCAATACTTTAGCAAAACTTTGCTCAGAGCTGTATAATTGTTGAAATGTAAATCCCGGCATGATTTTTTAAATTGAAGCCAAGTTAGTAAAATAACAAAGACTAGCTGTTATGCTGCCTTCTATTGCCTGGCACTTTCTAATAATTTCAAGGTGTGTTGTAATTCTTTGTTGCTTGACCAACCGTAATGCCCGGGAATAACAAATTTTGGCCGAGGATACTTCCTGATCACTTTTTTATTTGTCGGTTGCCATTCCTGCAGGTTAGCATCTGCTATATTTCCTAAATTATTGCTTTCGGTGCTTTTTATTAAACAGCCACCATACAGAATTTCGTTTCGACCAAACCAAACAACAATATTGTCTTTTGTGTGACCTTCGCCGGCATAATAAGTTTCAAAATTATAATTCCCAACTTCAAACACCGTATCATTCTCAAAATAGTACGCTGCTTGTTTTTCGTTGAATTCATCGCACAGGTCGTAGGTTAGTTTTGAGCTGTAAGTTTTTACGCCTTTCTGCTTTAAAAACTCAAGGCCTGCTGTTCGGTCATCATGATAATGTGTTGCAATAGCCAGAACGACTTTTTCATGATGCCTGCGCGAAATACTATCAAGAAGCGGCTGAAATTGGGTGGTGTCCCAGGGTGTGTCAAAAAGCACAACCCCTGCATTAGTAACCAAATACATACTATTCGATGGAAACATAGTCCCATCTAAGTCTTTGTATGTTGTATAAACATAAAAGTTATCCGTTAAATGTTGAATACGCAACTTTTTATTATCCTGACTATAAAGCAGGGTTTGGAACCATATAAAGAGTGTAAACAAAGTAAATCGCTGCATCATTTAGGCCTCCATTTTGTGTGTCCAAAGATAGTTATCTCCGGTTTTTTAGTCTTGTACAATTTCACCAAACACAAAATTATTTTAATACGACAAAACCTATAACCGGCTGCAAGCTTGGTCTGATCTGTATATTGAATTCCCAGGCCAACTCATCCGGAGTGTGAGTGCCAAGCTTCAAACCCGCAAACTCAATGATTTGATACTGTTCATCAGCATGGTAAAACCCATGAGAATTATAAGCTGTGATACTATATACAACCGCCGCTATAATGACAATTAATTGAAAAATAAGCTTCTCGGAAATTATAGCACGCTTCATTCTAATCTGTTAAAACATAGCAAATGTACAAAGCTTATGGTCAAATCGAACTCTTTGTTTTTTTTATACATTCACTTTTGTGTGAAGTTGTTCATGCTTTTCTATCTTACAATTCACCTTTTTTATAGTGTGTGCTTAGGCAAATGCGGTTGATTGAAAATTACAAATCTATTTTATATCATGTTATATGTCAGCATGTTAATATTGACTGAGGTTTTCATCCAGGATTGTTTTAAGTACTGCTTCATCAAGTTGTTCTCTATCCTTTTTTTCCGTACCGTGCTTCATGCTATTGTATTAAAAGTACATCTTTGTAGGTTTTACTTTTCAATTCAAGTTCAATATAGTATATGCCTGGTTGTAAGTTAGCTATGTTAATTTGTTTTTTGTCTTGCTTAAAATGCCGAACTAATTGTCCGAATTGGTTGTATAACCATACTTGCTCAACTGGTTCATTATTTTCGATGCTTATGTTAATAATCTCAGTTGCCGGATTCGGATATATGGAAAACTTTGGGGTACTATTGTCCTGAATACCGGACAGACATATATCTTCAACTACTTCAATGCTATTACAATCAGAAGCATTATCGAAGATATAGACTGTACCATTGGGTGAGTTAAGGTAAAGGCAGATGCTTTCGACATTGCATTGCGATAAGGAGTTATTAGCACGGATATACAAGTTCTGAATGCATGACGGGTTGATGCTGTCAATTTCTGAAAGACTTGAGAGTAGGTCATTCCATCCAATCGTAAGGTTTCCGCAAACTGAATCCAGGTTACCGAGACCGGATAAATTAGTTAACATATCATTGCTAACTATTACCAGATCTCTGCCAATTTTTGAAAGATCATCAAGTCCTTCTAAATCTGCAATGCTCGTACCATTAATCAGAAGATCACCCATAATTTTTGTAATAGAACTTAATCCTGTTAAGCTTGAAATATTGGGTCCATTGAGTTCAATATACCCTTCAATAACAGAGCAATTCGGATAGTCAGTCTGGAAGCTATCGACTTGTTCCTGTGTAGTAAATTTAATCCCTTCCGGAAGACAACTTTGGCCTCTGATCGACGAAATCAGTACTATCGACGAAACCAGGAATAAAATAATCATTTTCATACGCTTAATTTTTAGGTTATGATATCCTCATTGAATTTTGGACAATGTTGCAAATGGACGAAGCACATTGTTTAACCAGCTTCTTTGTTTTTCGTCCATTTGTTGTTGTGTGAAGTCGTTCATGCTTTTAAATCTTACAAATCGCCTATGGTATATCGTTTACTCAGGCGAATACAAGTGATAATTACAAGCATGAAATTACAAAATTTTCTTTTTATCAAAAATAACTCATGGGATGTCAAAAGTAAAACCTATGAAACTCCCGGCAGATGCGGTATGAGCAGATGAATTAAACCTCCTCAAATATTCCCGCTTTTGTAAGGAGGACTACTACGGAGCTATAAAAGCCTATGCAATTTCCATAATAAAAGGCTTCGGATGGAGGATTCGTTCAATTGGGAGTTCATGCAAGGCACTTCGTGCCACATGAACATTTGATTATTGTGTGCCGTATTTTTCGTTCAGCTCAAGCTTTTTAATTCTCGACCGTATCGCTCCATTATTCCGTCTGAATTCCTTGCTTAAATCAGCCACGCTTTTTCCTTGGCAGTAGAGCAACTCAAGTCGGTTATCGTCTTCGTCAGTCCACGGTTGGTATGCATTTCGATGCGTTTTTCTTTTATCTTCCATAGAGTAGCTTTTTTTGTCAGCGCGTATTTTTGTCGCAACTTCTGTTATTTTTTCAGCGAGTTTGTCAATTCCTTCTTCAAAAACAATTATTTGATGTCTTTCAAATTCCGATTCATCTATTCGCTTACTTTCAGAAATTTTTAAATATCGGTCGCCATCTTTGGTCAATTTTACGTCCAAAAAATAAGTCCGATTACCTGATTGAAATTTGGTAGAAAAAATGTCTTCGATATTCATTTCCGGTCGTTTACAATTCTAACTAACGTTTTTTCAACTCATTATATATCAAGTTGATACAATTCCAAGTTCTTCATTCATCAGCACAAATTTATCGATTTATTCTATTATACTGACTTTCCGACCTCCAACCATCAACCCAAAAATTCCCTACTTTTGCCACCCTATGGAGGCTGCCTATCCAAATCTGGTGCTTGTGGTGCGGAAAAACCGTTTATTGGGGTGGATGCTCCTGCCCTACCTTACAATCAGGGAAAACAAAAACTTCCTGACTGCAGAGCAAGCCTTTTCGACTTTGGAATTTACTGGCCTGACAGTAACCTGGGAAAAGAAGCTGCACGAACTTGCGCTGAGCCTTGATTTGCAGGAACTGGCCAACCGCTTCTCGAAAAAGAAAGTGCAGGCCAATCCGTTTTTTGAGTCGGTTAGCAGTCAGATTCTTGAAGAAGTCGTTTTGCCTTTTATCTGGAAACAAATGCATAAAATTTTGCTGCTGGCCATCGAAAACAAAATCCCTGTTTATGCGGGTTTCAGCTGGCCTAACCTATATCCCGATCAGCTATTGCTTTATCCGGCACAAGCTGGTAAAACAGAACTGCATTTTAAACGGACAACAGAAAAAACCCTCTACCAGTTAAAGGTTTTTCATGAAGCAGAGCAACTGAACCTTCAGCATGACACCCTGCTCTTAAGTCAGGAACCCTGCCTGCTGATTCATCAGCAAAAAATCCTTCATTTTGATACAGTAATCAATGGCAAGCTGTTCCTTCCCTTCCTGAAAAAAGACATGATTGAAATTCCGCACAGAGCCGAAAAACAATATTTCGAGCGCTTCATCAAGAAGTTTGCAAACCGCACCGACATACATGCCGAAGGTTTTGAACTGATTGACCTGATTATAACACCGAAACCCCAGCTGCGGATGGAACAAAACTGGGATGGCACTTATGGCCTCACGCTGAGTTTTGATTATAACAACAAAATTATTTATCCCCAACAAAAGCAGCTACGCTTTACGAGCCTGCATGCCAATCATGATGGCTTTGTTTTTAAGCGGTTCAAAAGAAATTTAAAGCTTGAAAATAGCTTTATCGATAGCATTAAAAAGTTGGATTTCAGTCAGGATCAGGCATTTTTTCAGCTGAAGGAATCAAGCAAAAACGACCCAAACAGCAACAGTGAAAAGCAGTTGTATGCACTCGTTACACATTTGCAAAACCTCAAGGAAGAGTTTGATAAACAAAATATAAAGATCATACAACAAACCGAAAAAGTCTTTTTGCTTGCCAAACCGCAATTACAAACTGATTATACCATCGAACGGGATTGGTTCGATCTGCACATGCTGGTGAAGGCCGGCGAGCTGGAGTTCCCATTTGTAGCACTCAAAAAACACCTGCTCAATGGCGAAAGGATTTATAAGCTGAAAAACGGACAAAGCTTTCTGATCCCTGAAGCCTGGTTTAGCCAGTATCGCGGTTTATTAGTACATGCCAAACATGCCGAACATGAACAACTCAGGATCAAAAAGCAGCACGAGATGTTGATTCCTGACACCAAAGTGTACGACCCTCAGGAAATTTTTCCCAAAAAAGCCAGCGAACTTTTGCCCTACCCCACGCTCCATAAAACGCAGCTCAGAACCTATCAAAAAATTGGATTTCAATGGCTCGGCTGGCTCACGCAGCAATCGTTCGGAGGCATACTCGCCGATGATATGGGGCTTGGTAAAACGCTGCAAATCATCAGTTTGTTAGCACATTGCTATCCCAATGGCAGTCTCAACAAAAAGGCCACTCCCCTTAACACCCTATCGCCTGGAAAACAATTGGATCTGTTTGCAACTTCCGGGCCAGAGCACGAAGAACCAAAAGAAAACCTGACCCAAAAACCCAGCTTGATTGTGATGCCTGCATCGCTGATTCACAACTGGATAAACGAGTTCAGGTGCTATGCTCCCCATTTGAACTTCATCAATTATACGGGAACTGATCGTAAACTTTCGGAAGAGCAATGGCACGCACAACCTATTATTCTGACAACTTACGGCACCCTTCGCAACGATATTGAAATTTTAAAGCACATCGATTTTAAATTTGTCATACTCGACGAGAGTCAGGTCATCAAAAACGCAAGCTCCAAGACAGCCGCTGCCGCTTATGCCCTTGCAAAGGAAACAGGTATTGCCATGACGGGCACTCCCATCGAAAACAACCTTTACGATTTGTGGTCGCAAATGGAATTCGCCAATCCCGGCTTATTGGGTAATACGGATCAGTTTGAAAATTATTACGTTACCCCTTTAACGAAATTTGGTGATGAAGCTGCTGCTGACAGCCTTAAGCGCATTATCAAGCCTTTTATACTGCGCAGAACCAAACAGGCGGTGGCCACTGAGCTTCCTCCGCTTACCGAAATTGTCAGCTATTGCGAAATGCTTCCCGATCAAAAAGAGTTGTATGATACAGAAAAAAGCCAGATCAGGAATGTCATTTTACACAATCAGGAATCACCAGAACAAAAGGTTTCGCTGCCAGTATTGGTGCTTAGGGCACTGATGCGATTGAGGCAAATAGCAAACCATCCGGCACTGGCTCACAAAGATGCTTTGTCAGGAAGCGGCAAATTTCAGCTGGTAACAGAAAAACTCACTACCTTATTAGATGAAGGCCAGAAAGTTTTGATTTTCTCCTCCTTCACCACCCATCTGAAGCTTTATGCTAAATGGCTTGATGCAGAAAGCCATCAATACGCCATGCTGACCGGCTCCACAAGAAATCGCGAAAAGGTGATACAAAGCTTTAAGAATGATGATCAGACACAGGTTTTTTTGATCTCGCTCAAAGCAGGAGGTTTCGGGCTAAACCTTACCGAAGCCGGCTATGTGTTTATGCTCGATCCGTGGTGGAATCCTGCCGCAGAATTACAGGCTTTGAGTCGTGCACATCGCATCGGGCAGGATAAAAAAGTGTTTGTGTACCGTTTTATCAGCAAAGATACCGTAGAAGAAAAGATTCTGGGCTTGCAGCAATACAAAATTGAACTGGCAGATCAGATTCTTGAAACATCAGCTATCAGTAAACCAAAATTTGAAGAAATGATGCGTTTGTTGGAATAGATTATGTAGTAAGTAAGTGTGTTGCATCAACTCGTTTACCGTAATTTTTGCCTCATGCTCCTTGTTTGTGTTTAGACACAGAAAACCCGCTTCAATATTCACGCAATGAAGGTCATTGATAGGACGAAAAAAAAATAAAAAGTCCTTAAAGCTTTAAGGAACTAACCTTATTCAGAATCATTGTTGTCCGGTAAAATTATAATGACGTCCCTTACCTTCGGGACGTCATTATTCCAACGATTAAGCGTTTATTTCATTACGTTAATCATACCGGACAGCAATAAAAAAAATCATAAATCAGCAATAACGGTATTAATTTCATCTACAAATTCTACCACCTTTGATTTTTCGAGAATAGAAATCTCATAGCCAACACTTTGGCCACCATTGTTTGTAACAACGAATGTTGCAGTATAACAATTGAGTATATTAACTGCGCCCAAAATCAAAAGGATAATACCAAATGAGCCGATAAGAGCAAAACCAGCAATTACTAAAATCAGACCAATCAGAAGCCTTATAAATGAAAATTTTGTTGAGCTCGTTACCGAAGCCACTGTATTAAGCGGCTGGGAAACTTGTGCCTGCCCAAGGGGGATAAGGCCTAAAAGCGTATTGGGGGTGTGGCCTGTAATCCTTTTGTTGGTAAGAACATAATTTGCTTTTAGCCAAAACAGAATAAGGTTGGCAGTAAATGTTGCCTCCTTAATTTTTTGTTCATCTTTTCCTAAAATTGTACTCATAATTTTTTCTCCTATTATAATTTCCTACTCGTATGGTTTTTCGGATACACCTCGTTTTTTAAGGTGGTTGCTGAACTCCACTTATTTACAAAATACAATATTTCCAGCCCTTCGACCTTTAGGAAGAATCAAAAATTGGTGGCTCTCTGGACTGAGTTATTACGCTGTATCTTTTTAAAAACATGGCAATAGCCTGCGTTATACTCTGGTTTCAGTTGATCTCGTTACATTTTAAAATCAATTTCCAAATATAAAAATTTTCATAAGAATTACAAAAGATTTTTTTTTCTGATAAAAAAGCCAATGAAAACTGTGCCGTTCCAAATTTACCCGGGAAGCCAGCTCCTTCTTCTGTTGAAATTAAACTACTATCCTGCTTCCTGCTGGCAGACATCTGCACGATTTCGCCAACATTACTTGAAATGCCTCTAAAATTTAAATGAACAATTTATCTCCTGACTTTAGGGGGGAGTTTTTATCTTCTGCTCTCATCCCACCGCTCAATTGATCCAAATGATGTACTTTAGCCTGTTCAAAATTATCCGCTTAAGCAGCAATAAATCTGATGATTGAACTACAAACACTTAAAAAACGTCTCGAAGCACTATTCAGGGAGCATGTCGGTTCTCCGCCAGTCGAAATCCATCCCCTGCCAGAGTCTGGTTCCGGACGACTTTACTACAGACTACTAAGCAAAAAAACCTCCCTGATTGGGGTGTGGAACGAGCAAACAGATGAAAACATGGCTTTTGTTTATCTCTCGGAAATGCTCACGAAAATTGGGTTTCCGGTTCCAAAGGTTTTTGCTTTCAGCGCAGACAGGCAATACTATTTACAAGAGGATTTAGGAACAACGAGTCTTTTCACACTTGTTCAGCAGTCGCTTACACAGGGTGAATTTCATCCTTCGCTGCTTGATTTCTACAGGGATGCGGTGAAAGATCTGATTCATTTTCAACTGGAAGGAAGCAAAACTATTGACTTTTCGAAGACTTATTCAGCAGCCGCTTTCGATCAAAAAGCCATTCTGGCCGATTTGCAATACTTCTACTATTATTTCGTAAAACTGCACCCACAACTGCACTACAACGAATTTAGGCTTCTGTGCGACATGGAAGCTTTTGCTGCATTCCTTGCCAGCGAACCTGCAAATTTTCTGATGTATCGCGATTTTCAGTCACGCAACATTATGATTCACGAGGGCAAAAACTATTACATTGATTTTCAGGGAGCCCGTCCGGGGCCTTTGGCCTATGATCTGGTTTCGCTGCTTTTTCAGGCAAAAGCCCAAATTCCAGCCACCTTTCGCAAAATATTAATACAACATTACCTGAATAATCTGAAAATTCACGAGCCAGGACTTGTTGATTCATTCGAACAACATTTTCCGGGATTTGTGCTGCTCAGGCTTGGGCAGGTATTGGGAGCCTATGGGTTCAGGGGTTTGATTCAAAAAAAATCACACTTCCTGGAAAGCATTCCGTTTGCGCTCAACAGCTTGTCGGACCAACTAAATAATTTTACGACTGAATTAAAGATTGATGAATTAAAATCGGTTTGGAGCCAACTGGCCTTACTGAAAGATCAATATCAGATAGCTCAAAAACAAGCTTTTAGCTCATTAAATATTGAAGTCAACAGCTTCTCCTATAAAAAAGGAGGCATCCCGCATGATACAAGCGGAAACGGTGGCGGCTTTGTTTTCGATTGTCGCTTTTTGCCCAATCCAGGCCGCGAAGCCCGATACAAAATGCTTACAGGGCGTGACGATGCCGTAAAAACATTTTTAGCCTCCAAAAATGAAGTACAGGAATTTTTAAATCAAACAGTGCAAATGCTATCTGAAGCCATCGAAAACTATCACGCCCGTGGATTCAGTAAGCTGATGGTGAGCTTTGGATGCACCGGCGGACAGCACCGTTCGGTTTTTTGTGCAGAAGAAATCACTGTGCGGCTTCGAACAAAATACCCCGAGCTGATTGTTAGTTGTAAACACCACGAACAAGCTTTTGAGGATGAGTGACAAAAAATGCAAAAACAATAAAAAGCCTGCCGAATTTAAAGACTCGAAAGCCTTTATGTGTTGCAAGTGCGGGCATCAGTCGAATAAAGCCGACCGACTTTGTAAAGCCCTGAAAAATCCGTCATGAGCACAAAACGAACAGCGATGATACTGGCAGCCGGAAAAGGAACCCGTCTCTCGGAACTGACCGAAAACCAGCCGAAAGCCATGGTAAAAATCAATGGCATCAGCCTGCTCGAAAGAGTAATTCATCAGCTCGAAAATCAAGGTTTTAAACATTTCGTGGTCAATGTTCATCACTTTGCGGATCAAATCATTGATCACCTCAAACAAACTCAATATCAACACCTTATACTAGATATTTCTGACGAACGGAAAACCTTGCTCGAGACAGGCGGAGGAATACTAAATGCCAGAAGTTATTTTGCTGAAAGTGAAATCGTGCTGGTGCATAACGTGGATATACTCACCAATCTTGATCTGAAGTCAGTCACCGATCAATTTGAAAAGTCCGGTGATGCTGCCTGGCTGCTCACTCAGGACAGGCCTTCAACCAGAAAGTTACTTTTCGACAATAATAAACAACTTATTGGCTGGCAGCATCTTGAAAAATCAGCTTTTAAATGGGTACACCATCCACAAACTAATTATAGCGAACTGGCTTTTAGTGGCATACATTTGTTCAAACCTGAGCTATTCGATAAACTGCCAACCAGATTTGGCAGCATCATTGATTTATACCTCCGACTGGCTAAAACAAATGCCGTGAAAAGCAAAGTAATAAACCCTGGTTATTGGTTTGATATGGGTAAATTTGCTGAATTTCAAGCCATTGAAAATTACTTTAAACAAATTGAAACCAACTGAATCATGCAAGGCTTTCTCGACCAACTTTCGGAATTCATCCTCAATAAATACCGCAATCGACTGCATGATTTAATGATCGTTTTCCCGAACAAACGTGCGGGTATCTTCTTTAAAAAAACATTGGTCGAAAAGCTCAACAAGAGCACACTGCTTCCCACCCTTGCTACCATCGAAGAAGCTTTTGAATCGTGGAGCAATCAGTTGCAGGCTGATCCCTTAACCATTCAGTTTGAGTTGATGAGCATCAAGACCGCTCAACAAAAAACCGACGCCCTGGCATTAGCTGAATTTGCAGGCCTCGCTGCGCAAATGGCCGAAGACTTCAACGAGATTGACCACCAAATGGTTGATTCTGAAGCTTTGTTCAGCTTTTTGAAAGAAGCCAAAGCACTTGAATTATGGCATCCTGATGGATCGCCACTTACCGAAAGCGAAAAGAAATACATCTTTTTCTTTCGTCAGCTGAAGAACGATTACCAGCAACTCAACGAAAATCTCAAGTCGAAAGGTCTGGCTTATGCAGGCAAAATTGCAAGAGAACTTGCTGAACTGGATGTTGAAAAGCTAATTCAAAAAATTGATGCTCATCAGGTAATTTTTGCTGGGTTCAATGCTTTCACCAAGGCAGAATCGAAGCTGGTGAAACAGTTGATTCTGAATGATAAAGCATTGATATTTTGGGATTTGGATCATTACTATCTGGAAAAGCAGTTTTTTGGCCTGCACGAAGCCGGAAATGCCATCCGGGATTTCCTGAAAGGAATAAAAAAAGAGCAGGAAATTCGTTTCATCTCAAACAATTTGCTCAGTCGCGAATTTCATTTCCACCTACATGCTGTTACGGGCGATGTGTTGCAAGCCAAGGCTTTAGGCCATGAACTCATAAACAATTACGATCCGGCAGCAACTATTGTTTTGGGCGACGAAAACCTGCTCATACCAGTGATGAACAGCATCCCCGACGACTATGAAAGCTTTAATGCCACTCTGGGTTTCCCGTTTAATAAAACCGCTTGCTTTCAGTTTATCAGGCTTTACCTCGATTTTCAACTGGCCATGCAGCATTCCGGCTATAAGGAAATTTACCTGAAGCCCTTGCTTGGCGTTTTTTCGCATGAATTTAACCAAAGTCTGCTGGATCAAAATACCCACCAGGCATTGCTGGCCTGGCGCATGAAAATTATACAATCAGGAATTAAGTTTTCCGGTAAAAACAAATTGTTAGAATTAACCGAAAATATTTCGCTTAAAACATATATCAACACAATTCTCCAGTCAGCCGATGAAAACAGCAGCAATCAGTTTGCTGTGATCAATGATTTTTTGTCGTTGATCGAATCCCGGCTGGATGCATACAACAAAAAGGAATCTGTTTTCCTTTTTAACCAATTGAATCTGGCCAGACGGATTTTTAACAAACTTGAACAACTGTTTAGCAATCATCGACACAAATCTGATTTGCAGTCAATTGCATCCATTTTCCTGTCTGTTGCCGGGGCACAAAAAGTAGTATTCACAGGCGAACCGCTTCAGGGTTTGCAAATCATGGGCCTACTCGAAACACGTAATCTGAGCTTCAAAAATGTGCATATTCTCAGCCTGAACGAAGGTGTGCTGCCACGCAAACAACCTAATCATTCGCTCATCCCATCCGATATCAGAAAAACATTCGGACTTACTTCATTCGCTGATAAACAAGCTGTTACGGCTTATCATTTTTACAGATTGATACAAAATGCCGAAAATATTCACCTGTATTATAACATTGATGCAGGCGACTTTGGCAGTGGCGAACCCAGCCGTTACATCCGGCAAATCTTTCATGAGCTGGCAGTTGCCAATCCAAAAGTCAGCATCACCCAATATGATTTCAATTTCGACTCCCATCAAACTTCCTTCACCGAGGAAATTACAATACAGAAAAGAGAGGAAGTGCTTAACCGGATATATCAAAAAGCCGCATCCGGATTTTCACCTTCCAGCCTGGCACATTACCTGGAATGTCCGTTAAAGTTTTATCTTTCAGATATTTTACGTCTGCAGACCAGTGCACAATTTGACGAATCCATCAAATTGAATGAGTTGGGAACAATCGTCCACGAAACCCTCGAATTGCTGTATAAACCCTACGTTGGTAAACGTCTGGACGAAAAAATGCTTGATCAGATCGTTAGCAGGAGTCGTGAAGTGCTCGAAAGCAGCATTCAAAATCTGATTCCAGGCGGTCTGGCAGATATAGGCAATAGCTTAATAATCAAAGAAGTAGCTTATCAGTTTGTAAGCAATTTTCTGTGGCACGAAAAACAAAATCTCGATCCTGCCAAACCCATCCAAATCAAAGAACTGGAGCATCCGGTTGAAACAAGCTATACGCTTAATAATATAAGTGTTAATATTAAGGGAACCATTGACAGAATTGATCAGCAAGGCCGTGATTATCGCCTGATCGACTACAAAACAGGACAAGTGAAAGATGCCGACCTAAAGCTGAAAACCTGGGATGATCTTTTGAACAGCAAAAAGACCAAAGCCCTTCAACTGGCTTTGTATTGGCTTTTGGTCAGCCGATCCGACTTAAGTTTTGCACAAGCGGATTTCGTTTGTGGCATTATCAGCCTTCAAAAAGCAGGCTCAGGCTTGTTCAACTTACAACTA
Source organism: Bacteroidales bacterium UBA6229 (assembly GCA_002440975.1). GTDB lineage: Bacteria > Bacteroidota > Bacteroidia > Bacteroidales > F082 > UBA5536. Next base: position 42,293 of record DJWN01000068.1, read on the forward strand.
CCCGATAATTCAGGACACAACGAATCGCTCCAACAAATTGAAAAACAACTGTTCAGTCTTGTTGAAGAAATTCTGGATCCTGACCTGCCCATTCAACAAACCGATGATCGCAGCTATTGCAAAAACTGCGACTTTGTTAATATCTGCAACCGTTGATAACATAATTGTATCTTTTTTGTATGATCCATGTAAATACTTAAATTTGCTTTCGGAATCTAAGCTTGCTCCCCTAAAAAATAAAGACCATGAGAGACCACCCCAAGTTCAATGTCCTGATCGTGGACGACAGACCGGAAAACCTTCTCACACTCGAAGGAATCCTTGAAAATGAGAGCCTTAACATAATCAAAGCATCCTCTGGCAACGAAGCTCTGGCAATCATGCTCGAGCACAACATCTCGCTGGTACTCATGGATGTACAAATGCCCGGTATGGACGGTTTTGAAGTGGCCGAAATCATGCGAAGCAGTGAACGTACCAAATTTATTCCCATCATTTTTATCACCGCCATCAGCAAACAACGCCAACACATCTTCAAAGGATACGAATCGGGTGCTGTGGATTACCTCTACAAGCCTCTCGATCTGGAGATTTTACAGAGCAAGATCAAGGCTTTCATTGATTTTTTTCAACACAAAAACGCTCTCGAAGAAACTACACGCAAGTTAAGCAAATCGATAGCCGAACTAAACCAAGCCAAACAAATTGCTGAAGATGCTACAACAGCCAAAAGTGCCTTCCTGGCCACCATGAGTCACGAAATTCGTACACCGCTTAATGGCATCATCGGCATGGCCGATCTGGGGCTGATGGATGATGAGATAGGACCACAACAGCGCGAAAGACTGATGGATATTAAAACTTCAGGCGAATCGCTGCTCGAAATCATCAACGAAATTCTTGATATTTCAAAGATAGAAGCCGACAAGCTGGAACTGGAAGAAATAGAATTTAGCATCCGCGAGCTGATCGAAAAAATCGTCAACCTGCTGTCGGTAAAGATTTTTCAGGAAAAGCTGGAATTTGTCTGCGATATTGATCCTGACATCCCTGATATCCTCATCGGTGACCCATTAAGAATCAGACAGATATTAATCAACCTCTTAAGTAATGCCAGCAAGTTTACCGAAGAAGGAACCGTATCGGTTAAAGTGAAAATGCTGGAACATATCGAAGAACAAATCAGCCTGGAATTTGCTATTGAAGATACCGGAATAGGAATACCCGAAGATAAACAACAGCAGCTGTTCGACAGCTATACCCAGGCCGACACCTCTACCACCCGTAAACATGGAGGCACCGGGCTGGGGCTGAATATCAGCCAAAAGCTTGTGAACTTGATGGGAGGAAAAATCAGTGTAAGCAGCACGCCTGGTTTGGGAAGCAAGTTTTACTTCAGGCTCAATATGGTTACCGGCAACCAAAAAGAAAAACCCTGGGAGCTGCACCTCAAACAACCCAATGATTCCTATAAAGTTTTGGTAATTGATGATCATGAGCAATCGGCAAAAGTAATCACACGGCTTCTCGACCATTGGGGACTTCAAAATGTTTATACCTCAGAGTGTAATAAATGCTCCGACCTTTTGAAACAACACAATTTCGACCTCATCCTGATCGACTTTTACCTGAAAAATAAAAACGGAGTGGAAGTGGCCGAAGAATTAAAAAAGCAAGACAGCCTGAAACCTGATACGGCCATTATTCTGCTCTCCCCTTCCAAAGCCAATATCGAAATTCTGAAACTCCAAAAAGCACAGAAATATGAATTCCTCACCAAGCCTGTGCTTCAAAACGACTTACGTCATTTGCTAATCACTTTATTCGGATCGAAAGAACAGATCAGGGAAGAGGAAAGTAAGCTTCCGGCCGAAATCAAACCGCCCGAAAAGCCACTCGAAATCCTGGTCGCCGAAGATCAAATCATCAACCGCAAGATTGTGGTGCAATTGTTAGAGAAAAAAGGCTGGAAGGTTAAGGCAGTCGAAAATGGCAAGATTGCTCTTGATGAAGCCTGCAACAGCAAATACGACCTCATCCTGATGGATGTACAGATGCCCGAGATGGACGGCTTTGAAGCTACGCGCAAGATTCGTTTGTCCGAAATCGACAAAGATTATCACACCCCCATCGTTGCTATGACAGCACATGCCATGAAAGGCGATCGCGAAAAATGCCTGGCTGCCGGAATGGATTATTACATCACAAAACCTGTAAATCCAAGCGAGCTATACGACACCATTGAGAAATTTGCTGCCAATCTACCCACTGAATAATCAGCACTAACTGATACAATAAACCAATATGGATAACCTGGATTATAATAATGCAACCACTTGGGAAAAGATCAAATATTCATTCAGATCATGGCGCTATATTGGTGTTGGAAAATCTTTGCTGATCTGGTTTCTGGCTATTTCGATCATCCCATTGGCCTCTATCAGTTTTATCAATTTCCTGAATGCCTACCACGGGCTCACTATAGTGGCCGAAAAATCACTTAACACCACTTCCCAGCTCAGGGTTGCCTACATCAACACCTTTTTTAATGAAATAGTTGATTTTCTGGAACTTAACAGCAGACAGCGGAATGACATTGAATTCATCGAAAAGCTCAAATTGGCCTGGAAGCGTAGCGGAAAGGAACTGGATGAATATACTCATAACCCCGAATGGATTCAGCTCACTGCCGAACACCGTGACGAATTTAAAGACCTGGCGCACAAAAATGGCTATCACGACATCTATTTCATGGATAACAAAGGCAATATCCTGTTCAGCCTGCGCGAAGAAGCTGATCTGGGAACCAATCTTTTTACGGGTCCCTATCGATTCACAGGTTTTGCCAACGCAACCAGAGATGCACTAGAGACCAACACTTTGCGATTCTCTGATCTGGATTTTTACGAACCTTCCTTCAACATCATCACCGGACATTTTGTGCAACCGGTTGTGAATTCAGCCGACAGTCTGATAGGCTTGATAGCACTCCAAATTACGATGGATCGTATCAATCAGATCATTCAGCAGGATGCCGGCTATGGCGAAACAGGTCAGGCCTACATCGTTGGGAGCGACAGACTGCTGCGTTCGTCCATGCGTTTTGGCAATGAAGATGATATCATGCAGTTAAGCGTAAATAACACCAAAGTTACGGATTGGCTGTTTTACCTGCGCAATCGTAATAACAAACAGGCCCTCGAAGAGCGGGAACTGGATCGCGAAAAAGTTTCAACTTACGACTCCGACAAAACAGGCAAATACGTCCTGGGCATCTACCGCAACCTCGATATACTGGAACCCATGGGCGTAAATTGGGTTTTGGTTGAAGAAATAGAACACAGCGAAGCTTTTGCCTATGCCCGTAAGCTTTCCGACATCGTTAAACTCTCGTTTATCATTACGTTCATCCTGGTGTTTTTTACTTCAATTTTAGTTACACGATGGTTTGTCAATCCAATCAAACAGCTGTCGTCATGGGCAAAGGAAGTGGCTGTTGGTAAGGTGTCGCGCAAACAAATCAAAGCACCCCAGAACGAAATTGGCGAAATGGTTTCTACCTTTAACAAGCTGGTTGACAAGCTCGAAAGTTATGCCAATGTTGCCAGGTTAATGACTAAGGGAGATTATACCGAAAAAGTAGAAGTCCAAAATGAAGAAGACCTTTTAGGGACTTCCATGAATCAGCTGGTCGAAAGTCTGAAACAAGTTGTTGATCAGGCCAACCGCATTGCAAAAGGCGATTACAGCGTAACGGTAGTTCCGCGTAGCGAAAAAGACACCCTGAATGTGGCACTTTACCAAATGACCCGCACGCTGGCACAGAATGCCGAGGATAACAAAAACCAAAACTGGCTCAAGAGCGGCATCAACGAGTTGGATGCAGGCCTTAGCGGACAAGCCAATACACAAAAACTGGCCGCTTCGATCATCAACTTCACCTGCCGCTATCTGGAAGCAAATCTGGGTCTCATCTATCTGGTCAATGAAAAGGAGAATCAATTCGACCTGAAAGCAGGCTTTTCGATTGATCCGGATGACCCCAATCTCAAAAAACATTTCAACCTTAATGAAGGGCTGATCGGCCAGGTGGCCAAGGATCAGCAATTGCTGGTGATCGAAGATCAGGAAAATCAAAAAAAGATACGGCTCGGAATGGGTAGTTTCAAACCCGTTCAATATGTTTTATGTCCGTTGGTTCACGAAGGAAAAACTTTTGGTGTGATCGAATATGCTTCCTTACAACGCTTTAGTCCTGTTAAGGAAACCTTCCTTCGGATGGCTCGTGCCAATATGGCGATCGCCATAAAAACTGTGATGGCCGCCGAAACAGTTCAAAAGCTACTTACCCAAACGCAGGAACAAGCCAACGAACTTGCCGTTCAGCAGGAAGAACTGAGGCAGGCCAATGAAGAATTGCAGGAGCAGACGAATGCATTAAAGGTTTCGGAAGAAAACTTACAGGCCCAGCAGGAAGAGCTCAAAGTGACCAACGAAGAACTGGAAGAACGCACCAAAGCACTTGAGATGCAGCGCGATGCCATACGCCAAAAAAATCTTGAGCTGGAAAAAGCCAGAAATGAAATAGAACAAAAGGCGAAAGACCTGGCACAGGCTTCGCAATACAAATCAGAATTTTTAGCCAATATGTCGCACGAACTGCGTACGCCCCTAAACAGTATCCTGGTACTTTCGCAGCTGCTGGCCGAAAACAGAAAAAAACACCTCGACGAAAAGGAGCTTGAATATGCCCGCACCATCAATGGCTCAGGCAGCGACCTGCTTGAGCTGATCAATGAGATTCTGGATTTAAGCAAAGTAGAATCAGGTAAAATTGAGTTGTATATCGAACAGATGTACCTGGAAGACCTCAGTCATTTCATCAAAAAAAGCTTCGAACCTGTTGCTGCTAAAAAAGGTCTGGACATTTTTGTTTCCATCTCCAAGGGGTTGCCGGCCTTTGTGCGCACAGATATCCAACGTTTTCAACAAATCATCAAAAACCTATATTCCAACGCCATCAAGTTTACGCACGAAGGTAGTATCAGCTTGAATGTGTTTAGACTTGAGGAAAAGTTCAGCTTCCGAAACAAAAACCTCAGCCACGAAAATGCCATTGCCTTTTCTGTGATAGATACCGGCATCGGCATCCCCGAAGATAAGCTTCAGGTGATTTTTGAAGCCTTTAAGCAGGCTGATGGAACAACAAGCCGCAAATATGGTGGCACGGGTCTGGGATTGAGCATTTCAAAAGGTTTCTCAGAGCTTCTGGGTGGCGAAATTCATGTTAGCAGCACCGAAGGCAAAGGAACGAGCTTTACGGTAATCATTCCTGAAAATTATGTAAGGCCTGAAACCACAGAAGAACCGGATGCTAAAGATACAAGCGAAAATCAGATCATTCCGGAAAACATTACCAATCCAAAAAAAGAAAAATCCTCCGAAAAGAAAAATCAAAACTTGCAAGAGTTTGAGGAAACCAATGACGATAGAAATGCCATACTCGATGGCGATTTGGTGCTGCTGATTATTGATGACGATAAAAACTTTACGCGCATCCTGCACGACCTGGCACACGAGCACAGGTTCAAATGCATCATTGCCCACGATGGCGAAGCAGGTTTGCATTTTGCAGATTTTTATACGCCTCATGCCATCATACTAGATATCGGACTGCCCGGCATCGACGGATTTGAAGTGATGCAACGACTGAAAAAGAATCCGCGCACCCGGCACATACCCGTGCATTATATCTCGGCTGCCGACAAATCAATCGAGCATCTCAAACAAGGTGCAGTGGGATATCTGAGTAAACCTGTTAAAAAAGAAGAACTTGACGAAGTTTTCAACAACCTGGAACACATCGTCAAAAACCCACTCAAAAAACTCATCGTTGTTGAAGACGATGAATCTACGCGCAAAAGCATTTCCAATCTGATGCAAGGCGACAATATTGAAATTGTTGCAGTTGGTTCAGGTGAAGAAGCACTCAGCGAAATAAACAACACACAGTTTGATTGCATGATCCTGGATTTGGGATTGAAAAATATGTCAGGTTTTGAGTTGCTCGACACGCTTAAACAGAATCACCCAAATCTTGAATTACCTGTTGTGGTTTATACTGCCCGCGAATTAAGCCGAGAAGAAGACATCAAGCTACAGCAGTATGCAAGCAGCATCATACTGAAAGGTGCCAGGAGTTTTGAACGCTTACTGTCCGAAACCACCCTTTTCCTGCATCAGATAGAGAGCAAGCTCTCAGAAAAAAAACAGGAGATGCTCCGAAAAATACAACCTCCTGAAGATGTGTTGAAGGGTAAAACAATATTGATAGTAGATGATGATATGCGTAATGTTTTTGCATTGACCAGCGTGATAGAGAGCTATGACATCAAAGTGATCTTTGCCAAAAACGGACGCGAAGGGATCGAAAAACTCAAAGCCAATAATAGCGTCAGCCTGATTTTGATGGATATTATGATGCCTGAGATGGATGGTTATGAGGCAATGAGAATCATCAGAAAAGAAAACAAATACAAAAAACTTCCTATCATTGCCCTCACTGCCAAGGCTATGAAAGACGACCGCGAAAAATGTCTGGCCGCAGGAGCCAACGAGTACCTTTCTAAACCCGTTGACACGGCCAAACTGATCTCGCTTTTGCGCGTGTGGTTATACAATAATTAGTGCTGAGTTGCCGTAATACAAGCCTATGAACCCGTCCGAAAATCCTGATTTTGACGATTCCATTCTGCAACTCGAAATGGAGCTTTTGCTTGAGGCCTTGGTCAGACAATATGGCTACGACTTCAGAAACTATAACAAAGCCCATATAAAACGCAGACTTATTTTTCGCATGCAACAGCTGGGGCTGAAATCTTTATCCGAGCTTCAGCATCAAATTCTGCATCATTCCAACATACTGGCCATGATTCTCAAAGATCTTTCGATCAATGTAACGGAAATGTATCGCGACCCATCCTTTTATTTAAGCCTGCGAAAAGAGGTGATCCCTTTGTTGCGAACCTATCCGTACCTAAGAATCTGGCACGCCGGATGTGCCACCGGCGAGGAAGTCTATTCATTTGCAATCCTCCTCAAAGAAGAAGGGCTATATGATCGCTCGCAGATTTATGCCACAGATTTTAATACCGAAGTACTCGAAACAGCTATAAAAGGCATATATCCCGTATCAAAAATCAAGGAATACACTTTTAACTATCAGGCTGCCGGTGGTAAAAACTCCTTTTCGGATTACTACACTGCCCGCTATGATGCAGTTCGCTTTGATCCCGAACTTAGGAAAAACATAGTGTTTGCCAGTCATAACCTTGTAACTGACAGCGTTTTTGCTGAAACCCACCTGATCATCTGCCGAAATGTGTTGATCTATTTCGACAGGAGCCTGCAAAATAAAGTGCTGAACCTCTTTAACGACAGCCTGATCATGGGTGGCTTTTTAGGACTGGGCTCTAAAGAAAACATCATGTTCTCTACCGTTCAGGATCATTTTTTAATCCTAAATCCCAACGAAAAGATCTTCCAGAAAAAAATCCTGAAATGAAAACTTATGAGGCCATCGTCATTGGTTCATCTGCAGGAGGTATGTACGCACTGAAAAATCTAATCGAAGGTTTGAAGTCCGGATTTCGTATTCCCCTGATCATCGTTCAGCATCTGAGCCCGCATTCCGAAAATTACCTGGCACATTTTCTGGATCAACTGGGCATCCTACAAGTGAAAGAAGCTGACGAACGCGAAAAAATTAAACAAGGCTATGCCTATATAGCCCCGCCAAATTTTCACCTGCTTATCGAAGCTGACCAGACTTTCAGCCTGACGGTAGAAGAAAAGGTAAACTATGCCCGACCCTCGATTGATGTGCTTTTTGAAACTGCCGCCTCGGTTTATCGCGAACGACTAATTGGGATCATCCTCACCGGAGCCAACCACGACGGAGCAAATGGAGTTAAAGTCATCAAAGCGCATGGTGGTTTCACTATGGCACAAAACCCTGCAACTGCCGAATCAGATATTATGCCCAAAGCAGCTATTGCAACCGGAAAAATTGATAAAATTTTGGATATCAGTGAAATCTCTGATTTCCTGAACAGCCTAAACAACAGCTGATTCACTCATTCACAAACTCCAGATCAACAAAAACAGGCAGGTGATCGGCAAATCCACCCACATAACGCGGCCCAACGTAAGTCCTGAAAAGTTTCTTACCCATATAACGCTCGTCATCAGCAAACAAAAAATCGGGAGCAAAAATTCGCTGACTGCCTTTAATTACACTCAAGCCGGTATTTTTAAGTAAGGTCTGTGATACAATGATCATATCAAAGATCTGCCAATCGTACTGATGTTTTAAAGTGCCCTCAAAACTTAATTCTGCTGGATTTGTAAAGAGATTGACCAATTGATGCGGCTCTGTTACTTCTTCTGATGCAAGTGCCTGTAATCCCTTTAAAATGCTTGCATCAGTTGGTTTATCATTAAAATCTCCCATGATGATCACTTTGGCCTCAGGATGAACCAAACTAATTGAGTCAACATGTTTGCGAAGCGTTTGTGCTGCCAGCATCCTCAGGCGTTTTGTAGGCAGTTCTCCACCCCATCGCGAAGGCCAATGATTGATATACACATGCAGCGTATCTGTTTGAACTAAAAAGGAAGCATAAAGGATATCACGCGATCTGAATTGTTCGTTTTCGGGATCCTTCAATGCGATGGGTTCACTTGCAATCAAACGCATTTTACTTCGCTGATAGATAAGCCCCACATCGATGCCTCTGCGATCAGGTGAAGGGTAATTTACATATTGGTAATCAAAGTTTTTGAGCGGTGTACTTAAGATCAAATCTCTGAGAACCTTATCATTCTCAATCTCGCACATTCCAATCAAGGCAATCGGATTCCCCTCTCCTGCTGCTATTATGGTTTTGAAAAGATTTGTCCGCTTTTTGCGGTAACGATAAAAATTCCAGGATTGTTCACCATCTGGTGTAAAGGCATTGTATTCGCGTGTTGAATCTATTTCCGTGTCGAAAAAGTTTTCTACATTATAAAAAGCAATTCTGAACGAATCTGATTTTTGAGCAATCAATTCCTGAAATAGAAACAATAGGAACAGACAAGTCAAAATAAATTTAAAAAAAGCCGGCCAAAAACGAAGTTTAAACAACATAGGTTTGTATTTTTGTGTAAAATTACCTTTTTCCAGCGCATTTCATTAAGTTTGTAGCTGATTTTTCTTTTTTACATTATGTAAACTTGGGCAAAAAAATGACTTGTTAATATATTCTTTATCAATTATTTAAAAAATATTTTTAAAAATAATTAAAAAAAAGTGATTAGATTTTGAAATTTTTGGAATATAATGGGTGAAGGGGACAACATATATCGTTCTGTTGAAATACTGGAAGGTATCAAAAAACATGACCGCGAGATTCTGAATTTCGTCTATGAAACATATTTTGATCAGCTTGCTGATTTCGTAACAAATAGACGGGGAACGGAAAGCGATGCATGGGATATTTTTCAGGATACCATGGGGGTAATTTATGATTACGCCCATCAACAGGATTTCAATCTTGATGTTCCTTTTCAGGCGTTCTTTTTTACTGTGGCACGTAAACTTTGGTTTAAACATTATCACAAATCCCAAAAAGAGAGCAATTTTACCAATGAAATACTGGAGCTGATTCCCTATGAAAATACTGATACACTCAGGGAGTTGATGCGCCAGCAGGTGATGGCAAGGCTTTCGCTTAAATACATAAAAAAGCTTAGTCCGACCTGCATCCAATTGATAAAGCTTTCTAATATGGATATGGATACCAGCCTAATAGCAAAAAAGCTAAACTACCTTTCCAACCAGGCTGTATATAATCAGAGGAGAAAGTGCCTGCGAAAACTGTTAAATTGGATCAAACATGATCCGGAATATCAAAACCTAACTGACTATGAAAGACCTTGAAAAATTTGAGAAGTATATCAAAGGCGAACTGGAAGAAGGTGATTTGTGGGAGTTTAAGAAATCTCTGGAAGTTGACGCTTCCCTTGCAGAAGAGTTTCGTTTATACAAAATCACCTACGGTCCTCACGCAAATAAAAAACATCAGCTTATGTATGAACTGAACGACATCAGGCAAAAACATACCAATGGCAAGCATATCTGGATGGGCTGGAGACGAGTTTCTGCAATCGCTGCTGGCCTTGTGATACTTGTGAGCATTGGCATTGGTCTGATAAAATTGCAGCATAACACAAGCAATCAGGCACTTTACGAACAGTTTTTCGTTGCTGAATCTGCTTCATTCAATGTGCGGTCAGCAACCAATTCGCTGGAACAACCAGTACTTGACGGTATGCAATTTTATGAGCTGCACAATTATGATGCTGCTATTGAGATGTTCGAAAAAGCACCCAACAACCTGATGGGAAAATTGTACAGCGGGCTCTCAATGATGGAACTTGGCGAATTTAAAGATGCAGCAACCAAATTTGAAGCCATCATCAAGCACAATGATAATCTGTTTGTTGATCAGGCAGAATGGTATCAAAGTCTTTGCCAGTTGCGCCTTGGCAATAGAAATAATGCCATCGAAAGCTTCAGAAAAATTGCAGAAGATAATGGGGTGTACAAAACAAAAGCCATCAAAATCTTAAAAGAGCTGAACGCTTACTGAACCTTTTCTCGTTGATTCCCATAATCAACAATTCCAGCAGCGCAAGTATCCGGGGGGAAAGCTTTTACAAACTTGCGCTTATCATATGCATCCTCGTCTGATGGAATTCAATTTCCTGACGAGGATGCAATCTTTTTGAAAGCTCTACTGTTAACTATTGGCAGTAATTTTACTTTTGATCAATCGATAACCCAACAAAAAAAAACAAAGCAAGACAATCGCACCTAAACCAACATACCAATTGAATAGCTGGCCCTTGCTTATTGGCGTAGCATCCCCGATAACAACATAAGAGGCCCAAAAATAAGGATGTGCCTTGAGCTGATTAGCCTGCTCCAGGAAATCAATTTTTGCCTGCTGCAAAGCAACATCTTTACTCATGCCATCGTCCAGGTAATCATAAAAGCGTTCCATCATCCACGAACCCGTCTGGTCATGCACCTCCCAATTTGTCATCACAATTGATGGCACTCCTGCATGGATAAAACCTCTTGTAAGACTAATAATTCCTTCGCCTTCGCGGTATTTGCCCGTTCCGGTATTACAGGCACTCAAAACCACGAGAGAGGCCTTTAGATCCAAACCAAAAAGTTCATACGTGCCAATAGAATAAGCATCCAGACTATCCTCCTGTTGCTGAAATATCAGTCTGGAATACAATGGCTTATCGTCATTTATAATGGTATGCATAGCCAGATGCAGATAACTGTACTCAGCAGCCTGATTGAGAAAATTTGATTTTGATGCGTCACTCCCGGCTGCCAATTTGCCTTTAAAAATATTGAGTACCTTTTCAGATTCTATTCTGGCAAAAGGCAGTTCACTCAGGAAAATCGTATCGCTCTCATTCAGCTTAATGCTTTTAAAACCGCTGTAATCCGGCGCAAAAGCCATCAATTTGCCATTTCCGTTTTGTTTAAGTTCTCTTTGCGAAAAATGCAGCGTAGCAGAATAGCAGTAAGAGATTGGGTGCTGATGGATCAGGTAGGGTAAGTTACGGTAGTCTATGCGGTTAAATTCTAAACTATCAGCTGTAACTAAAACATCAAAAGGAAGGTATCCAAGTTTTCCTTCAGGCAAAATAAGCAATTTTTTACTTTCAGCCATATCGGCTATCGGTTTGATTAACTTGTGATAAAGAAAGCCTGAAGAAGCAAGGAAATCTTGAAAATCACTATTTGATTGTCTTGACAAATCCATGCGAAATTGACTTAATATATGATCGATGTTTTTCTCAACTTCCACATTCTCTGCATCAACTCTTATCAAACCACGAGATTTTTTATCTACGTAAATTATATAATACTGCTTTTCTCCTGAAGCATAGGAAACGAAATAGTCTTCTACACTTAATCGATTTTGCACTTCAGATAAAGAAATAATACCAGAACTTGACATAAGATTCACATAACCAGGATATTCAGTTCTTATCCTTGCAAAAATCCTGTCAATAGATTCCATTAGAAAAAGTTGCCTCTTCTCAAGCAAAGCAATTCTGTTGTCATCAGGATAGTTTTTTTGCTGTTCTTCGTAAAGTAATTTTTGAATTACAGACAAATCGTCACGCAATTGCTGTTCATACCTAATAATAGAGTCCTGTACACCTGACAACAACAATGCTTCAGATTTACGAATAGAGGAAAGCAGCACCGAGGCTCTCCCCTTCTCGGCATAATAAAATGCTTTATCTGCATAAACTGTATCATTCGTATGTTTATAAAGTACTGCAGTGGCATCAATCGCCTCAGTAAGTTTAGTTTTGAAGTTTTGATTCAATAACATCCTGCTTTCATCTGTCAGAAAAAGCCCAATCTGATCCGTTATACCGATAGCCTTGTCGAACAGACTAATACTTCTTTTCAGTTTTTCAAGATCATTATCGGCTTTAAACCAATTGTAATAAAGTGATGCCCACCAAAAATAAACATCAACTAAACGCGTATTAATCAAACTATTAACTTCAGTAAATGTTTCTGGTTCTGCTGAAGGAATATCAGAAAGTTTTAAAACATTTTCTGCCACAGCATACAAACTGTCGGCATGAACAAAGTCATGATTAAATGAATATGCCCGCGCTAACTTTCGAATAACATCGGCGTATTCTGTATCATCTTTTCCAAATATTTTATATATTATTTCCGCAGCTTCTTTAAAATATTCTATAGCTGAGGCATAATCACCTTGTTCTCTCAAGTAATCACCCAAAGTAATGCGTGCATATGCAGTCTCAAAATGATTATTCCCAAGATCGGCTTTTGAAATCATTATTGCATTCCTAAATTCATTCAACGCCTTTTCATGATCTCCCAACCCAACATACGTATGACCTAAACTCCTTGCTAACTGAACCCTATTTAATGTATTACCTGAAACTGACTTAAATGGAATTAAAATACTCTTTGCTTTCTCAAACTCTCCAAGCTGGTTCAAAATATTCGCAATATTACTAGAGGCAGCTATAATAAGTGGGTTGTGCGTTTGAAAGTGATGCTGATAAATCTTTAAAGCACTTTGATAATATACAAGAGCCTTTTCATAATCGTTTCTTAACTGAAGATGCGATCCGATATTCATTTGCAGATGTCCCCACCACAGATCGTTTTCGATTGCAAACTGGCTCATAATTTTATCCGCTTTTTGATAAAGCTGAAAAGCCTCACCTGTTCTTCCAACCAAACTAAGTACCCTTCCATAATTCACATAAAAGCCCGCCATTCTGGGATGCGAATCACTGAAAATCTCCTCCCGAACTATTCTTGACTTTTCAAGAAAAACAAGCGCACTGTCAAACTCTCCTCTAAAAGAAAAAGAAATTGCCATGTTTTGATAAATATCTGCCAAATCAATGTTTCGGATATTGAGTTGCAAACATTTTTCCAAAGCCTCACGATAGAAATAAAAAGCCTGATCCTGATCGCCTAAATAGTAGAATGCAATGCCTTTGTAATTGATCACTTTTATGCTGGCAGGCACATCTTTGCCCTCTATTCTCTTAATCACGTTAAGGGTTGAATCGAAAAGTTTAAGTGCTCCAAGATAATCTGCCTGAGAAATTTTTAGTTTACCCTCCAGATGCAAGGTTTCGTAGCTAATCGTCTTATCACTCAGCCTGTTGGATGTAGCTAATTCTTTCAA